>NZ_NPFM01000008.1:0-135074 GCF_002258645.1 Rhodococcus sp. 15-649-2-2
ACCGCCGCGACCCGCTGATCCTCTGTAAGTGAACTTCGTACACGCATGCACACGCTCCCCAGTAGTCGGAACTGAATTACTCAGTCCAACTTCCGGGGATCGGTGCACATACGTCTGAGCGTTGCAATGGCACATTCACGCCGCAACCCCGTGCGAGTGAATGGCACTGTGCATACGTCTGGGGCGTGCAAGGGTCCATTGACGCGGGGCGGGGCGGGGATCAGTCAGCGAGGAGCTACGCCACGCGGGCTTTGGTTCGCGGGATCCATTCGTACACGCCGGCCTCGGCTCCGTGGTGCAGGGAGAGGTCGATGGCATCGAGGATTGCCTGTCGCGGCCCCGGTCGACCAAGTTGTTTGGCACTGATCGCCAGGCGCACCACTCCCTCGCGGCGCGCGGTGCGGCCGGCCCCGAGTACCAGAGCTTTGAACCACCAGGGCTCGGCTTTGAATCCTTCACCGATTCCCCAGACTCGGGCACGGATGACGCCGTCACGGTCCAGGTCGTGAATGCCGTTCAGCGCAGCCAACATTCGGAAGCCTGCATCGGGTAGAGCTTCCACGGCTCCGGGTGAGGCGATCCAGCGCGGAGCGGCGAACACTCGGGTGCGCAGTCCGGTCTGTTCCATCACCCTGTCTGCTGCCATCAGGCGCAGTCGAGCTTCATGACGAGGCAGTGCGGCGAACTCGGAGCGTCGACGCTTCGTCGCGGCCTGGTCGTAGCCGTGCAGAACGATCGCGTCGCCGCCGTCGCGTCGGGCCCGCAACCACTCCTGGGTGGGCACGTCCGCAGCAAGACGGTATTTGTCTTTCAATCGCGGCGCGACGAGCAGCGACAACGGGACGCCCCGTCCGTCGAGGATCCGTGCGAACTCGGCGGCATGCTCGTAGGTGTCGTTCTTGATTCCGCTCACCGACACGATCAGGCGTCCAGACATGACTCGAGCCTCGCACACCAGCGTGAACGAGGCTCGAAGTCGATGCAGACAGAAGCTAAACGGCGATCGTTTCCTTCGGCAAGATCTTGTCGATCGCGGCGAGCACCTCGGGAGCGTCCGGCTCGGTGCGCGGACGGAAGCGATCGGTGACGACGCCCTCGGGCGAGATCAGGAACTTCTCGAAGTTCCACTGAACGTCTCCGGCCTTGCCTTCGGCGTCCTCGGTCTTGGTCAGTTCGGCGTACAACGGGTGCTGGTTGTCACCGTTGACGTCGACCTTCTCGGTCATTGCGAACGTGACGCCGTACGTGGTGGAGCAGAACGTCTCGATTTCTTCGGCGGTGCCGGGCTCCTGGCCACCGAACTGGTTGCAGGGCACTCCGACGACCGAGAGGCCACGGGCCGAGTATTCGTTGGCGAGCTTCTCGAGCTTTTCGTACTGCGGGGTCAGTCCACACTTGGAGGCGACATTGACCACGAGAACGGCCCTTCCGGCGTACTCGTCGAGCGAGGTGGGCGCACCACCCAGCGTGTTGATGCCGATGTTCTGAACTTCAGTCATCACCCGAACTTACCTGTGAGTACCGACAGAATGGAACCGACGTACAAAAGCAAGTACGACCCCGCTGGTGGCGGGGTCGTACTTGCGTTTTTCCGAACCGGGCGACGGGGGGATGCGCGGCGCCCGGCAGGCCTTACGCCTTGGCGGCGTGCTTTTCGATGATGACCTGCTTGTCGGCAGGTCGCTCGTCCTCGGGGAGGTGATCGTCGACCATGGTCTCCTCGTCGAACGGCAGGTTGCCGTCGAGGACCGTGTTGACCCGATCCTTGTCGAGCGTCTTGGTCCAGGTGCCGATGAGCAGGGTGGCGACAGCGTTTCCGGAGAAGTTCGTGACTGCACGAGCCTCGGACATGAAGCGGTCGATTCCGACGATGATCGGCACTCCGTCGAGCAGCTGCGGAGCATGACTTTCGAGACCGCCGGCCAGTGTGGCCAGGCCGGCTCCGGACACTCCGGCTGCACCCTTGGAAGCGATGATCATGAACAGCAGCAGCGAGAACTGCTCGGGGATCGACAGCGGCAGGTTCATGGCGTCGGCGATGAAGATCGAGGCCATCGTCAGGTAGATCGCGGTGCCGTCGAGGTTGAAGGAGTAGCCGGTGGGGACGACGATGCCGACGGTGGTGCGCTCGACGCCGACGTGTTCCATCTTGGCGATCAGACGCGGCAGGGCCGACTCGGAGGAGCTGGTGGCGACGATGAGCAGGTACTCACGGGCCAGGTACTTGACCAGCTTGAAGATCGAGAAGCCGGTGACGAAGCGCAGGATCAGTCCGAGGAAGAAGAAGACGAAGATGAAGCAGGTGATGTAGAAGGCGAGCATCAGGGTGCCGAGCTGCAGGACTGCGTCGAACCCGGTCTTGCCGACAACACCGGCGATGGCGCCGAAAGCACCGATCGGGGCGAGCCACAGGATCATGGTCAGGATGCGGAAGACGAGCTTCTGCACTGCGCCGATGCCCTTGAGGATGCCTTCACCGCTCTTGCCCATGGCCTGCAACGCGAAGCCGACAAGGATGGCGACGAACAGCGTCTGCAGCACCGAGCCTGCGGTGAGCGAGGACAGCAGCGATGTCGGAATGATTCCGGCGATGAAGTCCATCGTGCCGCCGGCCGCCTCGGCGGTCTTGACGAGGTCATCGGCTCCGCCGCTGGCCGGGATGTCCAGACCGTCACCGGGCTGGATCAGGTTGCCGACGACCATGCCGATACCGAGCGCGATGGTCGACATGCTGAGGAAGTACGCCAGCGCAAGGCCGCCGACCTTGCCGACGCTGGCTGCGGCACGGACCGAACCGATGCCGAGCACGATGGTGCAGAAGATGACCGGGCTGATCATCATCTTGATCAGGCTGACGAACAGCGTGCCGAGCACTGCCAGCTCGACACCGAAATCCTTCCACAGCAATCCGACGACGACTCCGGCGATCACGGCGATGATCACCGCGATGTAGAGCCAATGAGTCTTGTCGCGCTTCTTCTTGGGCTCGGTGGGCGGGTTGTCGAACCGCTCAGCATCGGTGCTGATACTCATGAGTGTTCCTTCTGGTTCAAGTGAAGCGCGAGTCGAACTGCGGACTTCGTAACTACTGGGAGTGGAGTGAGGTGCATCACCCCTGCTGAGAGATGATGTTGCTGCACGCAGTGACAGGAGTCACCTATACGTTCATTTCGTTCACACCGATCGTTCTTGCGCGAAAGGAATCCGTTGTCCACCAAACGTCCGCTGAGCGTCGCCGGCCAGGTGCTGGTGCTGCAGCTCGTCGTCATGGCGGTCGTCGTGTTCGCCGGCGGCATCCTGACGGTGCTCAACGAACGTTCCAACAGCGACGACGCGACCCGACGCGAAGTCACGGCGATCGCTGTGAGCATCGCCAACGAACCGTCGACGCCGCTGGCTATCGAGTCCGACGATCCGACGTCGCGTCTGCAACCGGAAACCGAGAAGATCAGGCAGGTGACGGGCGTCGACTTCATCGTCGTCATGGCC
This sequence comes from Rhodococcus sp. 15-649-2-2, assembly GCF_002258645.1. Classification (NCBI taxonomy): domain Bacteria; kingdom Bacillati; phylum Actinomycetota; class Actinomycetes; order Mycobacteriales; family Nocardiaceae; genus Rhodococcus; species Rhodococcus sp. 15-649-2-2. The sequence goes on from NZ_NPFM01000008.1 coordinate 3,490, forward strand.
CCGGATCGCACTCGATTCACCCACACCACCGTCGACCTGATCGGTAAGCCCTTCAGCGGCAACATCGACCGTGCACTGCAGGGCGAAACCTTCACCGAAACCTATGTCGGGTCCCTCGGCCCCTCGATTCGGTCGGTCACCCCGGTCACCGATTCGTCCGGCGAGATCGTCGGCCTCGTCTCCGCCGGAGTCACTCGCCAGAAGATCAGCGACCAGTTCTTTCAGGGGCTACCGCTCATCATCGGGGTCGTGCTCGCCGCCTTCGTCGTCGCCGCGGTTGGATCGACCTTGCTCAGCCGGCGGCTCCGGCGTCAGACACTGGGCATGGCCCCGGCTGAGCTGCGCACGATGTACGAACATCACGACGCCGTCCTGCACTCCATCGGTGAAGGTCTGTTGGTATTCGGCCGCGGCGACGAGGCCGAGTTGGTCAACGACGAGGCTCGACGCCTCCTCGACCTACCGGAGGGCCCGGTCTCGCTCGCGTCATTGCCGGAGTCGATGCAGCAGATGGACACCGGCATCGTGCGCGGTGAACTGCATCTGACGAAGGATCGTGTTCTCGTCGTCAATCAGGATCCGGTGATGTGGGAGGGCAGGCGACTGGGCAATGTGCTGACAATCCGCGATCAGACCGAATTACGTTCGCTGATGGGTGAACTCGACTCGGTGCGTAGTTTCGCCGAGTCGCTGCGTTCGCAGGCTCACGAATCGGCCAACAGGCTGCACACGGTCATCACGATGGTCGAACTCGGTCGACCCGAGGAAGCCGTGGAGTTCGCGACGGCCGATCTGGAGCTCTCGCAATCCCTCATCGACCGGCTGATGAACGCCGTCGGCGAGCCTGCACTCGCGGCTCTGCTACTGGGCAAGGTCAGTCAAGCTGCCGAGCAGGGTGTGGAACTCACCATCACCGACGACACCGCGATGGAGGACGAAGGGGTATTGACGGCTCGCGAATTGGTCACGCTGGTAGGCAATCTGATAGACAATGCCATCGATGCCTCGAAAGAATCCGATCAGCCGTGGGTCGAAGTGACCGTCCGTGATGCCGACGGCGAACTCGTCGTCCGCGTGGCCGACAGCGGTCCCGGAATGCCACCGGAGACGTTGAAAGCGGCTCTGCGGCGCGGCTACTCGACCAAGTCCGGGTCACGCGGGCTGGGCCTGGCCCTGGTGACTCAGGTGATCGGTCGCCATCGCGGCACCCTGACATCCGAGGTGACGTACGGCTCTGTCATGATCGCCACCATCCCCGGATCTCCGTCGTGATCAAGGTACTGATCGTCGACGACGAACCGCTGATCGCCGAGGCTCACAAGACGTACGTCGAGCGCACCCCGGGCTTCGAGGTTGCGGGCGTCGCACACACCGGTGCTGCGGCCATGAGATTCGCCAGCACCGAGTCCGTCGATCTGGTGTTGCTCGACATCGGGCTGCCCGACGCGAGTGGCATCGACGTGGCCGCAGCCCTCGGCGGCCTGCGCCCGAGCCCCGACGTCATCGCCATCACCTCCGAGCGGGATCTGTCGGTGGTGCGTTCGGCCGTGGCGCACGGCATCGTGCTGTATCTGCTCAAGCCGTTCACGTTCGCTGCGTTTCGCGACAAGCTCGAGCGCTACCGTGAATTCCACGATGCGTTACCGGCCGGCGAGAACGCGTCCAGTCAGCGAGACATCGACCGTGCGATGGCGCATCTGCGGACGGCCGACGAACGCGTCTCAACCCCCAAAGGCATTGCCCCGCAGACGATGGACGGCATCACCGCCTCCGTCAAGGAATCGGCCGACGGACTCAACGCATCCGAGGCCGCGAAGGTCGTCGGAGTGTCCCGAGTGACGGCATGGCGATACCTCGAGCGTCTGGCCGACGACGGCCTGGTCACCCGGCACACCGAATACGGTAAAGCCGGGCGACCGCAGGTCCGCTACGTGTGGCGTTAGAGCGGCTGCGCTGCATGTGAACGGAAACTCGTAGCAGGCTACGAGTTTCTATGCACGTGCGCCGGAGGCGCTCACGATCCACGCGTACTCGAAAGCCGCTTCCTTCCACTTCTCGTAGCGTCCGCTCACTCCCCCGTGGCCAGCGCTCATTTCGGTCTTGAGCAACAGGTCCGAGTCACCGGTCTTGGTTGCACGAAGGGCCGCAACCCATTTGGCGGGCTCGACGTACAGGACGCGGGTGTCGTTGATGGACGTGATCGCCAGGATCGACGGGTAGTCCTTGGCCTCGACGTTCTCGTAGGGACTGTACGACTTCATGTATTCGTACACCTCCTTGTCCGCCAACGGGTTTCCCCACTCGTCCCATTCGATGACCGTCAGCGGCAGTGACGGGTCGAGGATGGAGGTGAGCGGATCGACGAACGGAACGTTGGCGAGGATGCCATTGAACAGCTCGGGTGCGAGGTTGGCCACCGCACCCATCAGCAGTCCGCCTGCGCTACCGCCATCGGCGACCAGATGCTTCGGTGAGGTGCGGCCGGTATCGATGAGATGCTGCGCGGCAGCGACGAAGTCGGTGAACGTGTTCTTCTTCTTCAGCGTCTTGCCGTTGTCGTACCAGTGCCGACCCATCTCGCCGCCGCCGCGCACGTGTGCGACGACGAACACGATGCCGCGGTCGAGCAGAGACAACCGCGCGACCGAGAACGACGGGTCCATCGACGCCTCGTACGATCCGTACCCGTACAGCAACGTGGGAGCCGGGCCCTCGGGGACGTCCTTGCGAGCGATGACCGACAGCGGAATCTGCGTTCCGTCCGGCGCGGTGGCCCAATCTCTGTGCTGCACATAGTCACCGGCATCGAACTTGCCCAGAACCGGCTGCGATTTGCGGAGCAGCAGTTCACCACTGGCGATGTCGAGGTCGTAGACCTGACCGGGGGTGATGAACGAGGTGTAGACCATGCGCAGCAGCGGCTGATCCCACTCGGGGTTCGAGCCGGCTCCGACCGAATAGAGCTCCTCGTCGAACTCGAGCTCGCGGTATTCGCCGTATCCCTCGTCGGTCAGCGGCCAGATCGCCATGCGGGTCAACGCTTCTCGCCGGTAGGTGAAGATCAGGTGGCCGGCGAAGGCGTCGATGTCCTCGACTCGGACGTCGCCCTGATGCGGAACCAGAATGCGCTGATCGAGCGGGTCGGAGACCGGGGCCTCGGCGAGCAGGAAGTTCTCGGCCTTCTCCCCCTCGGTGCCCCAGCCGTTGACCGAACCGTTGTGGGTGATGAGGAAGCGATCCTCACCCGCCACGACGGCGTGTTCGATGCTGTACTCGATGCCGTCCGTGCGCGGGAGTACGACGCGGAACTCGCCCTCGGGATCGGTGGATTCCAGGACGAGGCACTCGGAGGTGATCTTGGAACCGACCCAGATCATCAGGTACTTCTCGCTACGGGTGGAACCGAAACCGACCCAGTAGCTTTCGTCGGGCTCGTGGAAGACCTTGACGTCCTCGGTCTTACCGAGGGTGTGTCGCCACACGGTGTCGGGACGCCAAGATTCGTCGACCGTCAGGTAGAAGACGTGCGTGGCGTCGGCGGTCCAGGTGGCTCCCGGCGCGACGTTCTCGATGGTGTCGGCCAGCAGTTCTCCGGTTTCGAGGTTCTTGAAACGCAGCGTGTACCGCTCGTCGCCCTCGGTGTCGGTCGAGTACGCCAACAGCGTGCCGTCGAGGCTGATCGAGAACGCACCGAGGGAGAAGAAGTCGTGACCCTCCGCCTCGACGTTGGCGTCGAGCAGGACCTGCTCACCGGGAACGTCCACGTCGGAAGACAGCGTCGGCGGTGTCCAGTCGTCGGGAGAGTCGACGGGGCAACGGCATTGGAGACCGTACGACTTTCCCTCGACGGTGCGGGAGTAGTACCACCACTGGCCCATGCGCGTCGGCACGGACAGGTCGGTCTCCTGGGTTCGGGACTTGATCTCGTCGAAGATCTTGCCGCGGAGTGATTCCAGTCCGGCCGTCTGCTGCTCGGTATAGGCATTCTCGGCCTCGAGGTACGCGATGACCTCGGGGTCTTCCTTGGCGCGCAACCATTCGTAGTTGTCGATGAACGTATCGCCGTGATGGGTGCGCTCGAGGGGCACCTTCTTGGCAACGGGAGGGGTGATCGTCATGGCGTGACCCAATCGTCGAAGTTCAGGCCCGAGATGCGCTCGTAGGCCTCGATGTAGCGGCTGCGTGTCGCGGCGACGATGTCGTCCGGCAACGGTGGTGGCGGGGTGTCGGACTTGCGGTCCCACCCGGATTCACCGGTCAACCAGTCGCGGACGAACTGCTTGTCGAAGCTCGGCTGGACGCGACCTTCCTGGTACGAATCGGCGGGCCAGTACCGCGAAGAGTCGGGAGTGAGCACCTCGTCGGCGAGCACGAGATTGCCGTCGGCGTCGGTACCGAACTCGAACTTGGTGTCCGCGAGAATGATTCCGCGTTCGAGAGCGAAGTTTGCTGCGCGCGAGTAGATCTCGATGGTGTCCTCGCGCAATTTGAAGGCAAGTTCGGCACCGACCTGCTCGACGGCCTGGTCGAAGGTGATGTTCTCGTCGTGATCGCCGAGTGCTGCCTTTGCGGCGGGAGTGAAGATCACCTCGTCGAGTTTGCTCGATTCGATCAGACCGGGCGGCAGCTCGACTCCGCAGACCGCTCCGGTGGCGTTGTAATCGGCCAGACCGGAGCCGGTGAGGTAGCCGCGAGCGACGCATTCGATCGGCACCATGTTCAGCTTCTTCACCACCAGGGCGCGGCCGAGCAGTTCGGCGGGAATGCGCTCGTCTCGCGGGTCGCCTGCCAGATGGTTCACGCCGCCGAGTTCTTCGAAGAAGAACACGCTCATCGCCGTCAGCACCCGTCCCTTGTCCGGGATCGGGGTGTCGAGGATGTGGTCGTACGCCGAGATGCGGTCGCTCGCGACGAGCAGCAGATGCGCGTCGTCGATGGTGTAGAGATCGCGGACCTTGCCGCCGGCCAGATGCTCGTAGCTACTCAATGATGGTCGCACGGTGTTCAACACTATCTGGGCCGGTGCCGCCGCGTCGGCAGGCAGGGATCACAATGAGTAGCAATGGCAACGACCGAATCGACCCCGGACATCGGATTCCGCTCCGAACGCGGTCCCATCCTGATCGCGCTGATGCTCAGCTCGTCACTGGTGGCGCTGGACGCCACGATCATCGCCACTGCGGTGCTCACCATCGTCGGCGACCTCGGCGGGTTCGCGCAGTTCCCGTGGTTGTTCTCGATCTACCTGCTTGCGCAGGCGGTCTCGGTGCCGCTCTACGGCAAGCTCTCCGACCTGTTCGGGCGCAAGAAGATCATGCTGTTCGGTATCGCGATGTTCTGTCTCGGCTCCATTCTGTGTGGCCTGGCGTGGAGCATGCCTGCTCTGATCGCTTTCCGCGCGATTCAGGGACTCGGTGCGGGCGCCGTACAGCCGATGTCCATCACCATCGCCGGCGACATCTACACCCTCGCCGAACGCGCCAAAGTCCAGGGCTACCTGGCCAGCGTGTGGGCGATCTCCTCGGTTCTCGGCCCAGCTCTCGGCGGCGTCTTCTCCGAGTTCCTGTCCTGGCGATGGATCTTCTTCATCAACATTCCTCTGTGCGCGCTGGCGGCGTTCATGCTGCTGCGCAAATTCGAGGAGGGTGCCGTCGAACGCGCCAAGCCCAAGATCGACTACCTCGGGGCCGCTCTGCTCACCGTCGGCGCAACGATGGTGTTGCTCGGCTTGCTGGAAGGCGGCCAGTCCTGGGCCTGGGATTCGCCGATCAGCATCGCGATCTTCGTCGTGGGCTTCCTACTGCTCGCGGTGTTCGCGTGGGTGGAGTCCCGCGCCGAGGAGCCGATCCTGCCGCTGTGGGTGTTCACCCGGCGCGTTCTGGTGGTCAGCAGCTTCATCTCGTTGCTCGTCGGCGCGCTGATTCTGGGGCTGACCTCCTACGTGCCGACATTCGTTCAGGGGGTGTTCGGCACGGGAGCCATCGTCGCCGGGTTCTCGCTGTCCACACTGACTCTCGGTTGGCCGATCGCCGCATCCCAGTCCGGTCGGGTGTACCTCCGTTTCGGCTTCCGGACCACCGCGGTCGTCGGCGGCTCGATCGGCGTCGTCGGGGCGGCACTGACAACGCTGCTCGACGCCGAGTCGCAGATCTGGCATGTCGCGGCGATGTGCTTCGTCATCGGCCTCGGCATGGGGTTGATCGCAAGCCCCACGTTGATCGCAGCACAGTCGAGCGTCGATTGGGCCGAACGCGGCGTCGTCACCTCCACCAACATGTTCGCCCGCTCCCTCGGTAGCGCGGTCGGCGTCGCGGTGTTCGGCGCGATCGTCAACGCGCGAGTGTCGGGGGATCCCGAACCCGAACAACTGTCCGACGCCATCCATCTGGTCTTCATCGGAGTGTTGGTCGCGGCCGTCCTGATGACCGTTGCAGCCGTACTGATGCCGAAGCGTGCGGCAAAGTAGCGTTCTCTGTATGTCCGTCATTCATCGCGCCACGCTCGTTCCCTCGAAACTGGACGCGATTGCAGCCTGGATTCCGACGCAGGAGTGGGCAGCTCAGAGGGATATCACCGGCCTCGAGGCCGTCGGCGCATATCGTTTCGACGATCCGGCCGGGGAGGTCGGCGTCGAAACCCATCTCGTGCGGACGGCGTCGGGCACGGTGTTTCAGGTACCCCTGACCTATCGCAATGCCCCAGTGGACGGAGCCGAGTCCTATCTCGTTGCCACGATGGAACATTCGGTACTGGGCACGCGTTGGGTCTACGACGGCATCGGCGATCCGGTGTACGTGACAGTGACCACCGCGGCCATCGTCGACGGTGCCGAACAGGCGGAACTGGTGGTGCACTCCCCCGATGGTGCTCGAACGGTACGTGAATCCACTACGCGGGTCAGGGGTACCGGTGGGCACCCGTCGACGTCACCGCGCCTGTATGTCCGACGGGTAATCGACACTACTGCCACCGAGCTGCCGCACCTGGTCGGTACCTGGCCCGGCCAGGAGAATCCGATCCCGCTCGTGGAGTTGCGAACCTAGTCCGCAGAGCCCTCGAACCAGTACACCGGAGATGTCACGGAGACGTCCACGACGCCGCCGGGGGTGAATCGATCGGAGGTGCGGGCGATGACCCGCAGTCGCAGCCCGGTATCGCTGTGCCGCAGGGTCACCGAGGACTCGGGGCCGGTGAAGAACTCGTGCTCGACGACGAATGCGCCGTCCTCCGGATCCGAGACCACCAACTGTTCGGGGCGAAGCAACACCTGCCCGTCTCCTGTTGCGCGAGTGGTGGTCTCGATTCGTCCGAGGATCGTCTCGGCGTAATCGCCGTGGCCCACAGCATCGACGAAGTACGCGTCGCCGACGAATCGCGCCACGGCGGGCGTGGCCGGCCGCTCGTACACCTCGCGCGGCGTGTCGACCTGGGCGCAGCGCCCGCCCAGTAGTACAGCGACACGATCCGCCGTGCCGAGCGCTTCGGCCCGGTCATGGGTGACGAGGATCGACGCGGTCTTGCTGGCCTTCAACAATTCTCGAACGTCCTGCCTGATCGAGGTGCGCAGCCCTGCATCGAGAGCGGCGAACGGCTCGTCCATCAGCACCACCGACGGAGCCGGAGCCAGCGCACGCGCCAACGCGATGCGCTGCTGCTGACCACCCGAGAGTTCGCTGGGCAGGACCGCACCCGCGTCGGGCAGTCCGACGAGCTCGAGCATCTCGTCGACGCGTCGCGACCGCTCCGCTCGGCCGGACAGGTACGGCCGCACGAACCCTGTGCGCAAACCGAATTCGATGTTTCGGCGGACCGTCAGGTGCGGAAACAGTCCACCTTCCTGTGGCATCAGGCCTATCCCCCGATTCTCCGGGGGTACCTGGACACGTCCGGCAACGGAGAGGTCGCGCCCGTCGGAGGTGATGCGACCCGCATCGATACGGTGCAGGCCCGCGATCGATCTCAGCAGAGTCGTCTTGCCGCAGCCGGAGGGACCGAGCACGGCGAGCATCTCACCGTCGCCCAGATCCAGATCGATGCCGTGCAACACCGTGGTACTGCCGTAGGAGGCAACAAGATCGGAGATCATCGTACTCATCGCAGTACCACTCGCTTCCGTGTCGTGCGCCCCAGCGCCCGCGTCAGGACGATCGTCGGAACCACGGAGATCACGATCAGCGCCACGGCATAGGGAGCCGCCTCGCCGTATCGGAACGCCTCGGTGGTGGACCACAGCGTGGTCGCGAGGGTATCGACTCCGCGCGGGCGCAGCATCAGGGTCGCCGGCAATTCCTTGGCGACGGTCAGGAAGACCAGCGCGGCCCCGGCGGCGATGCCGGGTACGGCGATCGGAATAGTCACCCGAAGGTCGGTGCGCACACGTCCGGCGCCGAGCGTTCGCGAAACATCCTCGAGAACAACAGGAGTGGCGTCGACGACGGCCCTGGTACTACCGACGGCCAACGGCAGGAACAGCACCACGTACGCCAGCACCAGCAGTACCGCGGTCTGGTAGAACGACGGCAGGAACCTGATTCCGAGAAACACCGTGGCGAGTCCGACGGTGATACCCGGGAGACCGTGCGCAATGTACGTGGACAACTCGGCGGTGCGGGCACTTCGGGAGGTGGATCTGGCCGCGAACAGCGCGACCGGCAACGCGAGCACGGCTACCACCAGAGCAGCACTCGCCGAGTACTGAACCGTCTTGGCGCTGACAGCCAGCACGTCCGACCAGTCGACGGTGAAGCGCAGCGATCGAGTGAGCCATCGCGCCAGGGCCAGTATCGGCACGAGCACCGAAACACTCAGTGCTGCAACGACGACAGCTACAGCTGGAATACGCCATCGGCCGAGGGCGATCGGCTCCGCGGTTCGGTCGGTACCCGATCCCACGCGCGCAGTGGCCCCGCGTCGAGCGCGCCGTTCGAGGAGGGTCAACACCAACGCGCCCACCACGAGGACCAACCCGAGAACAGCGGCCGCGGTGCGATCGAGCCCGCCGCGGTAGGCGCTGTAGATGCCCAGAGTGAAGGCGTCGTACCGCATCAGCGCAACTGCCCCGAAGTCACTGATGGTGTACAGCGCCACCAGAAGTGCACCTGCTGCCGCCGCCGGAACGACGCGACGGCACTCGACGGTCAATGCGGTGCGCACCGCCCCGCGGCCCAGGGTGCGAGACACTTCGGCCAACGACGGGTCCGCGGTGGCGAACGCCGCGGACACCGGCAACATCACCAGCGGGAAGCAGGACAGCGTCAGTACGAGAGCAGCGCCGGAAAATCCTGCAAGTGAGGGAAATTCGGCAATCCACAGATAGCCGGACACGTACGACGGGATGGCCAGCGGCGCTGCGAGGATCATCGAGAAGATGCGCCGCCCCGGTAGATCGGTCCGTACGGTCAACCATGCCAGCAGCGTCCCCACCACAACGGAAGCGACCACCACGGTGAGCGCGAGTGTGGCCGTCCGGACAACGAGATCGAGGGTGCGTTGCCGCAGGAGCAGCCGCAGTACTTTCTCGGTACCACCGTCGAACGCTCGAACGAACAGGTACACCAAGGGCGTCAGCGTCAGCGCTCCCACGCACAACGCGGCCGTCCCGAGAACGGGACGACCGCCGAAGTGGCGCCGCCGAAGCGGCTGGAGTGCAGAATCGAGCACCGACTAGATGATTCCGACGTCGGTGAGCAGGGTCTGGGTCTCCTCGAGGGACGAGAGCCGGCCCAGATCGAGATCGGTCGAGCCCAAGTCGGACAGCGGCGGCAGGTCGTAGTCCGAGGTGACGCCGTCGATGACGGGGTACTCGGCGGTCTCGTTCGCGAAGTAGGTCTGCGATTCGGTCGAGAGCAGCTCACGGACGAAGTCGAATGCGGCCTCCTGGTTGTCCGACGCAGCCAGCACACCGGCTCCGGCGACGTTGATCAGTGCGCCGGGATCACCGGGCTCGAAGTAGTGCAGCTCGACGGGAGCGTCGGCACCGTTCTCGTCCTTGAACGGGTACCAGTAATAGTGGTTGAGGAGGCCGGTGGCGACCTGTCCGTCGTTGACGGCGGTCAGCAGCGGGCCGTTGCCCTCGAACGCAACGGGCTCGTTGGCGACGAATCCTTCGAGCCAGGTGCGAGCACCGTCCTCACCGCGCTGCACGCGGAGGGCAGTGACGAAAGCCTGGAACGACGCGTTGGTCGGTGCGTAGCCGATCTGTCCGCGCCAGCGGGGATCGAGCAGTCCGTCGATGCCGGTCGGCAGGTCTGCTGCCTGCACCGAATCGGAGTTGTAGGCCAGCACGCGAGCCCGTGCGGAGGTGGCGACCCAGGTGCCGTCGGTGCCGCGGTACTGCTCGGGGACGAGCGAGAGGATGTCCTCGGGCAACGGCGCGAGTGCGCCTGCCTCGTCGAGAGCGCCGAGGGCGCCTGCGTCCTGTCCGTAGAAGACGTCGGCCGGCGTCGCGTCGCCCTCTTCGAGGATCTTCGCGGCCTGGGCGTTGGTGTTGCCCGAGTAGTCGACCTCGATACCGCCGCCGATACGCTCGATCAGCGGGTCGACGAGTTCTTCACCGCGTCCGGAGTACACCACCAGCGCGGTGTCTGCGGTGGCGGTCTCGGATGTGGACGCGGCCTCGTCGGTGGAGCCCGAGCTGCACGCAGTGAGACCGAGGACGAGGGTTGCGCTGCACGAGAGCAGGGCCAAACGACGGACTGTGAACACTGGACTCCTGACGAAAAGGATGAACCGGACAATCCGAGAAGGTACACCACCAAGGTGAGGCTCAGCTACTTTCCCTTTCGGGATTGAACGACCAGCCGCCCGGGCATGCCCGTCCCATGACTTCTCGTGTGCTCGTCACCGGTGCCAGCATCGCCGGACCCACCGTGGCCTTCTGGCTCGACAAGGCCGGTTACGACGTCACCGTCGTCGAACGCGCTCCGCAACTGAGGCTCGGCGGCCAGAACATCGATGTTCGTGGATCGGGCCGCGAGGTGCTGCGGCGGATGGGCATGGACGCGACGTTGCTCGCCAACGGCACCACCGAGAAGGGCACCCGATTCGTCGACGACAACGACGCCACCATTGCCGCTTTCCCGGCCGGCGACGGATCTCACGACGGACCGACAGCGGAGTTGGAGATTCTGCGCGGCGAGTTCGCTCGAATTCTTGTCGAATCAGCCGGTCCGCGAACCGAATACCGGTATGGCGATCGTGTCGTCGGCGTGGTTCAGGATGCCGACGGCGTGGACGTCACGTTCGCGTCGACGGCAGCGGAAAGGTTCGATCTCGTCCTGTTCGCCGACGGAGTCCGTTCCAGCAGTAGAGAACTGATGTTTCCTGCCGAAGCGGAGACCACGCCGGTCGGCCTGTACACCGCCTATGGGGTGTTGCCGAAGGGACCGAGCGACGACGGCTGGTGGCGTTGGTACAACGCCCCCGGATCCAGAGTCGCCAATCTGCGTCCGGACAACCTCGGCACGACGCGTTTCAGCTTGTCCTGGGTGTCCGACGACGGCGGGTACGAAGGCGCGTCCACCGAGCAGGTGATTGCCGCCTTGCGGGCGAAGTTCGCCGACGTCGGCTGGGAAGTACCCAGAATTCTGAATTCGCTCGGACCGGATTCGGAGCTCTACGTCGACTACCTCGCGCAGGTGAGGGCCCCGCGTTGGTCGAACGGCAGGATAGGGATGCTCGGCGACGCCGCCTGGTGCGCAACACCGCTGAGCGGCATGGGCACCACGTTGTCGGTCACCGGTGCCTACGTCCTTGCCGGCGAACTCGCCCGGGCCGAGGACCATCGCGCCGGCTTCGAGGCCTTCGAGACGCGGATGCGGCCGTTCGTCGAGCAGGCCCAGAAGCTGCCGCCCGGCGTGCCTCGCGTCGCGCATCCGAAGACAGCTGCGGGAGTAGCCGCGTTCCGCGGGGTACTTCGTCTCGCCGGATCGAAACCCGTGCAAGCGGTCACGAGCAGATTCCTCGGTCCCGACGCGGCGACGCTGGAGTTGCCGAACTACGAATTCCGGAGTTAGAGCCCGACCCGCTCGAGCAGCGCATCGAATGCCTCACTGGCCTCTTGCTCGGTGCGGCCGGATTCGATGACGCCGTTGTACACCGCCAGCGCTTCCTCTTGGTACTGCTTGTACTTCTCGAGCCACTTCTCGGAATCGGCCCGCCAGTATCCGATGATGTCGAAATGCGCTATGTCGTAGCCCAATTCCTTGCGGAAGTACTTGCGCACCCGACGCGAGGACGACGCCTCCCCGGCGAACCACACGTAGCCACATCCTTCGGGCAGTGGGTACGCCAACGCGGCGTCATCGAGAACGCTTGCGCTGTCTCCGTTTCCGGAACCGATGCGCCAATCGAACGTGACATCGGCAGGAGTTTCGAAGGATTGGATGTCGCCGCGCTCGAGCACCTCGACGATGGCGTGAGCCTTCGCCCCGGCCGGCAACTGTTCGACGAGCCGGCCGAGTGCGGGCAACCCGGTCATGTCGGCGACCAGCAGCAGCCATTCGACGTCGGCGGGAGGTGAATACCAGGATCGCGGACGCGTGAACAGCACCGTCTGCCCCGGGGTGGCCTGCTGCGCCCAGGTTGCCGCGACGCCGCCCTCGTGTGCGAAGAAGTCGACGGTCAATTCACCGCGCGCCTCGTCGAGGCGGCGGATGGTGTAGTTGCGGCCCTCCGGTGGGTTTTCCAGACCGTGGAACCACCACAAGCCGTCGACCTCGGTCATCGGCGGCGGCGTCACCTCCCCTTCTCGGGGAAAGTAGACGCCGACACACTCGTCGGGTACACCGAGGGTGCGGTAGGCAGCGACATGCTCGCCGCCGAACGTCACGCGCACCATGTGCACGGTCAGCCGTTCCACCGCAACGACGTCGGCGTAGTAGAAGCCAACCGATCCTTCACTCATCTTCGTCCTCGATACATATCTCGTCGTTTCTTCCGAGAACCCTCAGGCTAACCCCGGTAAGCATGTCCGCCGAACTCGGCGATGGTCGAGCCCCAACCCAACGATCCGAAACGGGGCGGCTCGAACCCCGACCCGACGACCAACTCCCGTACTTCCGCTGCAGTGCGACGACCCGAGCCGTACAGACACAGCCGCAACAGGTCGTCCTCTGTGTCGTGGTCATCGGTGGTGTCGGGATCGAGCAGGTCGGTGATCAGCACCACCCGCCGCCCCGAATTCCCCAGTGCCTTCAGCAGCACTCGGGCATCGGCGTCGGGGTGAGAATCGAGCACGTCGGCCGCGATCACCAGATCGACAGGCTCGGCCAACGGAACGAATTCACTGGCGTCGATGCGTTCGACCAGGTCCCGACGCGACGGAGCCACATCGGCTGCCGTGCGATCGCCCTGAGCGGGGAGTCCGACGAGACGTAGCGTCAGGTCGGGGTGCATGCGCGCCAGAGTATCCGCGTACACACCACCGCCCTCGCCGTAGATTGCGACGGTCCGCATTCCCTCCAGGTCGACTGCATCGGGCAGCGCGGGCGCTAGATACACGGCACCGAATGCTGCTTCTTCGTGAAAGTCAGCGGCGAACCCGTACTCGCTCATCTTGTCGACGAAGCCGTGCTGCCGCGCCGGTGCCCCGCTACGTACAGTGTCGAGAAGGCCGAGGAACGCCATGTCCAGTCGTGAATGAATCCTGTCGAAATTCAACGACCGAGTGACGAAGGCGTCCGGGTCGCTGAGAAGCGCACCCATCTCGGAGAGTCCGAAACGGGTGCCGTCGGTGGTCAACAGTCCCATCAGAACCAGATGCCGCAGTAGCTTGGCGGTGGCACCGGGATGCGTCGAACACTGGGCTGCGATGTCCGACGGCGTGCCTGCCCCGCCGTCGATCGCGGCGAAGATGCCGACGGTGACGGCGGTGCGAATAGCGAACGGCGGCAACAACTCCGACAACTCATGTAACTGGGCATCGGGAGCCGACTCCGCCGATGATCCAACGGCTGCGATCTCGCGTCGCTTCCAGTACCCGGCGATCTCGACGAATTGCTTCGCAATTTCTTTGTCCACCTTGGCCCAGCGACGCAGGGGTTTGATCGTCGACGCCTCCCCCGCCACCCACAGGTATGGCTGTCCGGGACGCCACTGCGCACGCTGCACCGTCTCCACCAAGCGTGACTCGCCGCCACTGTCGGTCCGACAGAGCCAGGTGATATCCACCGGCGCAGCGCTTGTCAGCTCTTGCCGGTGTGCGTGCTCGGAAACCTCGATGACCACCGTGGCAGGTAGATCGGCGGGCAACTTCTCCAGACAGTGCGCGATTGCGGGCAACGCAGTCTCGTCGCCGGCGATCAACATCCAGTCGACGCCGACGGGCAGTCCGGCCGAATGCTTGGGTCCGGCAACGAGAATCTTCTCGCCGGGCCGGACCGTGTCGGCCCAGTCGGCTGCCAGTCCACCCTCGTGGGCGGCGAAGTCGAGAGCCATCTCGCGGCGCTCGTCATCGAAACGGCGCACCGTGTAGGTCCTGCCGTACGGGAACGATCCCGGTGGCCAGTCGACCGTTCCGTCACCCGCGTTCTCGGGCACCGGAAACGGCAGCTTACCGGTGATCGGATCCACCGGAAGGACTTTGACGTCGTCATCGAATCCGGTGCTACACACCGGTGGCAGCTCGACGCCGTCACGCACATGCGCATCCATCGACGGACCGCCCACGACCACGCGCCGCATCCCGGGCGTCACGTCTTCCACGGCCAGTACGTCGAGTTCCCGCATACAGATCGGAAAAACTCGAAGCTCGCGGACGGTCCCCGCCATCGAGGGCTCTCCTTCGGTCGAACGAATACGGTTGTCTCGTACCGATGTCGGCTATCCGGCGAACATCTGCTGGACGAGATCGAGCGTGCCCATCACGCCGTCGTAGTCCGGGCGGTAGCTCGTGGCCGGAAGCTCGTACACCGTGCCGGACGTGAAAGCAGGTAGAGCGGCGTAGGCCGGATCTCCTTGCAGCTCGGCCAGACTGCGCCCGGCAACCGGAACCACGAACATCACCGGCGCACTCGCGATCGGCGCGAGCAGTTCGGGGCTGACCACAAATGAATCACCCGAGCCGTACAGCTCCGGGTTGTTCGCTTTGGTCATGACGTCGTCGGGCTCGAATCCGACCGACTCGAGCAACGTCGGCAATGCCGCGGTCTGCGGAATGAACGAGGGCTCGTTCGTGCTCAACGAGAGCAGGTACGACACCGGCGCGCCGGGAACGGCGATCGAATCCTTCACCTCGGAAACCCTGTCTTCGTACGCCGTCATCAGTGCCTCGACCTTGTCGGATTCACCGGCAGCCTCGGCGACCTCCTCGAGCTCGCCCTGCCAGGTAGTGACGCTCGACGGGACCAGCACGGTCGGTGCGATCTGGGTCAACTGCTCATATGATTGCTGCGCCAGAACAGCTGCGAAGCCTTGCCCTCCACCGATGATGAGATCGGGCGCGGCCTGTGCGATGGCTTCGAGGTCGAGCTGATCTCCGGCCGGCAACTCCAGAGTGCCTTGTGCCTGCGCCTTCTCGGCCCACTGCGGCGGAAAACCGCCGTCGAGATTGGTCACTCCGAGCAGCCGAGTGTCGGCGATGGTGACGGGAGCATCGAGAGTGAACAGGTAGCCCGCCAGGCCCGCGGACAGCACCGCAATGCGCTGGGGGTCCGCCGGAACGGTCACCTCGCCCTGGTCGGTCGAGATCACCCGGGTGTCACTCGTAGATGTTCCCGCTCCCTCGTTCGATGCGGGCTCGGAGCTGCAGGCGGCCGAGCCGAGGGCGACGAGTGCCGCCGAGGCGAGGGCAACGACGCGAAGGGCCCGTCGCTCGGTATGTGTACGGCGACGGCCTGCTTCGGGCTGCTTCCAACTCGGCACTGATGGATCCTTTCGAGATCTTCACTCGAACCCGAAGGTCCGTTTTGCCGAGTGTAAACCAAGGCTTACCTACTATGCGTCAGCGGTATCGCCCATCGTCGTCGTTCTCACCCGAGGAATCACCAACGGAGTGTGTGATTCCGGATCGTCGATGATGCGGCACGGCAGTCCGAACACCGACTCGACCAACTCTGCGGTGACGATCTCGGCCGGCGGACCTTGGGTGACCACCGCGCCGTCTTTCATCGCGATGATGTGATCGGCATACCTGCACGCATGGTTGAGGTCGTGCAGCACCGCGACCAGAGTATTGCCGTTCTCGCGGGGCAGTGTGGCCAACAGGTCGAGAAGCTCGATCTGGTGGGCGATGTCGAGGAAGGTCGTGGGCTCGTCCAAGAGCAACAGCGGTGTCTGTTGCGCGAGAACCATTGCCACCCACACTCGTTGCTGCTGTCCACCGGACAGTTCGTCGACCGGCCGGGCCGACAGCGACGTCACGCCGGTGGCGTCCATGGCCAAGGCCACCGCAGCCTCGTCAGCCGTCGACCACTGCCGGATCAGCTTCTGATGCGGATATCGTCCTCGCGCAACGAGATCGGCCACCGAGATACCGTCGGGTGCGATGGAGGTCTGGGGCAACAGGCCCAGGCGTCGAGCCACTTCCTTCGCCGGGTACGACGAAATGAGCTTGCCGTCCAGCAGAACGGCTCCGAGGGAGGGCTTCAGCAGCCGCGAGAGCGCCCGCAGCAGCGTCGATTTACCGCACGCGTTGGGCCCGACGATGACGGTGAACTTGCCGTCGGGAATCGCAACGGTCAAGTTCTCGATGATCACGCTCTTGTCGTACCCGACCGTGATCGCGTCTGCGTGCAACCGAGACTCGGTCATCGCTTTCTGCCTGTCATTGCTTTCTCCCTTCACGAGCGAGCAACCACACGAAATATGCGCCTCCGACCGACACGGTCACGACACCGACCGGCAGCTGAGTCGGGGCGAAGACGCGCTGTGCGACAACGTCACTGACCACCAGCAGCAGCGCCCCCATACAGGCCGCGGGTACCATCGCCACACCCGATGTTCCGGTGAGCCTGCGCGCAAGTTGAGGCGCAGCGAGCGCGACGAACGAGATGGGTCCCGCGGCCGCAGTGACCAGTGCGATCAACGCGACGCCCAGAAAAACCAGCATCAGACGCGTCGGTTCGGCGCGCACCCCGAGCGCTCGTGCCGCGTCGTCCCCCATCTCTAACATCGGCAGCCGACGCGACAACACCGCCAGACACGGGGCGATGACGGCCGACACTGCCAGCGCGGGCCACACCTGCGCCCACCCCAACCCGTTGAGACTGCCCGCGCCCCAGACGGCGGCCGCGATCGCCTCGGCCAGATCGGCCTCGACGACCAACCAGGTGTTGATCGAGGCCAGTATCGCGCTGACGCCGATCCCGACGATGATCAGTCGAAAGCCCTGCACCCCGCGCTTGTATGCGAGTAGATACACCGCCGCGGCCGTGGCCAGTCCGCCCACGAGCGCGCCGGCTCCGGTCTGGCAGTAACCACCGCCGAGCGTGAGGATGACGACGAGCGCGCCGGTGTACGCACCGGTGGCGAATCCGATGATGTCCGGGCTACCCAACGGATTGCGCGTCAACGATTGAAAGACCGCACCGGATACACCGAGGGCGGCTCCGAACAGGAACGCCAGGACCACCCGAGGAAACCGCCACTCCATGACGATGATCTCGGTGATGCGCGAGGCGTCGCCGAACACCGCGGCGAGCACCTCGTTCGGCGGAATGTAGTAATCGCCGGTACCGATCGCAACGACGGCAACCGCTGCAGTCACCAGCAGCAGTGCAGCACACACCGCCACCGTTCGGATGTCGATTCGACCGTCCACCCGATCATGCAGTCGAACGATCCACAGCCGCCGCCCGAAGTCCACGTTGCCGTGCTGACCCTGCGTCACAGTCCGCTCGCCTTCTTCCGGCGGACCAGCACGATCAGTACCGGAGCGCCGACGAATGCGGTGACTATCCCCACCTGGAGCTCACCCGGCCGAATCACGATGCGCCCCACCGCGTCGGAGAGCAGCAGGAGTCCCGGTGCCGCGAATAGCGTGTAGATCAGAATCCAGCGCTGATCCGGCCCGACGAACCACCGCACCATGTGCGGGATTATCAGTCCGACGAACCCGATGGGCCCGGCCGCTGCGGTCGCGGCACCAGCGAGCAGAGTCACCGCTACGACACCGATGATGCGCGTACGAATCACTCGTGCCCCCAACGACTGTGCCAGATCGTCACCGAGGGCGATCGCGTTGAGCGGGCGTGCGACGAGGGCGGCCAGGAACAGCCCGAATGCGATGAACGGACCGGTCGTCGTAATGATGTCCACGCCGCGTCCGGCCAAGGATCCCGCGCTCCAGAACCGCATGCGGTCGAAGGCATCCGGGTCGAGGAGCAGCATGCCCGAGGTGATCCCGCCGAGCACCGCGCCGAGCGCAATTCCGGACAGCGTCAGGCGAATCGGCGTCGCGCCCGCTCGCCCCATCGAGCCCAGTGCGTACACCGCGACCGCAGCGAGCGCGGCACCGGCGAACGCGAACCAGATGTAGGAGTCGATACCGGTGAAGCCCAACACGCCGACTGCGATCGCGACGAAGAACGCCGCTCCGGCGTTGACACCCAGGATGCCCGGGTCGGCCAGAGGATTTCGCGTCGTCGCCTGAATCAGTGCACCGGCAACCCCGAGCGCGGCTCCGACGAGAAGCCCGAGAACCGTTCTCGGAAGGCGTAGTTCGCGGACGATCACGGAGTCGGTCGACCCGTCGGGGAAGAACAGGCCGTGCCACACCGAACCGAGGGGGATGTACTCGGTACCCACCGCGATACTCACCAGGCACAGCGCGGCGAGAATACCGATGACGACGAACAACCCCGCGGCCCGCCGCGCATTCGTGCGAGCGAGACCGACGACTTCGGCCGGAACGTCTCGCTGTTCCGGCTCGTCGCCCACGCTCGTCCGCACCCGATTCACACCACCGTTCGCACCCTCGTGCTCACGGCGGACTTCACGATCTCACCGCTGCGAACAGCGATGTTGGACAGCAACGACGAGGTCAGACCGTGCGTGTGCTCGGTCCCGCCCTGCAGATAGATCGACCCCGCGCTCGGTTCACGCATGACGAGCCGATAGTCCCGCGTCACGCGCGGACCGCACGTGTCGAACTCGACGGCGTCGAACAGCGGACCGAGGATCTCGGGGAGATCGAGGGACGTGAAGCCGGTGGCATAGACGACAGCGTCGCACAGTACGTCCTCAGTCAACCCGGTAGGGCCGTGCTCGACGGCGGCCCGGACACCGGACGGCTCCTCGACGGCGTCGACCATTCGAGATGCTCCGTGCACGAAAAGCCGGCGCTCCCCGCTGACCCGTTCGGCGTACTCACGCGCGTACAGCTCTTCGATCAGCGGCAGATCGACCGCGGAATAGTTCGTGCCGCGGTGGTAGTGCAGCAACTGATCACGCAGCGTGTGCGACGACGAATAGAAGTCGTCCACGGCCGTCGGATCGAAGATGCGATTGGCGTAGGGGCTGTCGTCGGCCGGGCTGTACCCGTACTTGCGGAGTACCGCGTGCACCGAGGAATCTCAGTAGGTCGAGTGCAGGTAGTCCACCACCTCGGCAGCGCTCTGCCCGGCGCCGACGACGACGAACGTGCGATGCGTCCGCGACGGCAGCCGGTCCAGGTGCCCGAGCAGGTCGTGATTGTGGAATTGCCTGCTCGACGCGGTCACACCGTCGGGCATGGTGGCCGTCAAACCGCCGGCAAGCACGATGTTTCGACCTCGCACGGTGCCGCTTCGTCGGCCCTCGGTGCGGACGCCGTATCCGTCACCGGTGTCGACGATGTCGACCGCTCGGGTGCCGTAGTGCACCGTCGCGTCGACCTTTCCTGCGGCCCACGACAGGTAGTCGTGGAACTCGAGCCGGCTCGGGAAGAACGTCTGCAGATTGATGAAGTGGTTGAGTCGGCCCTGTTCGGACAGATAGGCCAGAAATGTGTACTCGCTGCTGGCGTTGCGCTGGGTGGCCAGGTCCTTGAGGAACGAGATCTGCATCGTCGTCCCCGGCAACAGCATTCCGGGATGCCAGGCGAACTCGTCCTTGGACTCGATGAAGCACGAGGTCAGCCGCTCGGTCGACGCGCACGTTCGGTTGTGTTCTTCGATTGCGATGGCCAGACCGAGATTGGACGGCCCGAATCCGACTCCGACGATGTCGTAGTTCTCGTGCGACGTCATCGAACGCTCGCCCCCGACATCTGATCGAGTGCGCCCG
Organism: Rhodococcus sp. 15-649-2-2; assembly: GCF_002258645.1. Taxonomy (NCBI): domain Bacteria; kingdom Bacillati; phylum Actinomycetota; class Actinomycetes; order Mycobacteriales; family Nocardiaceae; genus Rhodococcus; species Rhodococcus sp. 15-649-2-2. The sequence continues at coordinate 23,692 of NZ_NPFM01000008.1, forward strand.
GAACCGGCTCGGACGGGTCGACTCCGAGGGCCACGATCTCGTTGGCAGAGTCGACATGCACCACCGAGGGACTGTGCGCCGACAGCTCCGAATCTTCCACCTGCCGGAACGACATGATGATCACCAGGTCGCCCGGTGAGACCAGATGCGCTGCGGCACCGTTTATTCCGATGACGCCAGAACCGGCATGTCCTTCGATCACGTATGTCACCAGGCGTGCTCCGTTGGTGATGTCGACGACGTGGACCTGCTCACCCTCGATCAGATCGGCGGCGCGCATCAGAGTGGAGTCGATGGTGATCGAGCCGACGTAGTGCAGATCGGCATGAGTGACTGTGGCGCGGTGGATCTTTCCACCCAGCATGGTGCGATGCATCAGGCGTCTTCCTCCTTCTTGCGGACGAGATATGGGGCAACGCTGGCGAGCTTCTCGCAGGTTTCGTCGAATTCGCGATCGGGTGTCGACTGGCCGACGATGCCGGCGCCGGCACGCAGCCATGCCGATCCGCGTTGCTCGTAGACAGCTCGAAGCACCAGCGCCGCTTCGAGTTCCCCCGAGGACGATGCCTTCACGACGGCACCCGAGTACAGGCCACGGGGCGGGTCGTCGAGCCTCACGATCGCCTCGATGGCCTCCCGTTTGGGAATTCCCGACGCCGTGACGGCCGGGAACAGCGCCCCGAAGGCGTCCCAGCAAGACAGGTCCTCACGCAGGCGTGCCCGCACTGTCGAGGCGAGGTGCTGGACGCTTCCGCGCTCGCGCACGCTCATGAAGTCCGAGACCGCGGTCGACCCAGGGCGCGCGATGGATTCGAGCTCCTCGAACGAGGTACGAACGGAGACAGCGTGTTCGGTGATCTCCTTGGGATCCTGCTCGAGATCGGTCTTCGCAGCGGAGTCGGCCTCGGAGCCGAGACCGAAGGCCCGCGTGCCCGCCAGCGGTTCGGTGGTGACCACGCCGTGCGCGTCGACGGAGGCGACCAACTCCGGGCTGAAACCGGCTGCGCGCAGGTCGCCCAGGTGCAGCAGGAACGAGCGAGCCGGGGTGTTCGCCGCGCGCCCGGCTCGGTAGGTACTCGGCATGTCCAGATCGAACGGAATGCGCACCGTGCGAGAAAGAATCACCTTGGCGTAGTCGCCGCGGTGAATTTCCGTGACGGCCTGCTGTACCCGAGCGCGATAGTCGTCGAGATCTCCGCCGACATCGAGCGAATGCACTGTCGGCGGCTCCTCGGCGGAGGCGTCCGCGAGTACGGCCAGCACCGCAGCGCGGTCCTCCTCGCTCCCGGTCACCTCGACGTCGTCATGGTCGGCACCGAATCGGACCTCGACGCGGGGCACGACCAGATGGCCGAGCACCTCGTCGAAGTCGCTGGAGGCCGTCACACCGTGCAGGTGGGCCGCGAACCCGAATCCGACGAATCCGTAAGCATTCCAGGATTCTCGGGTCAGACCGTCGCAGGCCTCCCGCAGCGCCGTCGACGGATTGCCGGACCACCGACGCACCGTCGGCTCGCCGCTCCCCCACGTGGTCGTGACGACATCCGGTTGCAGGACGATGCGAGCGACCACGCCGCCCGCGAACACCCAGCGTCCTCTGTCCTCGTACACGACGTACTCGTCGAACAAGCCCGACTCGGCCAGTGTGACCACCGTCTGCAATCCGTCCTGCAGGATGGTGGTCTCGGCCGTGCCCGACGCCGTTTCTTCGACAACGGTCATTGTGTGTGCACTCCTGACGGTGATTCGGTCCTGGACCGCGCATCGCGCAACCGACATGCTCGAGGCATTGCCGCGCGCCTTCGATAGGCAACGCTAACCTAACTAGCCCTGGCGCACAACGGCTTCGGGTGCACGCTGCAGATCGAGGACCGCGATACCCCAGCCGACGAGACGAGACGCGGTCACCGCCAGGCCTGCTGCGGTTGCCACCGAATCGAACTCGGCTCTGGTTCGCACTCCACTGCCGTGCATACAGAGCATCAACAGGTCGAACTCGGCCTGATCCTCGTTGATCGCACCATCGTCCGACAGTCGTTCAACCACAATCAGTTTCCCGCTCGCGGACAGGCCTGCTGCCGCGCTCGCCAGCAGCAACGCCAGATCGTCGTCGCGATAATGCCCGGTGACCTCGAGCAACAGGTAAGCGTCGAACCCGCCCGTGGGGTTGTTGCGCGGTTCGGACACGACACTCTGAGCGCATTCGGTCACGCGCCCGTGCAGTTCCGGCCACTTCTGCAGATCTCGTCGGACGAGGTCGAGTTCGCTCGGTAATCCGAGAACGGTTGCCGACATCGCGTCGTGGCCCGTCAGGATCGAGCCGAGCACCACCCCGGATGCGGCACCGGTCACCGCCAACGTGGACACGCCGCCGAACGAATAATCCTGGACCAGAGCAGGACCCAGGAACGCTGCCTCGTCCGCAATGTGGTTGTGGTGCAATTCCGTCAGCCGAGGCGAGCCGGCGAGGTCCTCGCTCAACGTCTTGCCGGTCAGCAGACTCGCGCTGGCACCGCCGGTGCGCAGGCTCTCGACGAGTCCGGTGATCGACAATTCCACTCGCGCCTCGATGCCGTCGAAATCCAGCCAGTGCGAAATCCAGTCGTCACCGAGCATGGCTTCACCGATATCAGCCAGGATCACACCACCGTCTGAATCCTCGGTGAGCACGTCGACGGACCGCAGGTAGCGGACGAATTTTGCCAGGGCTCGCGTATCGGTGCCGGTGGCCGTGGCCAGTTCGTCGACGGTGCGTATGCCGCGGGAGACGTGCAACGGGATGCGCAACGTGTTGGCGGCCCTGATCGCGAAGGGGGAGAACATCTCCGCTCGTTCGGCGAGCCTGTCGAACGGCTCGGATTCGCGAGCGTTCAGATCGGGAACTTCCGGATCGTCCGCGCGGGTGAGAACCTCTGCGCGCCGCCAGTAGCCGGTGACCTCGACCATCTCCGGCGGCAGCGCGCGATCCTCGCGCAGGTATCGCCTGATTCCTTTGAGTGTTGTGGATTCGCCTGCTACCCAGGCGAACACGGTTCCCTCCCACCAGGGCGCATTGCGCACGGCTGTTTCCAGCAGGTCTCCGGTGCCCGCAACCGCCCCGTTGCGGTGCACCCAGGTGATCTCGGCGTGGGCGGCCGTCGGCAGCGGTAGTTCTCGCTCGGCGTCGGCCACCTCGACGAACACCCGAATTCGCTCACCTGCTCCGGCTTCGTCGAGGTAGCGAGCAACAGCAGGCAACGCGGTCTCGTCGCCGACGAGCAACACCCAATCCACCTCGGCGGGTGCGTGACCCGAGCGCACCGGGCCCAGCAGTGGGATGGAATCACCCACGGCGCAGCGACGCCCCCACGTCGACGCGATTCCGGTGTCGTGAGTGACGAAATCGAGAGTCACTTCGGCAGTCTCGGCATCGACGCTGCGCACGGTGTAGTTGCGGGTCAGTGGCCGCGGCTCCCGCGGCCACTCCACCGTGCGCTCGTGTTGCACCGGTAGAGCCATCGTGCCGTTGTCGTCGAGGGGGAAGAACAGGCGGACGAAGTCGTCGAATCCCTCGCTACGCAGCGCCGGAAAGTCGAAGCCGTCTCGCGAGAATGCCCGCAGCTGCGGCCCACCCAACACGATCCTGCGCATTCCCGAACTGAGTTGCTGCGTGTCGATCACGGTGGCCGTTCGGATGACTTCGGGAAAGACGACCTGAAGTCGATGAGACCTTGCCACTGTGAAACACGCTCCTTCGCGAAAATGCAGATGTGTGGTGCGTCGGGTGGGCCTGCGCTCGGATCAGCCCTGGACGTTCTCGGCGGCGGTGTTCAGCGCCGATGCCACGTCGTCGAGAATGTACGGAATGGTGAGCACCGTCAGGCCACCGAACGCGAAGTTCTTGTCGACGCTGAGGCTTTCGGTGGATGCGGTACGACCCTGAGCCAGCACGGGCTGGGAGGCCACAGCCGGTTCGGCCAAGAATGCACCGAGCGATTCCTTGTCGTAGGCGACGACGAACAGCACATCCGACTTCAGCAGAGAGGCCTGCTCGAGACTGAGCTCGAAGTACACGGCATCGGGATCCTTGACCGGGTCGGCTTCTTGGATGGTGGGCTCGTTCACCAGACCGAGCTGTTCGAGGAACTCGACACGGACGTCGTCGTCCTTGCTGACGGCGAACGTGCCGGGAGCATTGGGGAGTGCGATGGTGACCGTCTTGCCCTGCAGCGCCGGATACTTCGCGGCCGCGTCGGAGATGGAACCGTCGACTCCGGATACCAGATCTGCCGCCTCCTTCTCCTTACCGAGGGCCTTGCCCGCGATGGTGAGCTGGTCTTCCCACGAGGTCGTCCACTGCTCGTCCGGGTACGCGACGACCGGTGCGATGTCGGAGAGCTTGTCGAACTCTTCCTGGGTCAATCCCGAGTACGGGGCGAAGATCAGATCGGGGGCGGCGGCGGCGAACTGCTCGACCGGGACGGCTCCGGTTCCGTCACCGGTCAGTAGCGTCGGGGTCTCGCCACCCAGGTCGGCGAGCGCTTTCGCGTCCCACGGCAAGATGCCGCGGTCGTCCGCTCCGTACTGTGCGCCGTCGAAGGTCGGCATGGCGACGGGCACGACTCCGAGGGCGAGAACGGCGTCCTGGTTGGACCAACCCCAGGTGGCGATGCGCGTCGGAGCCTCGGGGATCGTCGCGGATCCGAGTGCGGAATCGATGGTGACCGGAAATGCAGATTCCGACGCGGCGGTGGTGGACTCGGTTGCAGGCGCTTCCTCGGTACTGCTGCAACCGGCAGCGAGAGCGATGGTGAGCCCCCCGGCGAGCGCAATCGACGCGGCGCTCCTCATCCACTTCGTTCGAACCTTCATCGTTGCTCGGCACCTCTCGACTCGACCACGCACTGCTGCGTCCCACACCCGACCGGGTGAGGCGACTGACAAGGTAGCACTTATGAGGTAACCCTTGCCTCACTAGTCGCATCGGCAGCGAGAATTCGACACGCTGCGGACACCGTGTCGTGCCACAGCGTCGCGAGCGTCTCGACGCCCTCGAGCACCTCCTCGGGCCAGGTCATCGTCACCCCCAGTACCGACGAGCCGTGCTCGTCGTGGACGTAGCTGTCCACGATCAGCGCATAGCTGCAGGGTGTCGCCACACCGGGGGTCGAGTCGAGACTGCCACGCAACCGGCTGGCACCGAACGGCCCGCCGGTTGCCGCGTCGAAACGACCGAGGTAGTTGAATTCGATTGCTGCATCGGGAGTTCCGCGCAGCACTTCCTCGGCATCGCCGCCCATCCACCGCAGCATTCCGTACGTGGATCCATCCCCCGGCACGGACTCCCTCGACGCTCTGGCCGATTCCGCCAACTCACGCAGAACAGCCTCCGCGGCAGCGGGATTCGCCTCGTGCGCGATCAATGTGCGGTGATCCCCACTCTGCGCGGTGATGCGCAGCGGGAACACTGCCGTGAGCCAGCCGACCACCGACGAACCATCCACCCGATCCGACGCGACCCCCGTCCGTCCGTGGCCTTCGACGTCCACCAGTAACGACTGCGTCGTCGTGATCTCACTGTCGATCCACTCCGCCGCCGCAGCAGCGAATGTGGCCAACAACAGGTGTTCGACGGAGACGCCGAGGCGAACTGTGGCGGCCGACAACAGGTGCGCGCTCTCGTCCTCCCGCAGCGCGAAGTCGACGGTGCGCACGCGGGCCCCCGTATCGACCACCGGGTCGAGCGGACGCGTCAGAGGGATCGTTGTCGCTCCGTCGCCGACGCTCGCCCAGTAGTCGAGATCGGCGTGAACCCGAGGTGCGGTTGCCAGAGCGAGCACCTCGTGCGCCCACTGCCGCATCGACGGTCCGATCGGGGTTCGCTCGGTGGCTGTCTGCTTCCACAATGCGACCAGATCCGGCAACAGGATCCGCCAGCTCACGCCGTCGACCACGAGGTGATGCATCGTGATCAGCAGCTCACCGGACGATTGGGGGTCGGTTCGGTGTCGCAGCCACACGATGTCGACCATCCTCGCGTCGGCCGGGCTCAATCGGGCACGCGCAGCTCGTGATTCGACACCGACACGGTCGGCCAACTCGGACTCGGTCAGAGCGTCGACGTCTTCGACGCGTATCCACGGGCGCACGTCGGCACCGTCCGGCAACACCGTGAAGATCGACTCGGAGCCGGGATTGCGTTCGAAGCACGAGTTCAGAATCGGATGACGGGCGGTCAGCAGCGAGACCAGCTCCGTCAGCGAGTCTTCGGTGAGCGACGCCGGTGCCTCGAGCAACACCGCCTGCGAGATCTCGTCGATGGGCCCGTCGAGTGCGTCCATCCACCGCACTATGGGTGTCAACGGTACGGTTCCGTGCGGATCGATCGTAACGCCCTCTGGCTGCGACCCTGTCGAAACAACCACTTCTGCAATACTTTCCGGCGTTCGGAATGACACGATGTGCCGCGGCGACACCGTGAGGCCTGCCGACCGGAGCCTCGCGGCCAGCTCCATCGCCATGATGCTGTCTCCGCCCAGGTCGAAGAAGTCGTCGTCGGCACCGACCTCGGTCACGTGCAACACCGCGGCCGCGGCCGTGCAGATCTGCCGCTCCGCATCGGTATCCGGGGGACGACCGGAGCGCGTCGCGAGCTCGGGCTCGGGCAATGCAGAAGCATCGAGCTTGCCGTTCGGCTGGACCGGAAACGCATCGAGCACTGTCAGCGACGCCGGCACCATGAACGACGGCAGCAGACCGCGCAGGCGGGCACGGACGGCATTCGGATCCAGCGAATGTCCCTGGTCTGCCACCACATAGCCGGCGAGTGCGGCACTCCCACTCTGGGAATCTCGCACCACCACCCGCGCGTCGGCCACGGCGTCGAACTCGCGCAGCCGGACCTCGACCTCGCCCACTTCGACGCGGTGACCGCGAATTTTCACCTGATCGTCCGAGCGGCCCCCGTACCGCAGGGTGCCGTTCTCGGTCCACGCGACGAGGTCCCCGGTCCGGTACAGCCGCGTGCCGTCCGCCGCGAAGGGATCGGCAACGAATCGGTGTGCTGTGCGCCCCGGCGCATTCCGGTATCCCCGCACGACGCCCGGCCCGGCGAGGTAGAGCTCGCCGAGCACGCCGGGCGGCACCAGTCGAAGACTTCTGTCCAGCACATAGGCCTGCATGTTGGTCACCGGCCGGCCTATCACCGGATCATTCGACAGTTCGGTGGAGGTGTACACCGCATCGACCGTCGCTTCGGTCGGCCCGTAGAAGTTGTACGCCACCAGGTTCTGCATGCTGCGCAACCGATTCCACAGCTCGGCGGACACCGCTTCTCCCCCGACCCCGACCGTCGAAAGAGTGTCGATCGAACCCGATCTCATCATCTGCTCGAGCAACGACGGCACGACCTCGATGAAGTCTGCCGACAGCGCAGTCAATCGAGCAGTCAGTTCCACTGGGTCGAGAACTGTCTCGGGATCGATCAAATGCACTGTGTGGCCGCCGAACAGCCACAGCTGCGGCTGCCAGGACGCGTCGAAGGCCATCGACCACGCGTGCGCCACGTTCAGAGTCGACTTACCCGCGCGTCGGGCAGCCGGCTCGTGCACGTTCTCGCGATGCGAGTGGTACAGGTTCGTCAGGCCACGGTGTGGGACCAGAACGCCCTTGGGCACACCTGTCGTGCCCGAGGTGTAGATCGAATACACGGGGTGGTCGGGATGCAACGGTGCCCGCCGTTCGGCATCGGTGATGCCTACCGAATCAGCGGGTGAAGCAGCAAGCGATGCAACGGAATCCGTGGTCACCGTGACCACCGGCTGTGCGTCGTCGAGAATCTGGCTGGTGCGGTCGGCCGGCCAGTTCGGATCGATGGGCAGATATGCGGCCCCGGACTTCATCACGCCGAGGATCGCCGCCATCGTGATCACCGTGCGCGGGGCCACGACGGCCACGAGGTCCTCGGCGCCCACGCCCGCACCGGTGAGCCACCGTGCGGTTCTGTTGGACACGCAGTCCAACTCGGCGAACGTCAATGCCGTGGTGGCGTCCTGAACGGCGATCGCATCGGGCTGCAGCGCCACCTGTTCGGCAAAGAGTTCGACCAACGTCTCGGACGGATAGGTGCGCGGGATGCCGGCCTGCTCACCGGTGAGCCGGTACGCCGTTGCCTCGTCCACGAGGGGCACCGACGCAATGAGTGGATCCCCCGCCTCGGCAAACGTCCGAAGCACCGCCGCCATGGCCGACGCCACCGCCCGTGCACGCTCGACCGATACTGCGTCGCTTCGATATTCCACCACCAACCGCAGTTCCTCGCCCGGAAACACCGTCAACGTCAGCGGGTAGTGCGTCACCGTGTGGAATCCGGCGACCGAGACCGAGAAGTCCTCGGTATCGACACCGGAGGTATCGGCGGCGGCGAAGTTCTCGAACACCACGAGGGTGTCGAACAGCGTTCCCCCTCCGAGGGCCTTCTGGACGTCTGCGAGACCGACGTGATGATGTGCGGCCACGGTGACGGAGAAATCCCGGAGGCCCGCGAGAACCGACGACACGGTGGCGTCGGGCCCGATGTCGACGCGCACCGGGATGGTGTTGATGAACAGCCCGACCATGTCGCCGGCGCGGTTCAGGTCGGTCGGGCGTCCCGACACCGTGGATCCGAACACCACCGATCCGGAATCGGTGAACGCCGAGAGCACCACTGCCCATGCCGCATTGATCAATTCGCTCGCTGTCACCGATCGACGACGAGCGGAGGCTGCCAGGCGGGCAGAGTCCTGCACATCCCACCGCATCTCGATCTCTCGAGCCTCGCTTCGCACCTCGGACGGCGACGCGGTCGGGGCCAGGATCGTCGGCACCACGTCGGCACCGAGCGCTCGACGCCACACATCGATCGACGAGCCGTCCCGCCGCGACAGCCATCGAAGATAGTCGTCGAACGACGCGGAAGCCGGTAGATCCCGGCCACGGTAGAGCATGAACAACTCGGTGCCGACGGTCCCCATCGACCAACCGTCGACGAGAAGGTGATGCACGGTGAGCACCACACGATGTACCTGTTCTCCGCAGTCCAGCAAGAGAACTCGCACCAGGGGACCGTGCTCGATGTCGAAGGTACGTCGGTCCTCGTCGACCAGAGCGCGCGCCGAGGGCGAATCCGGATCGTCGACCGTGTGCCTGCGCACGGGCACTCGTTCCGTGTCGCGGACCGCGACGGTGCTCCCGGTACTCAGGGTGAGAAAGCGTGAGCGCAGAGCCGGGTGGCGCTCGGACAATGCGTCGAGCGCGGCCTCGAGTCTTCCGACGTGCAGCTCGCCTCGTACCTCGAACTCGGTGGCGATGACGTAGATTTCCTCCAGTCCGTCTCCCGCAGCGACCGACTGGAATGCCAGCCCTTGCTGCAGCGGAGTTGCCGGGCGTGCAAGCTCGGGATCGATACCGAGTGTGCGTAACTCGGTCAGGTCCTGTACGTCCAGTAGCGGCGCGGTGTTGTCGGGTTCTGCTACAGCACTGTCGGTTTCGGTGCGTCTGGCTCGTTCGACCAGCCCAGCGACTGTGCGGCACTCGAAGACATCGGCGGTCGTGATCACCAATCCGGCACCCCGTGCGTGATGAACCATGGTGATGGCGGTGATGCTGTCGCCGCCCAACGCGAAGAAGTCGTCGTCGACCCCGATCGACTCGGCACCGGCACGAGTCGCATCGGCGAACAGGTCGACAAGGCAACGCTCGTCGTCGGTGACAGCCGCTCGTGACCGGCTCGGTCCGTTCTCGGGAATCCCGCGCTGCGTCAGAGTCATCAGGTCCGTCTTGCCGTTGGGAGTACTCGGTAAACGGTCGATCGCTACCCAGAACGCCGGCACCAGATAGTCGGGCACCCGGCCGCGCAGGACGTCGCGTACTGCGGCGGCATCGACATTGCCGGGGGTCACGTAAGCGATCAGCACGGTTGCGCCCCCGTCGTCGGTCACCGCGACCACCGCGCACGCATCCACGGATTCGATATCGGCAGTGAGGTTTTCGATCTCCCCCAGCTCGACGCGATGGCCTCGGACCTTGACCTGCCGGTCGGCCCGTCCGAGGAATTCGAGAGCACCGTCGTCGAGGATGAGGGCTCGGTCACCGGTGCGGTACATCCGGCTGCCGTCCCCGTCCGGGTCTGCGACGAACCGTGCGGCGGTCTCGGCCGGTCTACCGAAATATCCGCGGGCGAGCTGCGCCCCCGAGACATAGAGTTCGCCGCCGATCCCTGTTCTCCGCGGACGCAGTCGGTCGTCGAGCAGGCCGAGGACCGTGTTGTCCACCGCCGTTCCGATGACGGCCGGGTCGGTTGTGACCCGGTGCACGGCAACGTCGCCCGCCACCTCGGAGGAACCGTAGGAGTTGTGTACCGTCGCATCGGGCGTGGCGCGTCCGATCGCATCGATCGTGTTGCCGGTCAACGGCTCTCCGCTGAGTATCCAACTGGTCAGCGAACAGCATTCCTGCGGCGAGGCCGTCACCAATGCCGCGGCGAGTGACCCGACGGCGGTGATCTGCTCGGCCCCGGATCGAGCGACGAGCTCGACCAATGCACTCGCATCGGCATACTCGTGATCCTGCGCCAGCACCAAGCGCTGGCCTGCGAGAATTCCGGTCAGCAGTTCGGTTGCTCCGTCGATGAACGACAGCGAGCTCTTGGCAACCCGACTCGTGGGAACGCCCCACTTCGGCGTCGCCCAGTGCAGACGATTGGCCAGCGCGCTTCTGGTTCCCAGCACTCCCTTGGGCGTACCGGTCGATCCCGAGGTGTACACCAGATAGGCCCCGCACTCGCTCGGGATGCTCCGGGCGAAAGGTTCGTCCACCACCTCGATCGCCGAACTCGAGTCCATTGTCGTCGCGGTCTCGAGAGCGGTCAGCGCTGCGGGGGTGGCATCGTCGACCAACAGAATGTCGTGGCGAGAGTCTGCGAGAACGTAGTCGATGCGCTCACGCGGGTAGCGAATGTCGATGGGTACGAACACCGCACCCACGTCGATAGTCGCCAGCAGCGCAGCCACCATGTCGACGCCCCTGCCGAGGGCGATCGCGACGCGGCTCTCGGTCCCGACTCCGTGTGTACGCAAGAGCGCCGACACCTCGGCCACCCGGGATCGAAGTTCGGTGTAGGTGATCGCGTCACCGCCGACCGTCAACGCGATGTCCTCGCTCGACTGCGCGAACCTGTCGGCGAGGGCCGTCTCCAGCGTCGACACCTGCCGAGACGCTCCGACGCTGTATCCCTGGCCGGTGGGGGCCGAGAGGAACTGCGACACATCGACGTCCGGACGGCTCGTCATCCGGTCGAGCATCTCGACGAACGTCTCGGCGCACAACGCGGCCGAACGATGATCGACGGCGGCGGCGTCGTGCAGCACGAACGCCCACAGAGCAGGGTCGGGGCCGACGATCAGAGCCATCGGAAAACTCATATGTGCGCCCAGTACCGTGACCCCATCGACGGCGGCACCCGCTTCGGAGGGCAGTGTCGGGTAGTTCTGGTACACGACGATCGTGTCGAACAGTTCACCGCCGCCGACGGTTCCGGCGATCTCGGACAGACCGAGGAACCGGTGCTCCTCCAGGTCGAGATGGTCTGCCTGTAGGCCGTCGACCACGTCGGCCACGGACGACTTCGAATCGAACCGAAGCCGCACGGGCACGGTGTTGAGTAGCAGACCAACCATCGCCTCGGCCCCGTCGAGGTCGAACGGCCTGATGGAGCTCGCCATTCCGAACGCCACGTCGCCTGCCCCGGTCCGAGCCGCCAGCATCGACCCCCAGGCCACCTGCACCATCACGTTCGTGGTCACGCCGCGGCTGCGCGCGTAGTCGGCGACACGCCGGGCCAGCCCGTCGGCGATGTCGAGGTCGAGACGGGAGCACGAATTCGTCTGCGCTGGTCTGCTATCGGCAATCAGGGTCGGAGAATCGAAGCCGTCGAGATAGTTCGACCAGCGCGCCAGCGCCGCGTCACGATCCTGACCGGCCGCCCAGGCCAGGTAGTCGCGATAGTCAGGAGCAGGGGCCAGCGCAGCCGAGTCCCCCGATGTGTAGAGGGCGATCAACTCACGAACGAAGATCGCCTCGGACCATCCGTCCATCAGGGCGTGATGGTAGGTGATCAGCACCCGCGGTGACCGAGGATCGGTTGAGTACGCGAAGCGGATCAACGGCCCTTCGAAGAACGCGAATCCGGCGGACCTGTCGCGGCCCAGGTGATCGCCCCAATCTCCGCCGACTGGTGTCGGTTCCGGTGACGATGCGCGCGGAACCACCCAGACCAGATCACCGTTGCGACGCTGACGCAGTAGCGCCTTGATGTTCGGATGACGCTCGAGCAGGTGCTCGACAGCTCGAGTGAGGCGGTCGATTCGTACCGGAGCGGACAGATCGAGCACCGTCTGAGAGAGATACGGATCCTGTGTCGCTGCAGCAAGACTCGACTGCAGATACATTCCCACCTGGAGCGCCGTCAGTGGGAGGACAGCCGCGATCTTGGATTGCGGGGTCGCCGCGGTATCGGTCGTCGTGTCGGTCACTCACATACTGCTTTCGAATTCGTCGAGCTCGTCCTGGGACAGATCCACGGTGACCGCTGCGGCCGAGACCGCAGGCCGGGCAGTCTCGTCGGAGACGAGTTCCGCACCGAACATCCGCACTGTTCGCTTGCGCATCACCTCACGTGGTGCCAGCGGTATCGTGGCCTTGCGCGCCCGCGACGCCACGGCGAGCGAGGTGATGCTGTCACCGCCGAGGGCGAAGAAATCGTCGTCGATACCCACCCGGGTGACCCCGAGAACTGCCTCGACGATCTCGCACAACATCGTCTCCACCGGTGTTCGCGGCGGCACGAACGTGCCGCCGACCGCGGCATCGACGGCCGGCAGAGCCCGTACATCGAGTTTGCCGTTGATCGTCATCGGAACGCGTTCCAGCGCAGCGAACAGCGTGGGCACCATGTACTCCGGCAGGACGGCCGCGAGCTCGTCCCGAATGGATCCGAAAAGCGCGGAATGGTTCTCGGACGCAGTGGCATCCCGGGGGACCACGTACGCAGCGAGCGCCCTGGTACCCGCTCCGATGTCCACGGCCCGCACCACCGCGCCCGCCACCGCGTCGCAGTTCGCCACTGCCCGCTCGACTTCCGCGGTCTCCACGCGATAGCCGCGGATCTTGACCTGGTCGTCGGCACGGCCCAGATAGTCGAACAGGCCATCGGGCCTGATCCGCACCAGATCGCCGGTACGGTACATCCGCTCGCCCGGCGACCAGGGATCGGCGACGAAACTGGTTGCCGTTTGCGCGTATCGGTGTAGGTAGCCGCGGGCCAGACCGACACCCGACAGGTGCAGCTCGCCGACAGATCCCATGGGAACGGGTCGCAGCCACTGATCCAGAACGTACGCGCGGGTTCCGAGGATCGGTGCGCCGATCGACGGGGTGTCGCTGTCTCGGGTACCGGCACCGAGCGCATTGATCGTGTACTCGGTGGGTCCGTAGAGGTTGTAGCCGACACCGCCGAGCTGCTGCCACAACGAATCGGGAACCGCCTCCCCGCCCAGGAGCACCAGTGGAATCCGATGCCCGTCATGCTCGTTCAGCAGTCCCAGATCCAGCAGGTGCCCGGCGTACGTGGGCGTCACGTTCACCACGTCGATCAGGTTCTGCTCGCAGTATCGCGCCAATGCTTCACCGTCACGACGCAATTCCTCGTCGCAGACATGCACCTCGTGGCCTTCGACGAGCCACAACAACTCTTCCCACGACATGTCGAAGGAGAACGAAACGGTGTGCGCGATCCGCAACGTCCGATCCTCGGCCGCGGCGATGGTGGGGCCGAAGATCTGGTCACGGTGGTTGATCTGCATGTTCGTCAGGCCCCGGTACGGGGTGACGACGCCTTTGGGTGTGCCGGTCGAGCCCGAGGTGTAGATGACGTAGGCCGGGTGCTCGAGGCGCCCGGGCGTCCCGGGCGCGAACGGGCCCGAGTCGAACTCCGACGGCTCGACGCGTTCGGACAATTCGGCAGCCACAATGGGATCGTCGACGATCATCACGGTGGCGTCGGTCGTCAGTCCACGGGACTGCGTCTCGGTGGTCGTCACGAGGATCGTGGGCCGTGCGTCGGCCAACATCAGGTCGAGGCGATCGCTCGGATAGTCGAGTTCGAGGGGCAGATAGGCCGAGCCGGTGCGCAGTACCGCGAACAGCGCCACCACCATCTCCACCGACCGAGGCAGCGCGAGCGCAACGATGCGTTCCGGACCTGCACCTCGGCGCAGGAGGGCCCGTGCGCACGCACCGACCCGCGCGTCCAGGTCACCGAACGTCACTCGTTCGGCCCCGAACACCAGCGCGGTCGTCTCGGGGACCGCCGCGGCGCGGTCGGCGAGCAACTCGGCGATCGTGGAATCGCGCAGCCGCTCCAGCCTGTCGTCGAAACCGTTGTCTGCGATGCTCATCGATTCGGCTGCCGGTGCAGGCCACTGTGATAAGGGCAGATCGGATTGCTCGGCAACGGTTTTCAGAGCATTCTCGAAAGAATCGAGCAGGTACCGCGCGCGATCGTCGTCCACCGAGTCGGGCAGGTACGTCACCGACAGATTCAGCTCGCTCCCCGGGTCGACGGCAATCGACACCGGGAACTCCGAGCCGTCGACGGTCGAGATGTGTCGCACCTGCTGCTCCGGCGTCGCACCGGTGTCGGCTGCAGGACCGGCTGCGTTGCGCAGAACCAGCAGGGTGTCGAACAGCGCACCGGCACCGATCGCATTCTGAATCCCGCCGAGACCTAGAGTGTCGTGTGCCATCAGATCCAGGCGCTGATCCTGCACCCGCGTGGCGATGTCCGCAGCTGTATCGAATCCGCCTGCCGCGACCCTGAGCGGAACGGTACTGATGAACGCACCGATGGCGCGCTCCGAGCCCGGCACCTCCATCGGGCGCCCGGCAACGGCGGTACCGAATACCACGTCGGACCGACCGGACACTCGCATCAGCACGCTCGCCCACGCGGCGGCCATCACGGTGAAGAGCGTCGAGCCGGCGTCGCGCGCAACCGAATCCAGTCGAGCGGACACTGCCCGCGACAGTCTGTGTTCGACGCGCCGAGGAGCCTCGTCGCCGCCCTGACCCGAATCGGCCACCAGTGTGGGGGTGTCGACATCGCCGAACCAGCGCTGCCATGCACGCTCGGACTCGGCCCGGTCGCGAGAGGTCAACCAGCGCAGATACTCCCGGTAGCCGTGATCGAGGTTCGGGCTCGCGCCGTCGTACTGCTCCAGGACGCGAGAGACCAACAACGCCGAAGAACCACCGTCGAAACACCCGAACCAGTAGGTCGTCAGCAGGCGGTCGACACCGTTGGGCAAGTGCACGAGCGTGACCCTGAACAATGGAGGCGCAGCGATGTCGAACGACTGCTGCCGGTCGTCGGCGAGTACCCGGTTCCACTGCTCTTCGAACTCGCTCGCCGAACTGTCAACGAGGTCCACCACCGTCAACGGTGCCTGCACCGTCGACAGCACCACTTGCACCGGCATGCCGCCGTCGGGAGTGACGAACGCCGTCCGCAACGACGCAGTGGAGTCGACCACCGACTGCAGAGCGCGGCGAACCCTGTCGCCGTCCTGAACCCGGTCCACCTCGACCACGGTACGAACGGTGTAGAGCTCGGTGGCGTCCGCATCCACACCGACCTGATAGACCAAC
The DNA here is from genome assembly GCF_002258645.1 of Rhodococcus sp. 15-649-2-2. Taxonomy (NCBI): domain Bacteria; kingdom Bacillati; phylum Actinomycetota; class Actinomycetes; order Mycobacteriales; family Nocardiaceae; genus Rhodococcus; species Rhodococcus sp. 15-649-2-2. Next base: position 39,415 of record NZ_NPFM01000008.1, read on the forward strand.
CCGAGCTGCAGCGGCGACAGTGGCCACACATCGTCGACGGAGCCGAATCGTGCCTCGAGCGAGTCGAATTCGGACGACTCGAGGGCGGCGAGAGGACCGCGCTCGACCTCGGGGGTCTCGCCACCCCGGGTGCGACGCAGACGATCGGCCAGCAACCGCCGCTTGATGTCGTCGAGATCCGTGGGCTTCATCGAGTTGCCTGCCGTTCGGTGAACTGCGCGACGAGCATGGACTTGTCCACTTTGCCGATTGCCGTGACGGGAAGCGAGGGTCGTGCGACCACCCGATCGGGCAGCTTGAACCCCGCGCAGCCTGCGGCCGTGAGGAATGCGCGCACCTCGGCGACGGTCGGAGCGCTGCCGTTCCGAGCGGCGTCGTTCGGAACGATGACGGCGCAGATGCTTTCGCCCACAGCGGGATCGGGTACTCCGATCACCGCTGCTCGGGCAACTCCGGGATGGGTGAGCAGGAGATCCTCCAGCTCGTCGGCCGCAACGTTCTCACCGTTGCGGGTGATGACGTCCTTGATCCGGCCGGTGACGACCAGGTGACCGGAGGACAACTGTCGAACCTGGTCTCCGCTGCGATAGAAACCGTCGGGGGTGATGGCCGCCGTATTGTGTTCTGCTGCAGCGTAGTAGCCGTTGATGGTGTACGGGCCGCGGGTGAGCAGCTCGCCCGTCTCCCCTACCGGGACGGCGTGGCCGTCGGCATCGACGATCCGAATCTCGTCGTGCTCGGACAGGGGACGCCCCTGGGTGCCGATCACCAGATCCGGTGCATCATCGGTCCGCGTGTAGTTCAAGAGCCCCTCGGCCATCCCGAACACCTGCTGCAACCGGCACCCGAGCGACGGTTCGACGAGCTTGGCGATCTCGGGTGTCAGCTTTGATCCTCCGACCTGCAGCAACCGCAGACTGGACAGGTCCGCCTCTTCCCAGTCCGTCGCCTCGCACCACAGATGCGTCAGTGTCGGAACCAGTGCAGTGACCGTGACCCGATGCTTCTCGATCACCGCGAACACCTGATCGGGACTGGGGGTACGGGAGAAGACCACCGTCGCTCCGACCCCGAGCGCACCGAGCAGACCCGGACACGCCAGCGGAAAGTTGTGCGCAGCAGGCAGAACCGCCAGATAGACATCGTCGGTCGTCAGCTCACAGACCTGCGCGCTGGACCGTGCGTTGTACTCGTAGTCGTTGTGGGTACGCGGAATCAACTTCGGCAGACCCGTCGTTCCGCCGGATACCAACAGCACTGCAACATCCGCGGGGGACGCACGCGGAAAATCCCGTGGCGCACCGACGACGGCAGACAAAGGACTGTGCGAGCCGCAAGAACCGTCGACAAAGACGTCCCGAATGCTCGGCACCGCTGCCACTGTCTCGTCGGCCAGCGCGCGATAGTCGAAATGTCCGTCCCGCTCCGCGATCACGTACGCCACGGCTTCCGATGTGGCTGCCAGATGGGCGATTTCGCGTCGACGATGCGCAGGGAGAGTGAGCACGGGAACCGCACCGCACTCGAGCAACGCGAACAGCACAACCGCGAACGACACCGAATTGGGTAGTTGCACCACCACTCGATCACCCGGCTCGATACCGCGGTCGGCAAAGCCTGCTGCGGTCGCTCGTACACGCGAATACAGCTCGTCGTACGTCAGCTCCTCGGCTTCGTCGACGACCGCGCAGCGAGGGCCGAACCGGTGTACCCACGACGTGAACACGTCGGGAAGTGTTGTATCGCGCCAGAGTCCGGCGTCGAGGTACGTCCGGGCTCGGCTCTCGTCGAACGGTACGAAGTCAGCATCGCGCTCGATGGCTGGGTGCACTGTGGATTCCCGATCGTGGAAGGAGTGAGTGGGCATGTCGAGTCAGGGACTGTGCTGGTGGTCGAGTGCGGCCAGCAGTTGGTCCTCCGACATGGATTCGATCGACACGTAAAGCTCTGCCGTCGCCTCGAGCAGTTCGGCGTCACCTTCTGCTGCGATCATCGATTTCGCCAGACCCGACACGGTCGGGGCGGTGAACAGCATCCTCACCGTGACGGAAGTGATGTCGAAGGCCGTGCGAGTTCGGGCGACGATGGTGGTCGCCAGTACGGAGTCGCCGCCCAGCGCGAACAGGGTGTCGGTGACTCCCACCTCCTCGGCACCGAGCACGCTCTGCCAGATCAGGGCGAGTGCGCCCTCGAGTCGGGATCGAGGCGCAACACGAGCACTGGCTCGCTCGGTATCACCTGCCGCTCGGCAGAGTTGGACGATTGCCGCCGAATCGATCTTGCCGTTGACGGTGAGCGGCAGGGTGCGCAGTGCCACCATCCGGTCCGGCACCATGTGGGCAGGCAGACGGTCGGCAACCCGGGCGGTGATGCCCGCCACGGTTTCGTCGGGGTCCGCGTCGGAATCGCCGAGAACCACCGCTGCCATCACCGCGGCGGTGCCCGAGCGATCGACAACTGCTGCGGCCGCAACGACCACAGGATCGCTGCTGAGGACGGCTTCGATCTCGCCGAGCTCGATGCGGAACCCGTTGATCTTGATCTGGTTGTCGACGCGGCCGATGAATTCGACCATCGAGTCCGTGCCGTAGCGAACCAGATCGCCGGTGCGGTACCAGCGGTAACCATCGGCCTCGACGAAACGCTCGTTCGTGCGCTCGGGATCGCCCAGGTAACCATCGGCCAATCCTGTTCCTGCCACCCACAGCTCGCCGGGCACCCAGTCCGGTACCTGGTGCCCACGCGCATCGACAACCCGAAGCGCCGTGGATCCGAGCGGCACACCGAACGGGACTGTGCGCCAGTTCGGATCGACGTCCACGACCTCACAGATGCTGTTGTGGATCGCGGTTTCCGTAGCGCCACCGAGTCCGGCGAACCGACATCCAGGTACCGCGGCCGTCAACCGGCGATAGAGATCGATACCCACCTTGTCCCCGCCGAGCATGACGACCTCGAGCGAACGGCCCAGATCCTCACCGGTGGACAGGATCATGTCCAGCAGCGGCGGTACGCAGCTGATCACCGTGACTCGATGCGCACGGATCAGAGTGACCCAGCGCTGCGGATCCTTGCGCTCGTGCTCCTCGATGAGCACGGCCGTACCGCCGGCTGCGAAGACCGAGAACAGGTCGAAGGTGCACAGGTCGAAGTCCAACTCGGACAGGCACAACGGACGGTAGCTTTCGTCCAGCTCGAATCGTCCGATCAGGTCGCTGATCGTGTTCATCGCGGCGCGATGCGAGACCACGACACCCTTCGGTTCGCCCGTCGAACCGGACGTGAAGATCATGTACGCGGGAGCGGTGTCGGGTCCGAGATGCGGTGCGGGCAGAGGCTCCCCGAGGACGGCGTCGAGAATGGTCATTCCGCAGGCTCCACCCCCGGCCACAGTGAGGCCGTCGTCACCCGATCCCCCGATCGTCACCGCAAAGTCGGCTTTTCCAGCGATCAGCGCAGCCCGACTCGCCGGTTGGTCGACGCCGATCGGCACGTACACCCCACCTGCGGCAAGCACACCGAGGACTGCGGTGACCTGGTCGGGCCCCTTCGGCAGCGTCACCCCTACGGTGTCCCCCACTGTAACCCCGCGATCTGTCAGTGTCGCAGCCACTCTCAGCGCACGGTCGCACAATTCGCCGTAGGTCATCGACTCGTTCTCGCCCCACTCGAGAGCGATCGCGTCCGGTCTTCTGGCCGCCCGGTCGAAGAAGGCGCGGTGCAGGGTCTCGGTCCCGGCTGCCGGCACCGCATCCGTGCGCGGTACATCGGCGGCCGGGGTCCGCAAGAGAAGTTGACGCGACGGAGCCAGCTGGCCCACCGGCTTCGTCCAGACGGCATCCTCGTCGACGAGGCCGCGAACGAGCGATTCGAAGGCGTCGAACATCGCCTCGGGAACCCCTGGCAGGAATTCGTTCTCGCGAATGTCCCAATTGACCAGCACGCCGCCGTCGAGCTCGGTGATCTGTGCGTCCAGAACCACCTGCGGTCCCTGCGACATGATCCACACCGGGTCCCCGAACACCTCCCGCGCACGGCCGTCGAACAGCTCGCCCAATCCGAGCGCACTGGTGAAGACGACGGGCGCGAGTACCGGTTCCCCTCTGCGACGACCGAGGTCGCGAAGTACCTCCACTCCGGAGTAGTCGACGTGCGAGGCGTCCTCGTGCAGGCGTGCCCGCAGCTGCCGGGACCGCTCCGCGAACGAAAGGTCCTCGCTCAGATCGACATCCAACATGACCGAGGACGAGAAGTCGCCGATCAGTGCGCCGACGGCCGGGTGCGTCGGGGCACGGTCGAACATCGGAACGTTGAGCAGGAATCGCTGTTCACGTGACCACGCCCCGACCACCTCGGCGAAGGCCGATGCCACCGCGACCGCCGGGGTGACGCCGTGCGCACGAGCCTGCGACTGCAACTGCGAATACGCATGCGAGTCGAGATGGAACGCCCGTCGTGTTGCCACGGGTGAGCCTGAATCACGTTCGAGCAGCGGCAGAGTGGGTGCTCCGGGTAGAGAATCGAGTCGGTTCGACCAGTATTTTTCAGCCTGCTCCCGAGCGTTGCGGCGATCGTCCGGCCGGTCGGTGAGGTAGCGCTCGTAGCTGTAGTCGATGGTGGGGAGTGCCCGACCGTCGTATGCCTGCGCCAGATCTGCGACCAGAATGCGAAAGCTGACGGCGTCGCCTGCGATCATGTCCATGTCGAGATGCAGACGAGTTCGACCGTCCGGCAACAGCGACAGGTCTGCCGAGAACACCTCTCCCGCTTCGATATCGAGCATGTGGTGGGTCAATCGTTGTCGAGTTCGTTCCAGTTCGGCTGCTGCGTCGTCTGCGCTCCGCAGATCGTGGACCGTCAACCCTCGCCACCCCGGGGTGGACTCGATCACTTGCTGCCCGTTGTCGGTGATCCGAGCTCGCAGCATGTCGTGCCTGCGGGCCACGGCGTCGAGCGCGTTGCGCAGTCGATCGGGATCGACCCCTTCGCCGTCGAACTCGGTGTACAGATGCGGCGCGACGCCGCCGAACCGCTGCTCTGCGCTGCGTCCGATCCAGTAGGCATGCTGAAGCACGGCGAGGTCGAAGCTGCCGGTGTCGGGCCGGTTCGACTCCGGTGTGCGAGCAATGGGCGCGGGTACCGGTTCGATTGCCGCACCGACCAGTTCGGACCAGGCCGAGACCGTGGGCCGCGCAGCAAGATCGGCAAATGTCACCGCCCTACCCTGTTTGCGGAATCTGCCGACCAACCGCATCAGCACGATCGATTCCAGCCCCAACTCGAACAGGTTCGCATCGACAGGCACAGCCTCGGGCTCGGAGCCGATCAGTTCTGCGACCTGCGCCCGCAGTTCGTCGGTCCCGATTCCGTGCGGATCCATCCGGTGTGTCCCTTCGATCGGCTGCGCTCTGCGTCGTACTGGGTGTGACCAGGAGTTTCGCCACCTCAAGTCCATAAGGAAAGGCTACCCTCGCTTAGCCGACCCTGAGGAGGCTAACATCTGGCGGCACGGAGAAGTGGACGGCACCTCCAGCACCGCCCGAAACCTCGAACCAACAGACGACAACGGAAGTGACTCATGTTTGCTCATCGACGCCGCAGCACACGCTTGCTCGGATCCCCACCACGCGTCCTCGTCGGGGGCGTCTCCGTCCTGGTACTCGTCGCTGCCGCGGCGTGTGGCAGCGAGACCGCGGACCAGGGAAGTTCCGGCACCCAGGCCGTCGACCTGAACGCTAACCCAGCCGCATGCAGCGAGAACGACCGCGTCGACGCAGTCGACCGAGCGTCAGGACCGTTCACGTACACCGACGGCCGCGGACGGACCATTTCGCTCGATTCACAACCGACCAAGATCATCGCCGACGAGGAATCCGCCGCAGCGCTGATGTCGTACGGAATCAAGCCCATCGCCATCTGGTCGACCACTCCGATGAGCACCAGCCCCATTCTGAGCTGCTCCGATCTCACCGGCATCGAATCGGTCGGCGAGAGCTGGGGCACATTCGATTTCGAGAAAGCCGCCAGTCTCGAACCGGATCTGGTCATCGGTGAGTTCAACCCACGATTCGGCCAATTCGGCAAGCTGACCACCACGGCCGACTCGTCCAAGGCCGACACGATCGATCAGCTCGCTCCGACCCTCGGGGTCACCTTGGACACGACATCGACCGCGAAGACCATCGAGAACTATGCCGAACTCGCGTCCTCGCTCGGCGTCGACCTCGACACCCCGCAACTGGCAGACATCAAGGCCGACTACGACGCTGCCGTCGACAACTTCAAGAAGGTTGCCTCCGAACGCCAGGACCTCACCGGAGTCGGAGTCTGGCCCCTCGATGTCGCATTCGTCTACCACGACGTTGCCAACGCAGCTGATGTGAAGCTTGCCGACATTCCGAGCCGCTACCCCGGTTTCGACACCATCGCCGCCGTCGACAAGCAACAGATGGTGCTGTGGGACTACGGCGCCAACAAGAGCTACAGCCGCTACACCAACACGATCAACGTCTACGCGGACGCACTGTCCAAGGCACAGAAGGTCACTGCCGAGTAGTCGTATCGGGCACGGGACCATCGGCACATCTGCCGGTGGTCCCGTTCCGTTCGGTGGTGATCACTACAGGGCAGCTGCGATCTCGGTCGCCAGTCGGTCGAGTTCGGATCGCTGCGGGGACGACGGGCGAGCACGGAGACCGAAGCCGTCGCCGATCATGCGCGGGATGACGTGCAGATGCACATGGAAGATTTCCTGGCCTGCCACCGTGCCGTCGGCGAGGAACAGGTTGACGCCGGCGACGCGTGGATTGCTCGCGCGCACAGCGGCGGCCACTTTCTGGCCCACGACGAACAGATGGGCACCGACTTCCGGCGGCAGCTCCGCCAGGGTCCGGAACTGCTCCCGGGGCACCACGAGTACGTGCCCGCTGGTGAGCGGCCGAATGTCCATGAACGCGACCACTGTCTCGTCCTCGTGGACGCGAGAGGACTCGGCCGTCCCGGCGATGATCTCGGCGAAAATTGTGTATGGATTCACAGTTACCGACTCTAGGGTGCTCAGTCCCCGTCGATCTCTGCCCTGGGGAACGGCGTCAGTTTGGTGTTGTCGACAAGGCTGCGGTGAAAGGAATTCAGCACGGTTGTCGGGCGGATGTGACGATCGACGAATGCTTCGATTGCCGGCGATATGCCCTCGGGCCGCACTCCCCCGATCCAGCTCTGCGGTAAAGCGTCGCGTTCGCTTTCACTGAATTTGTCGGCGATCAGGGTCCGGAGCAGCTGACTGGCGGTGTAGACACGGTCGTACGACAGGTGTCGGTAGAGAAACGTGGACTCGTGCGTGGACAGGTCGAAGGTCGAGCTCGAGGCGAGTCCGAAATCTGCAAAATAGAGTTGTCGCCCGTCGGTCAAGATGTTGGCGAAGTGCGCATCGAAATGCACGAAACCGTGCGCACTCGTGAAGTCGGTGGTCCGCGCGAGTGCGTTCTCGGCCCACAGGAAGAGCGCATCGCCGTCGGAACCGTTGCGCTGCTGGGCAATCCATTCACCCAAAGTGTGCGGTATGTGTTCGAGGAACACCACCACACTGTGCTTGCAGGTACCGATGGCCTCCAACCGACTCCGTATTGCGGGCGACCCCTCCCAGTAGGTCACCGCGCGTTCCAAGCCCCCGAACTCGTCGACGAATCCTTCGGGGGCCGAGTCCGGGAGAATGCGCCAGTGATACATCGACGGGAATCCAGGAAATTTCCCGTCGAGCACCCACTCGGTGGTCATCGTGTGAGCGGCGAGTTCGCGCCAGGCACCGAAACCGGATGACCCCACCCCGTATTGATAGAACGTCGGGAGCCCGAAAAGGTTCGCAGTCGAGAACCTGTTCTGCGGCATCATCTCGAAGTCGGTCAACGGGATACGTTTGACGAAGACTCGGTGGCCGTCGACGTCCATCTCCATCGAGCGACCGCCGATTCCTGTTCCGAGCGGAGTAGCCGTCGCCACCGCCCGCGCAAGTTCTCGGTCACTCATCGACGACAGGAGTGCGCTCGCAGCCGTATGGCGGGCGCGACGCTCGACATGTTGTGCATCCATCGGCCGGCTCCTCACTGCCTGCATCGGACGCGCTCGACCCTACGTGGACGACATGACTGAGGCTGCAGGCGTTCGGTAACCCGACTACTGTTTGCCGATGGGTATCGGCGGGATTCTTTTCGACATCGACGGCGTTCTGGTGACGTCGTGGCAAGCGGTGCCCGGGGCCGCGGAGACGTTGAAGTTTCTGGACAGCAAGGACATTGCCCGTGCGTTCTTGACCAACACCACGTCGAAGACACGCGAGCAGATCGCCGGTGCGCTGCGCGATGTCGGGCTGGACGTGCATTCCGACGAGATCGTCACGGCCGCGTCGCTCACCGCGGATCATCTACGCGAGAACTATCCGGACGCGCGGGTGGTGCTGATCAACAACGGTGAGATCGCCGGCGACATGCCGGGAATCGAATTCGTCGACGAGACGTCCGAGGATCCCGACGTCGTCGTGGTCGGCGGTGCCGGGCCGGAGTTCACCCACGAACGCCTCAGTCGCGTCTACGACTGGTTGTGCCGCGGCATACCCGTCGTCGCGATGCACAGGTCGTTGATGTGGAGCACGGGAGCCGGTCTGCGCATCGACACCGGCATGTATCTGGCCGGAATGGAACAGGCCTCGGGCCATACCGCGAAGGCCATCGGAAAGCCGGCACCGCTGGGCTTCCGGACGGCATCCGAGCGGATGGGCGTCGACCCGGACGATGTCGTGATGGTCGGCGACGACCTGGACAACGACGTTCTCGCCGCCCAGGTCGTCGGCATGACGGGAGTTCTGGTGCGCACCGGGAAGTTCCGTCAGGATGTTCTGGATCGTCGCATCACGGATGAATTCGCGATGGAGCCCGACCACGTGATCGACTCCGTCGCCGACCTCCCCGACGTCCTTTCTTGACTAGAGAATCGGCGACGGGCTGTAGGACGCTCCGCCCGGGAACTTCGCGATCAACCGCTCCACGGCCGAGACGACAGCGCTGACCTGAGCGTCGGCCGCACCGATGAAGGCGGTCTTGTCTGCCAGTGCAGCATCGAGGGCAGCCCGATCGAGCGGGAGTCGATCGTCGGCGGCCAGCCGGTCGAGCAGGTCGGGTTCTTGTCCCCGCTCGCGCATCGCGAGCGCGACGGCAACCGCGTGCTCCTTGATGGCCTCGTGCGCCGTCTCGCGTCCGACGCCCGCGCGCACGGCGGCCATCAGGACCTTGGTCGTCGCGAGGAACGGCAGGTAGCGGTGCAGTTCCTTGGCGATGACGGCCGGGTAGGCACCGAATTCGTCGAGCACGGTCAGGAAGGTCTCGATGAGACCGTCGATGGCGAAGAAGGCGTCGGGCAGGGCGACGCGGCGCACGACCGAACAGAAGACGTCACCCTCGTTCCACTGCGCACCGGCGAGCTCGGCGGCCATCGATCCGTAGCCGCGCAGTACCACCTGCAAGCCGTTGACGCGCTCGCACGAGCGGGTGTTCATCTTGTGCGGCATCGCCGACGAGCCGACCTGCCCCGGCTGGAAGCCTTCGGTGACGAGTTCGTGGCCCGCCATCAGTCGGACGGTATGCGCGAACGAGGACGGTCCGGCACCGATCTGGACCAACGCGGAGACGACCTCGTGATCGAGCGAGCGGGGATACACCTGGCCGACGCTGGTGAGCGTGTGCCGGAAACCGAGGTGATCGGCGACGATGCGCTCGAGTGCGACGAGCTTGGCGGAATCGCCGCCGAAGAGATCGAGCATGTCCTGCGAGGTGCCCATCGGGCCCTTGATCCCGCGCAGTGGGTAGCGAGCGATCAGTTCCTGAACCCGGGCCAGGGCCAGCAACAGCTCGTCGGCTGCGGAGGCGAAACGCTTGCCCAGAGTCGTGGCCTGAGCCGCAACATTGTGGCTGCGGCCGGCCATGACGAGCGAGGAGTACTCGGCAGCGCGCTCGGCCAACCGCTTGGCGACCGCGACGCCGTGCGCGTGCACGTGTTCCAGCGAACGGAGTATCTGCAGCTGCTCGACGTTTTCGGTGAGGTCGCGACTGGTGAGGCCCTTGTGAATGTGCTCGTGGCCGGCGAGGGCGTTGAACTCCTCGATCCGAGCCTTGACGTCGTGTCGGGTGACCCGCTCACGCTCGGCGATCGACGCGAGGTCCACCTGGTCGACGACGGCTTCGTAGTCGTCGATCGCGGCGTTGGGGACGTCGACTCCGAGGGAGGACTGCGCGCGGAGCACGGCGATCCACAGCTGCCGTTCGAGGGCGATCTTGTGTTCCGGCGACCACAGCTCCACCAGTTCGGGACTCGCGTAACGGGTGGCCAGGACATTCGGGATGCTCACGAGCGTCCAGCTTACGTGGCGCTGTTAATCGGCCGGCACCTGTTCCGCCGGTGCCACGATGTCGATGACGGCCAACAGCATGCTTCGCGCCATTTCACGAGGATCGGGGTCCACTTCGCTGAGCGCGCCCACCACTGCTCCGTCGACCACGGCCACGAGTCGTCGTAGCTGCTCTTCCTGCACGGTTCGGCCCGACCGACGCAGCACATCGGTGAGCAGGTCGTCGATCTGAGCACGCAGCCGCAGTTGCACTTCCCGCAGTTCGGGATGCCGGGCCGACGCGATGAAGCGCTCGTATCGTGCGATCAGTTGCTCGTGGCCGTCCTGTGGCCCGATGAGCAGGTCGACGATGAGGTCGACCGTCGATTCCATTTCGTTCGAGCACTTGCCCTCGTCTTCGATGCGACCGCGCATGACGTCGATCTCGCGGGTTCCGACGACGTCGACTGCCGCAGCAACGAGGTCTCCAAGGGACTCGAAATAGTAGGTGGTCGACGCGAGCGGAAGCCCGGCTCGCGAGGCCACGGATCGGTGCCGAACCGCGTCGAAGCCACCCTCGACGAGGAGGTCCGCTGCGGCCGACGCCAATGCCTGGCGGCGGCGCACCCCCTTCGGAGTCGCACCCGACACCTTGTGTTGCGACTCGGTCGGACCTGCGGACATTCAAGTCATCGTGCCAGCTCGAGGCCGTTCGTCGGACTGCTTTGGCGCTATGGAATTGTCAGTGGTCGTGGCACATCCAACGATCGACCTCCGCTCCGACACCATCACCCGGCCCGATTCGGTCATGCGAAAAGCCATGGCAGACGCCGAAGTGGGCGACGACGTCCTCGATCACGACCCCACGATGGCGGCACTGGAAGAGGCAGTCGCAGGCATGCTCGGATTCGAGTCGGCACTGTGGGTGCCTTCGGGGTCGATGGGCAACATCATTGCGCTGATGCTGCATCTGCAGCGCGGCGATCGATTCCTGGCACCCGAGCATGCGCATGTGCTGGGATCCGAGCTCGGCACCGCGGCGTGGTTGGCAGGCGGGATGCCCGACGCCCTCCCCCACGACGCAGGCCCCGGCCGTCCCCTCGCGTCGACCGTGCGCGCCAAGGCAGGCGGCGCAGGGCCGTACTTCGCGCTGCGGACCACGCTGCTCTCACTCGAGAACACCCACAACTTCGCCGGCGGTGCCGTGTTCGGACCGGACGAATGGTCCGAACTCGTCGGTGCCGCACGCGACTCGGGACTGAGGATTCACCTGGACGGTGCGCGACTGTGGAATGCCGCAGTCGCCCTTGATGTTCCGATCGCGTCGTTGACTGCAGGCGCGGACACGGTACAGGTGTGCCTGAGCAAGGGCCTCGGAGCGCCCGTCGGCTCGATGTTGGTATCCGACGCCGCGCGAATCCACGAGGCCCGGCGCGCCCGGAAGATGTTGGGCGGCGGGGTTCGTCAGGGTGGCGTTCTGGCTGCGGCAGGGCTCGTTGCGCTGGATCGAATCGGTGATCTGGCCACGGACCACGCCAACGCAGCGACCCTCGCCCGTGGACTGCGGGAGCAGGGCTGGGACGTGCCGGAGCCGGAGACGAACATCGTGCTCGCATCGGTCACAGACCCCGTGCAGACGGTGGCGGAGCTGGCCGAATTGGGTATCGCCGCAGTAACCGTCGCGGGCAAGGTGCGCTTCGTGACCCACCGAGACGTCGACTCCGCAGACATCGACGAGGTGCTGGAGCGGCTGCGCCGCATGTGAATGGAAACTCGTGTTCCGCAACGAAGTTTCGCTCACATGCGACGGAGTCGCTCCAACGCTTCTTCGACGTCCGCGGTGGTGCCTGCGAACGAGAACCGCACCGTGTAATTGCCGCGGACGGTGTCGAAATCCACGCCCGGTGCCAGCGCGACCCCGGTCTCGGAAAGGACACGCGCACACCAACTCCGCGAGTCGTCGGTGAGGTGTGCGATATCGGCGTACACGTAGAACGCACCGTCGGCCGGTGCGAGATCGGTGATGCCCAGGGCCGGTAGACCGTCGAGCAGGATTCTTCTGTTCACGGCGTAGCGCTCGACGTGCGAATCCAACTCGATACGAGCTTCCTCGGTGAACGCCCCGATGGCGGCAACCTGAGAGATCGCCGGCGGGCAGACCGTCATGTTCGAGGCCAATCGCTCGACGGCCCTGCGCAATCGAGTCGGCAGCAACATCCAACCCAAGCGCCAACCTGTCATCGAGAAGTACTTCGACACCGATCCGATGGCGACGGATTCTTTCGAGGTCTCCCACGCGCTGGACGTACGCGCATTGCCGTAGGAGATGCCGTGGTAGATCTCGTCCGAGATCAGCAGCGTTCCGTGCTCGTCGCACCAGCGCGCAATCGCGGCCAGCTCATCCGCGTCGATGATCGTGCCGGTGGGATTGGCCGGGCTGGCGATGATCAACCCGGCGGGCGGCTCGGGCAGTTCCTCGAGCATCGCGACGGTCGGTTGGAACCGCGTCTCTTCCACGCAGTCCAGTTCGACAACCCGGCAGCCCAACGCCGCCAACGTGTTTCGATAGGCCGGATACCCAGGCCTGGCCATGACGACGGTATCCCCTGCGTCGAACGCAGCGAGGAACAGCAGAGTGAACGCGCCCGACGACCCGGTGGTGATCACCACGTCGTCGGCGTCGACGGTGATGCCGTACCGCGCGCTGTGGTACTCGGCGATTGCCCGGCGCAGTGGCAGAATCCCGAGCGTCTCGGTATATCCGAGCAGATGCGCATCCAGCGCCTCCCGGGTGGCGCGCAACACGGGCCCGGGTGCCCGGGTGGACGGCTGACCTGCGGCAAGCGAGAGTACATCGCCGTGAGTGCGTGCCCGCTCGGCCGCTGCCGCGAACACATCCATCACATGAAACGGCTCGACCTTCGATCGCTGCGATTCACTATGCATTCGATCGACACTACTGACGTCGATTCGCCCGTCGCAGGTGCACTGAGTGTCCATTATTTCGCGGCAGCCACGGGATCCCGTCTGACAGCACAAATTGTGGACACTCACGTCAGTGCCTTCCGGCGACGTCGTACGGTGTCGACGATCTGCCGCACCACATAATCCAGGTCGGTCAGCACCATCGCCGCCGAATAGCGCAACACCAGCCAGCCGTCGAGTTGCAGAGAATTCTGGCGCACGCGGTCGTTGGTGAACACACCCGGTGCGCTGTGGAATTCACGTCCATCGATTTCGACGATCACCCGAGCGCGACGGTCCATCAGATCCGCGTAGTAGGGCCCCACCTCCGCGTTGATCTCGAGGAAGTAGCCCGCCGCCGTGAGTGCCCGAGCCACCAAGCGTTCGGGTTCGGACAGAGTGCGCGGGCAACACAGTCGCAGCTGCCTTCTCACCTCGGTGATACCGGCCATCCCGGCCGACTTCTCGCATTGCCTCGCGACCCCGCGCCAGCTCACCGCGCGGCTCAGCGCAGAGTCGAAGAACTGCTCCAATTCAGGCCGGGTCAGCGACACAGCGACGTCGACGATGGACTGCTCGATGGTCACGATCGGCAGACCGTCCACGAAGCTCGACTCGGTGAGACTGCGTCGGTACGCCCGCAGCCACTTCGGACCGCGAGTTCTCGACGTGCGAGGAACTGTGATGTCCACGTGATCGGGTTCGTGCTCGAGCAAATTCCACCACCACGCCGCAGCGAGATGGCTCAGCACTGCGTGCGGTTGCCAGAGCGTAGCGGCGACGCACCGGTCCCGGTACGTCGGTTCGCCGGTGCAGTAGATGCTCGGAAGCAGCCTGGTCAGTGTGCCGGCTCTCGTCCGATACGCAATTGCGCCCTCGCTGACGCCGGTGTCCAACAGCTGCTGCCTCGTGTATACCCCCATGGACTACAGCCTGGCGTCGGAAATCCACTCGTGGGCGGGCGATTCGAGAAATCTGGATAACACTGCTACCTGTGGACAACTGACGTGAGTGTCCACTTTTTCGGCCGGCACACGGGATCCCGTGTGGTAGGCGAAATTGTGGACACTCAGCGCACCTGCGAGTCACCCAGGTCACCTACAGCGAGATTCGACCCTCCACTGCAGCCAGTCCGATGTCGGTGCGGAAGTGACTGCCCGGCAAGCGGATTCCCGCAATTCGGGAGTAGGCGTCGTCGCGGGCGGCGGTGAGGTCGAATCCGGTGCCGACCACGCTCAACACGCGTCCGCCCGCAGAGACCACAACTCCGTCCTTGATCGCAGTGCCTGCGTGCAGGACGCCAGCGCCGTCGGAGCCGAGGATCTCGTCACCGATCCGGGGGCGACTGGGGTAGTTCTCGGCGGCGATGACGACGGTGACGGCTGCGCCGTCCTTCCAGCGCAGCGGCGGCAGCGACGCGAGAGTGCCGGTTGCCGTCGCGTTCAGCACCTCACCGAGAGGTGAATCGAGCAACGCCAGCACCGCCTGGGTCTCGGGATCACCGAAGCGGCAGTTGAATTCGACGACGGCCGGGCCGTCGGCTCCCATCGCCAGGCCGGCGTACAGCAGTCCGGAGAACGGCACGCCGCGCTTCACCATCTCGGCGGCAACGGGTTTCACCACATCGCGCACGATCTGCTCCACCGCGCCCTCGGGCAACCACGGCAACGGGGTGTACGCACCCATGCCGCCGGTGTTGGGCCCGGTATCTCCGTCGCCGACGCGTTTGTGGTCCTGCGCGGGCAGCAACGGCACCACGCTCTCGCCGTCGACGAGGCAGAAGAGGGAGACCTCGGGTCCGTCGAGGAACGATTCCAGCAGCACCGGGTGACCGTTCTCGAGGAGCTCGGCAGCGTGATCGCGGGCGATGAGGCGATCGGTGGTGACGACGACGCCTTTGCCCGCGGCCAGACCGTCGTCCTTGACCACCCAGTGCGGACCGAAGCGGTCGAGAGCGCCGTCCAGCAAAGCGGGCGAGTCGACTATTTCGCTGTGCGCGGTGCGGACACCGGCTGCTGCCATCACGTCCTTGGCGAAGGCCTTGGACCCCTCGATGCGCGCGGCGTCGGCGGAGGGGCCGAACGCGGCGATGCCTGCCTCGCGGAGCGCGTCGGCGACCCCGAGAACCAAGGGCACCTCGGGTCCGATGACCACAAGATCTGCGTCGAGTTTCTTCGCCAGCGCGGTCACCGCCTCCCCGGAGGCCACGTCGACCGCGTGCTGCTCGGCGAGCTTCGCGGTGCCTGCGTTGCCGGGAGCCACGAAGAGCTTCTCGACCGACGGATCGGCCTTCAACGCAAGTAGGAGGGCGTGCTCACGAGCACCGGAACCTATGACTAGTACGCGCACAGTGCATCAGACTATCTGCTCGACGCGAAAGAGCCCCGCACCTGTCAGGGTGCGGGGCTCTTTCGTGATGGTTCGGTGTTACTGCGTCAGGTCGTAGAACGTCACGTTGTCGACCGTGGTCGCGGTGAAGTTCTCGGTGACCCACGCCGAGATCTCGGCCGAGGTACCCGAGGCCATTCCCGGCATACCGCCGCCTCCGATGAAGTAGTGGATCTGTCCATCGGCGACGTACTGCTGGAACTGCGCGAGAGTCGGCGAGGGGTCGGTGCCGTTGAATCCGCCGACGGGCATGACCGGATCCTCGGTGGCCAGTTGATAGCCGGCCGCGGTGTTGGCTCCGATCGCCGCTGCCACCCAGGTGTACGAGTCGGCGTCCTGCTCGAGCATCTCGGTGATCGCCGCGGTCGGTGCGCTGCCTTCGAGCAGACCACCCATGCCGCCGCCCATACCCCGAGCCATACCGCCCATCTCGGACCCGCCGTCGCCGGGTGCCTGGCCAGGAGCGGCGGCCTGACCCGGGAATCCCGCAGGCAGCTGCATGCCCGCAGGCAACTGAACACCGGGCGGCAGCTGCATGCCGCCCCTCCCGCCCGGGCCGTCACCCATTCCGCCGAATCCACGCATACTGGTGTTCGGACCGGCCGAGACGATGGCTCCGGTATGTGGAGTATCGACGGTATCGACTGCGTAGGCCGTCGGACCGGCGAGTCCGGCGAACATCACCGCCATGATCGACGCAGCTGCCACTCTCCCTCGCGTCAGCGCCGGAATCAGCAGAGCCACCGCCGCCAGAATTCCGACGACGAGAATCGCCCACTTCAACCACGGCACAAAACTCTCACTGCGACGCAGCAACACCCACGCCATCGCCACGGTCGACGCCACCGCGACGGCCATCGCAACGCGTACCCAATACGTATCGCGTTGCCGCCACAGCAGGACGCTGCCGATGCCGATCAGCGCGGCAACGGCGGGTGCGAGCGCAACGGTGTAGTACGCGTGGAAGATTCCGGCCATGAAGCTGAACGTCAGCCCGGTGACGAGCAGCCAGGAACCCCAGACGATCAGCGACGCGCGTTGCCCGTCGGTTCGAGGTGCTCTGCCGCGCAACACGAGTCCGACAACCAGCAGAATCAGCGCAGCCGGGATGAGCCAGGCGATCTGGCCGCCCTGGGAGGCGTCGAACATGCGGAAGATGCCGGTTTCTCCCCAGATTCCGCCGGGCATGCCCCCGGCCATTCCACCGGCCATGTCGCCGCCCATACCGCCGCGGCCGGGGGTGACACTTCCGGTCTCGTCACCACTGAGACGGCCGAATCCGTTGTAGCCGAGCGTGAGTTCGAGGATCGAATTGTTCTGCGAACCGCCGACCCACGGCCGGGACGACGCCGGCCAGAATTCCACGATCAGAATCCACCATCCGGCCGAGACGATCATCGCGCCCAGTGCACCGAACAGTTGCAGCAATCGGGTGAGGAACTTCGGCGGCCCGGCGATCAGGTAGGTCAATGCCAGCGGCGGCACGACAAGCATCACCTGGAGCTGCTTGGTGAGGAAGCCGAATCCGACGAACATGCCGGTGATCAACAGCCACTTGGTCTTTCCGGTCTCGACGCCTCGCAGCAGCGCCCAGACCGATGCGATCATCAGCAGCACGAGCAGCGCGTCGGGATTGTTGAATCGGAACATCAGTGCGGCAACCGGAGTCACGGCCAGCACCAAGCCTGCGAGCAGACCGGCCGCTCCGCCGAAGCGTCTCTTGACGGTGGCGCGGAGCAGTGCCACCGAGGCGACCCCGAGGAGAGCCTGCGGCACCAGCATCGCCCACGTGTTGAGCCCGAAGATGCGCACCGACAACGACATCAACCACAGCGACATCGGCGGCTTGTCGACGGTGATCGAGTTCGCGGCGTCGGAGGACCCGAAGAAGAAGGCCTTCCACGACACCGAACCCGCCTGAATCGCGGCCGAATAGAAGGAGTTGGCCCAACCCGAGGCGCCGAGTCCCCAAATATAGGCAACGCCGGTGCCGAAAAGTAGTGCCACCAGCCCGATCAGTTCCCACCGCGGGGTGGCCGCGGGCGCGGACGATTCGGCCGCGGACGGCCGCTCGATCGTCGTCGTCACAGGCTCTTCTCCGAACGGGCGGACTCCGAGCCTGCGTCCAACGAGCTACGGAAGACCCACCGCAGTGCGACGAATCGGCAGACCGTGGCAACGAGATTGGCGACGATCAGGACGGCGAGTTCGACGTGCCGTGACACATCGGGAACCCAGGCGTGCAGCACCGCAAGCGATCCGCTGGTGACGAGGAGAGCGAATCCGAAGATCGCCAGTCCTTGCAGTTGATGCTTGCCCGCACCATCCGATCCGCGGACCCCGAAGGTGAACGCCCGGTTCGCCGCGGTGTTGAGCACCGCGGTGATCAGCAGCCCGAAGAAGTTCGCTGCCTGTGCGCCGATCAACGAGTGCAGCATGAGGTACAGCAGTGCATAGGCGACGGTACTGGCAACGCCGATGATGCCGAATCGCACCATCTGGCTGATCATTCCGTGCGGTACACCGGGCACGAGCGGCTCCCGTCCCAGGCTTCGACGTAGTTCGGCGACAGGCAGTACTCCGGTGGCAAGGGCGCGGCCGACGCGCCAGCACCCCTGCAGGTCCTTGACGGCGGTGTCGACGATGTTGACGCTGCTGTTCGGGTCGTCGACCCAGTCGACGGGCACCTCGTGAATACGCAGGCCCACTTTTTCTGCGATGACCAGCAATTCGGTGTCGAAGAACCAGCCGGTGTCTTCGACCAGCGGGAGCAACTTCTGCGCGACATCGGTACGCATGGCCTTGAAGCCGCACTGCGCGTCCGAGAAGCGCGCGCGCAGCGAGGTGCGCAGAATGAGATTGTAACTGCGCGAGATGAATTCACGCTTGGCTCCGCGGACCACCCGAGACGATCGGTTCAGCCGCGACCCGATGGCGAGGTCCGAGTGACCGGACATCAGGGGTGCGATGAGCGGCATCAGGGCGTTGAGGTCGGTCGAGAGATCGACGTCCATGTAGGCCACGACATCGGCGTCCGAGGCCAGCCACACGGCTTTGAGTGCCCGGCCGCGTCCCTTCTCGTCCAGATGATGAACCTGGACTCCGTCGATCTCGTCGGCGAGTCGATGCGCGACGGCGAGCGTTCCGTCGGTGCTGGCATTGTCGGCGATCGTGATCGAGGACCGGAACGGGATTCGGTCCTCGAGGTGCTCGTGCAGACGACGAATGCACTGTTCGAGATCGGCTTCTTCGTTGTAGACCGGAATGACCACCTCGAGAGTGGCAGTGGCGTTCGAGCCGGGCCGCTGGCCTGCTGCTCGTGCGAGGGAATTCGTTGTCATGTGGACCAGAATCGAGCCCGGACCTTGCATCGCCCTGCGATGGACCTGGCAATTGGCTGGGAGATGCAGGAGCGGAGCTCTACCCACCCGAACCCGGTAGTGCATCCTGTTCCCATGGCTTCCATTTTCAGCAAGATCATCGCCGGCGAGATTCCGGGACGTTTCGTCTGGCAGGACGACGACGTGGTCGCGTTTCTGACGATTGCGCCGGTCACGCAGGGCCACACACTGGTGGTTCCACGTGCGGAGATCGACCAGTGGCAGGACGTCGACGGTGCCGCGTTCGCCAAGATCACTGCCGTCGCACAGATCATCGGTCAGGCCGTCAGGAGTGCGTTCGACGCTCCCCGAGCGGGCCTACTCATCGCCGGGCTCGAAGTACCGCACCTGCACCTGCATGTGTTCCCGGCCTACGACATGGGCAACTTCGACATCTCCGGTGCCGACCCGAATCCGTCGGCCGAATCTCAGGACGAGGCCGCACACAAGCTACGAGCGGCGTTGCGCAACCTCGGCCACGAGGCTCACGTCCCGAACTGACGCACCTCGCTCACCGCAGAGGCGTGAGCAAGCGTCGACGCGTCCGCAGCTGCATCGACACCTCGTCGGATCGCGTGTCGGGGTCGTACCCGGGCCCGATGTCGGTGTCGATGTCGCGGGGCTCGGGCGCCACCCCGCATTCGGGGCACATACCCAGTTGCCCGAGGTCGGTTCCGCAGTCCGCGTGCAGGAATCGTCGACGCCTCCCTGCGGGTTTCGCGGTCTGTTCCTCACCCCAGTAGCTCAGGGCGAAGACGGCAGGCCACAGTCGCTCGAGGGCGGGCGTCGGGACGTAGTCGTCGTGTCCGCCGTCGAGGGCTCGGGCTTGCCGTTCGAGCAGCCCCGCATCGACCAGCGCGCCGAGGCGTTGGGCGAGAACCGCCTTGGAAATGTCGAGGTGGACCTGGAAATCGCCGAAGCGTCGAACGCCGAAGAAACAGTCGCGCACGATGAGCATGGTCCAGCGCTCGCCGACCAGTTCCAGAGCACGGGCCAGGGAACAGTCCTGGCGGGCGTAGTCGATTCCGAGTGCCATGAGGTAATCGTACAGTCTGTTGACCGAACCAAAATGGGCGTTTACAGTTCGATCACCAGACCAAAAGGACGACAATGACCGACAGTGCACTCTCGCCCACCAGCACGACGAACAGCACCCGAGCACTCTCCATCGCAGCCCTCGGCACCCTGCTGACCCTGATGGCCTTCACCGCCCCGCTCGCGACGATCAACAGCACCGCGGCAGATCTGATGTCCGACGCAGCGGGGCGTACCTGGATTCTCAGCTCGATGAGCATCGGTCTCGCCGCCGCACTGCTCACCACCGGGACTGTCGCCGACGACTTCGGCCGTCGCCGCACCTTCGCACTCGGGGCCGCCGTATTGGCCGTCGGCACGCTGATCAGTGCCGTGTCTCCGAACACGTTGATCTTCGTACTGGCCCGTATCCTTCAAGGCCTCGGCGGTGCCGCGGTCATCGCATCGAGCCTGGGCATCATCGCCCACACTCACCCCGCCGGTCCCGTGCGCGCAAAAGCGAGCGGAGTCTGGGGCGCGAGCGTCGGTGCCGGAATTGCTCTCGGCCCGTTGCTGGCCGCCCTACTCGATCGCTGGGCGAGCTGGCGCGAGGCCTATGTGGTTCTCGCCGTCGCCACGGTCGCACTCGCCGTCGCCGCGCACCTACTCGTCGAAGAATCCAGGTCCGACGCCCCGCGCGGGCTCGATCCGGTCGGCGCGCTGCTGTTGGCAACCGGCATAGCCTCGTTGCTGGCCGCGTTGGTCGAGGGCAGGCAGGGCTGGACCGCCGTCACTCCCATCGTTCTCTTCGTCCTCGCCGCACTACTGCTGGCCGCCTTCACGTTCCTCGAATTACGCAGTGCAACGGCGATGCTGGATCTCACCCTCTTCCGGCACCCGCCGTTTCTCGCAGCGACTGTCGCGGCACTCGCCACCGGCGGCGGGATCATCGCGTTGATGTCGTACATGCCCGGATTCGTCGGCACCGCATTGGGAATCGATGCTCTCGGGGCAGCCCTGCTGCTGTTCGGATGGTCCGGGACGTCGGTCGTCACCGCTCTGTTGGCCCGCAGGCTCCCTGCATCGGTGAGCGGTCGGACGCAACTCGCGGTCGGTTTGGTGGGCGTAGCGATAGGAATGGTGATGGTGTCGGGGTTGTCCGACAACGCATCCTGGCCCCGACTACTGCCCGGACTGCTCGTAGCAGGTATTGCCAGCGGGGTACTCAATGCCGCTCTCGGTCGCGAGGCGGTGGCAAGCGTCCCCGTCGGCCGCGGCGGAATGGGCAGCGGAGCCAACAACACCGCGCGCTACGTCGGGTCCGCGGTCGGCGTCACAGTGGTTGCGGTGGTGGCTGTTCCGGCAAGCAATCACAGCGCAGCGGCATTGACGACGGGTTGGAACACAGCAGCCCTGGTGACTGCCGCGATATCGGTTCTCGGGGCCGTGGTGGTGGCGTTCTCACGCACCCGGCGCTGACGAGTACTCCTGCTCCGGCCTCCCGGTCGACCCGTAGCGCAGCTGCATCCGCAACCGTCCTTTGGAGACCAGGGTGGCCAGATAGCGTTGCGCGGTCGCTCGCGAAATTCCGATTGCAGCAGCGACTTCGCCGGCAGACATCGGCTCGGCCGTACCGCGCACCGCGTCGAGCACCAGATCACGGGTGACCGACTGCGAGATCGGCACCGGTGCCGCAGCACGAGGGCGCAGGGCGTCGAGTCCTCCGTCGATGTCCGCCTGGGTCAGTTCTTCCGAACGATCCAGAGCGCCGCGGTAATTCAGGTATCCGGCGAGCCGGTCGACCAGCGCCGAACGCGGGAACGGTTTGATCAGATACGTCCACGCGCCCGCGGTCATCGCCGAGCGGACCGTCTGCTGATCCGCCGCGGCCGAGAGCACCACCGCGTCGCACGGGAGTTCGCGGACCAGGTCGATACCGGACCCGTCGGGCAGGTACACGTCGACCAGAGCGAGGTCGAACGACTGTGCCGTCAGCAGCTCACGCGCCTGGGCGATACTGGTCGCCACCGCGGCCACCTCGTAGTTGTCGAGCGAATTCACCAGTGCCGCATGCAGATCTGCGACCCTGAAGTCGTCGTCGACGACGAGAACTCTCATTGTGTCACTTCCTGAATCAGTAGTGCGTCGGCAATCGTGGCGATGAACACCGCGCCGCCACGGTCGTTGTCTGCCGTGATCTGCCCACCGACATCGGCCAATGTCACATCGCCGCCACGGGTACGCGCGATCTGTCTGCTCAATGCCAGTCCCACACCTCGACCACCGGGGGTATCCGCTGTCGATTTGGTCGAGACGCCCTCGACGAACACCTGCTCGGGTGTCAACGAGACGCCGTCACCCGAATCGACGACGACGATGTGCAGGGTCGAATCTTCTTGCACCAGTTCCACTTCCACCTCGGCAGGTCGACGCGCCCCGAGCCGGGCCGCATCGATCGCATTGTCGATCAGATTGCCGAGCACGGTGGTGACATCCACAGGTCCGACCAATTCGCCGCCGACCCAGGTGTTCTCCCCCAGCACCAGGCGCACACCACTCTCACGGGCGTGCGCGGCCTTGGCGGTGAGGAAGGAACGCAGATACGCATCGGACACGGCGTCGATTCCCTCGACTGCTTCCGATCTCGGTCCCACACCCAGAATCTCGTCGATGTACTCAGACGCGCGGTCCGGATGGCCCTCGTGCAGCAGTCCACTGACCAGATGCATTCGGTTCGCGAACTCGTGCCGTTGCGCGCGCAGCACGGCAGACATCGACTGCACCGCGTCGAGCTGACGGGTCAGCGCCTCCACATCGGTTCGGTCGCGCACGGTCAGCACCGTACCGAGATCTCGATTGTCGCGCAGCACCTTTCGAGCAGCCGCGATCACCACGACCTCGTTCACAGCCGCCAATACCGGTTCCGCCGTCGGCGATTCGATGACCTCGAGCAATCTGGGCGTCAGGCCGATGTCCTCGACACGCATCCCGGGCTTGCCGTCGATCGACAGCAGCGTGCGCGCCTCGTCGTTGACCACCGTGACCACGCCGTCGGGGTCGATGGCCACCACGCCTTCGCCGATCCCGTGCAGCACCGCCTCCTGCTCACGCACGAGCTCGGCCAATTCTTCCGGTTCGAGCCCGAGGGTCAGCCGCTTCCATCTGCGCGCCAACAGGATCGAGCCGAGCACACCCAACAGCAGCACTGCTCCGGTCACCAGCGCGCCGTTGATCAGATCTTTCACCAGTTCGGTGCGCACGGCCGTCGTGGAGATGCCGACACTCACTTCGCCGATCACCACGTCGGTCGAACCGAGCGCCAGCACAGGAACTTTGGCGCGAACGGAGTCACCCAGCGTGCCGCGCTCCTGCTCGACCACCTCGTTGCCGGCCAACGCACCCGACGGATCGGTGCTCACCCGTTGCCCCAGGACGGTCGGATCGGGGTGCGCCAAACGCAGGCCCCGATCGTCGGTGATCACGACGAACAGGGCATCGGTGCGTTCCCGCGCACTTTCGCCCGCCCGCTGCAGTGCGCCGCCGGCCAACACCCCGGCCGGCGCAGCATCGGTACCTGCGGTGTCCGCGGCCGAGAACTGCTCGACGAGCGAACGCACCTGCGGATCCGACGCCACCGTGCGCGCGACCGCGAGTGCCCGCTCGCCGTACTCCTCACTTGCCTGCTCACCGCTGCTGATCGCGAACACCCCGAAGGCCACTGCCAGCGCCACCGCAACCAACGCAGCCTGCAGCAACAGCACTTGAGTCCTCAATCGCACGTGCCAAGGCTAGAGCGCGAGCTGCTCGAGCACAATGCGCAAAAGGCTCTTTACGTTGCTTGCGCGGGTAGTGCGCACAACGGCGAACATGTGATGCCGGTTACGTAACTTCAGTCACAACACGTAGTCCAACCGGACCCACCTCACACATTTCGAGAAGGAGTGCACGATGTTGGTGATACTCGGCTTCCTCATGGTAGCCGCCTTCATGTTCTTGATCTTGACCAAGAGAGCCACGCCCGTCGTCGCGCTCACCCTCGTTCCCGTCATCTTCGGCCTGCTGGCCGGTGCCGGACTCGGCATCGGTGACATGATCACGGACGGCATCAAGTCCCTGGCCCCCACCGCGGCCCTGCTGTTCTTCGCCATCATCTTCTTCGGAATCATGATCGACGTCGGACTGTTCGACCCACTGGTGCGCGGCATCCTGCGCGTCGTGCGCAACGACCCGATGAAACTGGTTGTGGGAACGGCCATCCTGGCCATGGTCGTCTCGCTCGACGGTGACGGCTCGACGACATTCATCATCGTCACCTCCGCGCTCCTACCGCTGTACCTCAAACTCGGTGTCAGCCCGGTGATTCTGACCGTAGTCGCCGGTCTCGCCAACGGCACGATGAACATCATCCCGTGGGGTGGCCCGACGGTTCGCGCCGCATCCGCGCTCGGAATCTCACCCTCGGATGTCTTCGTTCCGATGGTTCCGTCCATGATCGTCGGCCTGATCATCGTGCTGCTGTTCGCTGTCCACCTGGGCATCATGGAGCGTCGCCGCATCGGCAAGCTGATCTACGAGCCCGAGCTGGTCGCCTCCGGCGGCGGAAGTCTTCGCAAGGGCGGCAAGGGCGGCGGCGGAGCAGGAACCGGTGGATCGGACGAGGGCGAATCGGGTCAGTTCTTCGACGGCCTCGATCCCAATCGCGACACCCTGCGCCCGAAGCTGCTGTGGTTCAACGCTGCTCTGACGGTCATTCTGCTCGTCATCCTCGTCATGGACATCCTGCCGATTCCGGTTCTGTTCATGATCGCTGCCTCCATCGCCCTGACGGTCAATTTCCCCAAGGTCAAGGAGCAGGGCGACGCGATCGCACGGCACTCGTCCTCCATCGTCTCCGTGGTCGCCATGGTGCTCGCCGCAGCAATCCTCACCGGCGTCTTCCAGGGCACCGGCATGGTCGAGGCCATGGCCGAATGGCTGCTCAACGTCATCCCGTCCGGCATGGGCCCGTACCTGGCCGTCATCACCGGAATCCTCAGCATCCCGCTGACGTTCTTCATGACCAACGACGCCTTCTACTTCGGCATCCTGCCGGTCCTGACCGAGACCGCGAGCAAGTACGGCATCGACCCGGTCGAGATGGCACGAGCCTCGATCACCGGCCAGCCCGTCCACCTGCAGAGTCCGCTGGTTCCGGCCATCCTGCTGCTGGTCACCCTCGCCGGAGTGTCGTTGGCCGATCACCACAAGAAGGTGCTGTGGCGAGCGGTGGTCGTCTCCCTAGCCATGCTGGCCGTCGGCATCGTTCTCGGCCAGATCCCCTTCGGCTGATCCCCCACCCCACCTTCCTGAAGGAGAAACCGTCATGACTGTTGGCGTACTGCACAACAATTCACCCGAGGGCCGCGCAGCACTGGCGGCCGCAGTTCGAGAAGCACGCATCCGGGAGACGGACCTCGTCGTCCTGCATGCACTGTCGGGATCGGCCGAGCCGTCCGCCGAGGCAGCCGAAACTGCTGCGGTCTCCACCGCAGTGGACACGGCCCTCACCGACATCGATGACGCCGACTCCGTCTCCTGGACCGTGGCAGTGGGCAGGCCCGATCCTGACGCCGTCAACACCCTGCTGACACTGGTGGAAGAGCAGAAGTCCGAGATCCTGGTAGTCGGTTCTCGCCACCGCTCGGCGGTCGGAAAGTTCCTGATGGGACAGACGATTCAGCGTCTGCTGCTCGAGATCCCGGTTCCTGTCCTGCTGGTCAAGTCCGGAGCGTGAGTGCTCCGAAACGGATGAGGCGAATACTCGGGCACAGCCTCCGATGGATCGGCCTCGCAGCCGTATCCGTCGGGGGCTGGGCCCTTTTCGAAGCCCTGGGCCTGACGGCACCGTCGCTGTTCGCCGCTCTCGTCGTCGCCGTGGTTTTCGCTCTGACCGGCCTGGGCCCTGCTGCAGTGCCCCGGCCCGCATCCATGGCAGCGCAGGGCACGCTGGCGGTGACCATCGGCCTGATGCTCGACACCGACACGCTCGGGGCGTTGGGCGAGAACTGGATTCCCGCCGTTCTCGTCGGCGCGGGGACGCTCGTCGTCAGCGCCGGTTGCGGTGCACTGCTGGCACTGCACCGCGACGTCGACCCCGTCACCGGGGCGCTGTCCCTGATTGCCGGTGGTGCAACGGGTCTGGTTTCCATTGCCCGCGAACTCGGCGGTGACGAGCGAATCGTCGCCGTGGTCCAGTACCTCCGCGTCGCACTCGTGGTCGTCACGATGCCCCTGATCGTCACCTTCGCCTTCCATACCGATACCGACGGCGGGGCAGGAACCCAGGAACAGTCGACGACCCCGTGGTTCGTCGGCACGGCCTTTCTGATCGGTGCCGTCGTCGTCGGCATCGTGCTCGCGCGGTTGATCCGCCTGCCCGCGCCCGCCACCCTGGGGCCACTGATCGTCGCGGGTGCCTGCGAGCTGCTCGGGTGGCCCGTCGACATCTCGGTGCCCGCCGTGCTGCTGCCGGTCGCATTCATCGTCATCGGATGGCAAGCGGGCCTTGCCTTCACCGTCGCGAGCCTGCGCGCCATCGGACGGATCTTTCCGTGGGCTGCACTGCTGGTCGTGTCGATCGGGGTTGTCTGCGCACTGTTCGGCTGGGCGCTGTCCGCGATCACCGGAGTCAGCATGCTGACCGGTTATCTCGCGACCACACCCGGCGGTCTGGCGGCGGTGCTCGCCGTGTCCGCGACCACGGGGTCGGATGTCACCTTCGTCGCGTGCGTACAGGTGATCCGCCTGGTGTCGATGCTCGTTGCTGCACCACTCGCCGCCGCGGCGTACACCAAACTCGCCGAGCGCAGGAAGGCACGATCGAACGAGGAGCCATCTCGCGAAGCAGACGAATCAGCCTGTCGGCCTCGGTAATTCGACGCGAAAGCTCGCGCCCGTTCCGGGAGTGCTCCGCACCGAGACGGTACCGTTGTGCGCCGCCACCAATGCCGCGACGATCGACAGTCCCAGCCCGCTGCCGCCGCTCTCGCGTGTCCGCGACGAGTCGGCTCGATAGAAGCGTTCGAAGACGTGCGCGGCCTCGTCCTCGGCCAGACCGGGCCCGGTGTCCTCGACTTCGAGTAGTACCGACGACCGAGTCGTCCCCACGCACACGGTGATCGACGCCGATTCGGGGGTGTGGCGTACCGCGTTTCCGACGAGGTTCGCGAGCACCTGACGCAGCCGCGCGTCGTCGCCGTCGACTTCGGGTATTCCCGGCCCCGCCAACACCTTCAGCGAGATGTCCCGCGCGGGAGATACCGCCTTGGCGTCGTGCACGGCATCGGCTGCGATGGTCAATACGTCGACACGGCGCATGTCGAGGGGCCGCTGGGCGTCGAGGCGGGCGAGCATCAACAGGTCTTCGACGAGCAAGCCCATGCGCGCCGACTCACCTTCGATACGCGTCATCAACAACGAGATGTCGCTCATCGCGCCCTGCCGGTACAACTCGGCGAAACCGCGGATCGTCGTCAGCGGTGTTCGTAGTTCGTGGCTGGCATCGGCGACGAATCGGCGCATCCGGTCCTCGGACGCGCGCGCTGCCTCCTCCGAGGCCGCGGTCGCCGCGAAGGCACGCTGAATCTGCGAGAGCATTCCGTTCAGGGCGGCCGACAATCGGCCCACCTCGGTCTTCTCACTCCACTCGGGGACCCGGCGATGCAGGTCTCCGGCAGCGATGGCGGCGGCAGTCGTCTCCACCTCACGCAGTGGACGAAGGCTGCGCCGCACCACGAAATAGGCGATCACGGCGAGAGCCAGCAACACGGCCGCGCCGATGTAGAACTGGAGCACCACAAGCCTGCTGACGGTCTGCTGGTTGGCGCTGAGCGACATTCCCACGGTGGTGGAACCCTCGCTGTTGGTCACCGTGATCACCCGCCACTCCTTCGACGGGTCGCCCTCGGAACCGACGGTCTCCGGGGTTGCCGACGGCGCACCCGAGAGGTCCGGAACACTTTCGGCCACATCGTTGATCGGGCCGCGGACGGTACCGTCGGTCGCCACGGAACGCACGAAGAAGTTCGTCGGCGGTCGATTCGGGCTGGGTTCGTCGATCGGAAACGGCGGGCGTTCTCCGCCCGGTTTCGCCCACCCCTGGGACGCTTCGACCAGTTGCTGATCCAGGCGACGCATCAGCGACGTCTCGAGCGACGAGGTCACCGCCACACCCGACGCCAGCAGACCCAGTCCGACCAGGAGCAGCAACGCTGCGACCAGAGTGAAGCGCAGCGGCAGATTCCGAATGCGAGCTCGAATGCCGGTCACCGCGGCTGGCGCATGACGTAGCCGACTCCCCGCAGTGTGTGGATCAAGCGAGTGTCTCCGGTGTCGACCTTGCGACGCAGATACGACACGTACGACTCCACCACTCCCACTTCACCACCGAAGTCGTAGTGCCAGACGTGGTCGAGAATCCGCGGCTTGCTGAGCACGGTTCCCGCGTTCACCATGAAGTACCGCAACAGCGTGAACTCGGTGGGCGAGAGGGATACCGGTTCCCCCGCCTTCCACACCTCGTGGGTGTCGTCGTCGAGTTCGATGTCTGCGAACGCAACTCGCGACGGCTGCGCATCCTCGCTCTTGCCCGACCTGCGCAGGATCACCCGGAGTCGTGCCACGACCTCCTCGAGCGAGAACGGCTTGGTGACGTAGTCGTCCGCACCGAGGGTCAGCCCGGTCACCTTGTCGTCCACCGAATCGCGTGCCGTCAAGAACAGCGCGGGCGCATCGATTCCGTCGGCGCGCAGTCGGCGCAACAGACCGAACCCGTCCATGCCGGGCATCATCACGTCGAGAACGAGAGCCTCGGGCCGAAAGTTACGCGCTTTGTCGAGAGCCTCGGGGCCGGACGACGCCGTCGCCACCTCGAATCCCTGAAACCTCAGACTGACCGACAGCAGTTCGACGATGGTCGGTTCGTCGTCGACGATCAGTACTCGGGCCTCGGGTGTCTCGCTCACGGTGTCCATCTTTGCGCGAGATGCTGCTCGTTCGCTGGACTCTCGCTGTGAGGTTCCTGTGAGCGGACATGCGCACGCCGGCACCGACCGACATTTCCTGGCCATCACCCGTCAAAATTGGTACGATCGTACAAGTCACTTCCGACAATCGGACGAGCGCACCGTACCCGAACAGCGACAAGACGGTGCAAGGAGTGATTTCTCATGGCTTGGCTCATTCTCGTCGTCTCCGGTGTTCTCGAAGCGATCTGGGCAACCGCGCTCGGTAAGTCCGAGGGCTTCACCAAACTCGGACCGTCCGCCGTCTTCGGGGTCGCGGTGGTGCTCAGCATGATCGGTCTCGCAATCGCGATGCGGTCGTTGCCCACCGGAACCGCCTACGCCGTCTGGGTGGGAATCGGTGCCACCCTCACCGTCACCTACGCCATGATCACCGGCGAAGAAGCCGCATCACTGCTCAAGGTCGCGCTTCTGGTCGGCATCGTCGGATGCGTCGTGGGACTGAAGGTTCTTCACTGATTTTCCGAGCTACGAGCAGTTACAGTAAAACGATGAACTGGGTGTCAGCGATCACACTGCCCGCGCGCGCCGGAATTGCCATTGCCGAACAGGCGATCGGCGTCGCCGAGGTCGCGCTGGCAACCACCCGAATGGCGCTGGCCACCGGCGCGTCCGGCACCGCAGGAGTGGCCTCGCTCGCCAATCCGCGCGGCGGCACGATGCAACTGCTCGCCCAACTCGGTCAGCTCACCTCCGACGACCGCGCCCTGGGCAATGCCCTCAAGGAAGGCGGGCCACTGGATCGCCTGCTCGCCCAGGGTGGCGTCGTCGATCGCCTCACGTCCGAGGACGGCACCCTCGAGCGCCTGTTGTCTCCGGGCGGACCCGTCGAACGCATTCTCGCTCCCGGCGGACCCCTGGATCGCCTGCTGGCTGAGGACGGTCCCCTCGAACGACTGCTGGCCGAAGGCGGTCTGCTCGACCGCATCACCGCCACCAACGGTCCGCTCGAACGACTGACGGCAACGGACGGCCCCCTCGAGGTGCTCACACGTCAGGACGGCCTGATCGAACGCGCCATTGCCGAAGACGGAATCCTCGAGACGCTGCTCGCCGAGGACGGTCCAATCGAGAGATTGACGGCCAAGGGCGGCCCACTGGACCAACTGGTCAAGCTCTCCGAAACATTGACGTCCGTGGCTCCCAACATCGAGCGCATGAGCATCTCGATCGACATCCTGCAGGATTCCGTCGAGATCCTGTCGGCGGCGGTGCACCCGCTCGGCGAGCTCGTCGGCCGATTGCCGGGGCGCTGGCTCAAGAGCGGCAAGCAGTCGGTGCACGAACTGCACTGACCTGTCCGACGGGTGCTCCCGCCAGTTTTCGGGGCTCCGGATGTTAGCGCTCACACCGCTCACGCAGGTGCAAAAAAGAAATCTTTGACAATGCCGATGTTATCGCTCACACTTTCGTTTTGATGTGATGCGAACCACACGGGACACCCCAACGGCCCCGCTTCACGGTCTACTCCACAACGCAGGGAGAAACGATGAAGTTTCGACACCTATCCATGGCCGCGGCTGCGGTGGCACTCACCCTCACGCTCGGTGCGTGCGGGTCGAGCACCAAGACCGCAGACGAGGCTCCGGCCGAAGGCGGCAGCACCGCCGGAGCGCTGATCGGCGTCACGATGCCGACGAAGTCCTCGGCTCGATGGATCGCCGACGGCGACAACCTCAAGAGTGCACTCGAGGGTCAGGGCTACAAAGTCGATCTGCAGTACGCCGAGAACGACATTCCCACCCAGGTGAATCAGATCGAGAACCAGATCACCCAGGGCGCAAAGCTTCTCATCGTGGCCTCCGTGGACGGCACTGCCATCACCACCCAGCTGCAAGAAGCCAAGGACAACGGCATCGGCGTCATCGCCTACGACCGCCTCATTCGTAACTCGCCCAATGTCGACTACTACGCGACATTCGACAACTACAAGGTCGGCGTCGATCAGGCCACGTCGCTTCTCGTCGGTCTCGGTCTGAAGAACGAGGACGGCACCGACAAGGCCGACGCGCCCGCAGGCCCGTTGAACATCGAGGTCTTCGCCGGTTCGCCGGACGACAACAACGCCACCTTCTTCTTCGACGGCGCCATGGAAACCCTGAAGCCGTACCTGGACAAGGGAACTCTGAAGATCGGCAGCGGCGAGTCCGATTTCGAGACGGCTGCGACACTGCGCTGGGATCCGGCCACCGCCCAGAAGCGCATGGAGGATCTGCTCACCAAGACGTACTCCTCGGGCCAGAAGGTTCAGGGCGTGCTCTCGCCGTACGACGGCCTGTCCATCGGCATCCTCTCCGCACTCAAGAGCAACGGATACGGCACGGCAGGTCAGCCCTACCCGATCGTCACCGGGCAGGACGCCGAGGTGCCGTCCGTGAAGTCCATCATCGCAGACGAGCAGTACTCCACGATCTACAAGGACACCCGTCAACTGGCCGAGGTCACGATCCAGATGGCTCAGGCGATGCTCAACGGTCAGACTCCCGAGACCAACAACACCACCGATTACGACAACGGCGACAAGGTAGTTCCCGCGTACCTGCTGCAGCCCGAGATCGTCTACAAGGACAACTACGAGAAGCTGCTCGTCGAGGGTGGCTACTACACCGAGGATCAGTTGAAGTGAGTTCGGCGATGACGAGCCCGATTTTGGAGATGCGCGGCATCACCAAGACCTTTCCCGGTGTCAAGGCGCTACAGGATGTCACTCTCTCGGTGAATCGCGGCGAAATCCACGCGATCTGCGGTGAGAACGGAGCAGGCAAGTCGACGCTCATGAAGGTGTTGTCGGGTGTGTACCCACACGACACGTTCGACGGCGACATCGTGTTCGACGGTCGGGCGTGCGAGTTCTCCGACATCCGAAGCAGCGAAGCCGAGGGCATCGTCATCATCCATCAGGAACTCGCACTGAGTCCGCATCTCTCCATAGCCGAGAACATCTTTCTCGGCAACGAGCGGTCGAAGCGCGGGTTCATCGACTGGAACCGAACCAATTCCGAGGCCGCAGCCCTACTGAAGAGGGTAGGGCTGCGGGAAAACCCCGTCAGCGTCGTGAGTGACCTCGGTGTCGGCAAGCAGCAGCTCGTCGAGATCGCCAAGGCATTGTCCAAGGACGTGACACTGCTGATTCTCGACGAACCCACTGCGGCACTGAACGATTCCGATTCCGCTCATCTCCTCGACCTTCTCCGTGGTCTCCGAGACGAGGGCATCACGTGCGTGATCATCTCGCACAAGCTCAACGAGATCGCGGCCGTTGCCGACCGAACCACGATCATCCGTGACGGCCGGACCATCAAGACGCTGGATATGCGAGACGCGGATGTCACCGAGGATCGCATCATCTCGCTCATGGTCGGCCGCGATCTCGAGCACCGGTTTCCCCCTCACGAATCGACTGTGGGAGAGGAAGTTCTGCGCATCGAGGACTGGACCGTGCACAGTCCGACCCAGCAGGGCCGAACCGTCGTCGACAAGGCGAACCTCACGCTGCGGCGAGGTGAGATCGTCGGTCTTGCCGGGTTGATGGGTGCCGGCCGCACCGAGTTGGCCATGAGCGTCTTCGGCCGGAGCTACGGTATCGACATCTCGGGTCGTCTGTACAAGTACGGCAAGGAAATACACGTCAAGTCGGTCAACGATGCCATCCGTCACGGCATCGCATACGCCACCGAGGACCGAAAACGGTACGGCCTCAATCTGATCGACGACATCAAACGCAACATCTCCACCGCGGCGCTGGACAAACTGGTGACGGGAGGCTTCGTCGACGACAACCAGGAGTTCAAGGTCGCCGAGGGCTTCCGTAAGAGCATGAACATCAAGGCACCGAACGTCTCCGCCGTGGTCGGCAAACTCTCCGGTGGCAATCAGCAGAAGGTCGTGCTGAGCAAATGGATCTTCAGTGATCCGGATGTGCTCATTCTCGACGAACCGACGCGAGGAATCGACGTCGGCGCGAAGTTCGAGATCTATTCGATCATCAACGATCTCGCCGACGCCGGAAAGGCAGTGCTGGTGATCTCGTCCGAGCTCCCGGAGCTGCTCGGGCTGTGCGATCGGATCTACGCGCTGTCCGCAGGCCGCATCACCGGTGAGGTCACTCGCGAGGACGCGACCCAGGAATCGCTCATGCATCTCATGACCCGTGGAACAGG
Source organism: Rhodococcus sp. 15-649-2-2 (assembly GCF_002258645.1). Classification (NCBI taxonomy): domain Bacteria; kingdom Bacillati; phylum Actinomycetota; class Actinomycetes; order Mycobacteriales; family Nocardiaceae; genus Rhodococcus; species Rhodococcus sp. 15-649-2-2. The sequence goes on from NZ_NPFM01000008.1 coordinate 72,758, forward strand.
AGTACTTCGATGAATCAGTTGTCGACCGTGCGGGGGTTGCTCACGCGCAACCTTCGCCAGAGCGGAATCTTCATCGCATTCGCGCTGATCATCGTGCTCTTCACCGTGCTGACGGGTGGTCAGCTTCTGGTGCCGCAGAACATCAGCAACATGGTGGTGCAGAACTCGTACATTCTCATTCTGGCCATCGGCATGGTGGTGATCATCATCGCCGGCCATATCGACCTGTCCGTCGGATCGGTCGTTGCGGCCACCGGTGCCATTGCCGGTGTGCTCATGGTTCAACAGAACGTGCCGTGGCCACTGGCGGTGCTGATCACGTTGATCGTCGGCGGCCTGATCGGTGCCTGGCAAGGCTATTGGGTCGCATACTTCGGCATTCCAGCGTTCATCGTCACCCTCGCAGGCATGCTCGTCTTCCGCGCGGTCACTCTCATCGTTCTCGGCAACCAGGGCATCGGGCCGTTCCCCGGACCGGTGCGCACCCTGTCCAACGGCTTTCTGCCCGGTTTCATGGGCAATGTGGGACTCGGACCACTGGGCGGGGCAGACATCTTCACGTTGCTCGTCGCAATTCTGGCCGTTGCCGGAATCGTGTTCAGCCAGTGGCGTTCTCGAACGGGTCGGCAGAAGTACGGCCAGACCGTGGACGCGATGCCGCTGTTCCTGATCAAGATGACGTTCGCCGCCGCTCTCGTACTCGCCATCGCGGTGCAGTTGGCTCGCTTCAAGAACCTCCCGTACGTACTCATCCTCCTTGCGGTCCTGGTGATGGGGTACTCCACCCTCGCCGGCAAGACGGTGTTCGGTCGGCACGTCTACGCCATCGGCGGAAACATCCATGCCGCGTCGCTGTCCGGCATCAAGGTCAAGCCGGTGACCTTCTGGATCTTCGTCAACATGGGCGTGCTGTCGGCCCTGGCCGGAATCATCTTCGCCGGTCGCCTCAATCAGGCGGGCCCCACCGCAGGCAACGGCTTCGAGCTCGACGCCATCGCGGCGGCATTCATCGGCGGCGCAGCAGTGCAGGGCGGCGTGGGCCGCATCGTCGGCGCGCTCACCGGCGGGCTGATCATCGCCGTGATCAACAGTGGAATGTCGCTCATCGGTTCGCCCAGCGAGCGAGTGCAATTGGTCAAGGGCCTGGTTCTGCTGGCCGCTGTGGCGTTCGACATCTGGACCAAGCGTCGCGCAGCGAGCGGTAAGGGCAGTAAGGGCGACTTGGCCAAGTCACCCACCAGTTATCTGGGCGTGCCCGTGCCGGCCGAGATGTTCTCCCCCGGCCAACCGGGAGAGACCGCACCGCCGACGTCAGCGTCGATGACGAAGACGACGTGAGCGGTACGGTCTCGAGCGGTGCGAGACCGGACATGCTGTGATTGTCCTCGACGACGCAAGAGGAGCTGCAGAAAGATGACACCCACCCGCGGACCGGCCATGACCGATGTCGCCCGGCTCGCCGGGGTGTCCCATCAGACCGTCTCTCGCGTCATCAACGGTCACCCCAATGTGACCGAGGCAACGAGAACCAGGGTGCATCAAGCGATCTCGGAGCTCGGCTATCGCCCCAACCCTGCCGCCCGCGCTCTGGTCACCGGCCGTAGCAGCACCATCGGAATCGTCGGAACCGGTAACGCTCTCTACGGTCCGGTGTCGACTCTCTACAGCATCGAATCCGCAGCGAGACAGGCAGGCTACTCCGTCGTGGTCGGCGTTCCCACGTCGTTCGACGAGTCGGCGATCATCACCTGCGTCCGCAGGTTGCAGAAGCAAGGCGTGGACGGCGTCGTCGTCATCGCACCACTGAGAACCGATGGCGGCGACATCGCCGAGCTGGCCCGCGAACTGCCGCTGGTGGCCGTCGAAGGTTCTCCCGCAGGCGATCTGGCCGTCGTCTCGGTCGATCAGATCGCCGGAGCGCGGGCTGCCACCGCACATCTGCTCGGCCTCGGGCACAGTGCGGTATGGCACGTTGCAGGACCGCTCGGGTGGTACGAGGCCACCGACCGCGTGACCGGATGGCGGCTGGCCCACGAGGATGCGGGCATCGAACCGCCCCCCACCCTCAGCGGCGATTGGACTGCGAGATCGGGGTTCTCCGCCGGAAGCGATCTGGCCCGAACTGCAGGTGTGACCGCAGTGTTCGCCGGCAACGACGCCATGGCCCTCGGGATCCTTCGGGCGCTCGAGGTACAGGGCAAACGAGTACCGCAGGACGTCAGCATCATCGGATTCGACGACGTTCCCGACGCGGAATTCTTCTCCCCGCCGTTGACGACGATCCGCCAGGAATTCAGCGAGGTGGGCGTCCGAAGCGTCGAAATCCTGCTGAACCAGATCGATACCGGGAACCGAAGCACCCGACGCTCGAGCATCGAGCCGAGCCTGGTGATCAGGTCCAGCACCGGTCCCCCACATGCCCGTGCGAATCACTGACTGTCGTCGATACCTGATTCCGATCGGCGATCTATCCCGAGTGTCGCGATGAGGTCTTCGTGTAGCTCGAACCAGACCTTGTGGCAGGAGTCGACATCGGTGCGGTCGACCCAACCGTGTTCCCCGGCGCGCGCGAGTCTCGATGCAGCACCGAATCGACTGTCGTAGCCGGCGAATCGTGCGAGAGCCGAACTCAGTTGGTCGACAAGCGGACTCAGGGCATCGCCGATGGACGTCAACTCGTCGAGGATTCTCTGATCCCACACCCGGTCACTGTGGTCGTTGACGGTGAGTCTGTTCGTGTCCGTGGGCCGCAGTTGCCAATCGGTACATGCTCGCAACAGCCGTTCGTTCAGCGGCAGAAAGCTCCGATAGACACTCCGCACCACGTCGGTCCGGCCCGTCGCCTCGCGCTCCTCGCGAAGTTGGTGCTCGTTCACGGTCCTCCCCAATTCCGTGAGAGACCAACCACGCATGTCCGCGAACTCGCCGCGTTGGATCCATCCGCACGCCTGCGCGTCGAGAAGGAGTTCTTCCGCCTGCGCGGTGTCGACACCGAAACGATGTGCAATCACAGCGGTGTCGGCGAACCCGAGTATGCGAACAGAATGCAATACCAGAAGATCGGGAGACGAAGTGGCAGTCATGAATCGGCAGCATCGCGTGCAGTGAGTCGACTGTAGTACTGCTGACACGCTTGCTTCGAGTTGAATCCCATTGCTTCTGCGATCTGCGCCCACGTCAGACCGCTGCTGCGGGCAGCGAACAGAAGACCTGATTCGAGACCCTCGACTTCCGCTCGGGCGGCGGGCAGAAGGGTCAGGGCGCTGACGAGGGCGTCCGGAGCGAGCTCGGCGGAACGCCAGAGAGCGAAGTTCGCCAGGTCGACCGCAGTCGGCGGCGCAGGCACAGGACGCCAAGGCCGGGCGTCCAGATCGCCCGCACCGAGGCCCAGAAGATGCTGGGTTGCCTGCTGTTCGCGTTCGGCATCCAGGTGCGTTCGATTCGACGATGTCGCGACTTCACGCTTGCGTTCCATGGTCGAAGCCTGCAATATCGGGACAAAGCTGTCAACATTTTGTTGATGACCAGTCGGTTGAAGGGTAGTCGGGATGCTCGTGAAACTCGGAGACGCAACGTTCTCCAGCTGCGGAGGGAAAGCCCATGCGCTGGGAATCCTTCTTCGGGCGAATTATCCTGTACCGGATGGCGTTGTGGTTCCGTTCCATACGTACCGGGCAGCGGCAGGCGATCGCCCTGGAGTCGCGACATCGTTACGCAACGACATCGCTGACTGGCTCGAAGGATTCGGCGATGCTCCGCTGGCGGTGCGCTCATCGGCCGACAGCGAGGACGGTTCGGCAGCATCGGCTGCGGGCCAGCACGACAGCGTCCTGGGGGTTCAGGGCATCGACTCGATCATGAACGCGGTGCAGTCCTGCTGGACGTCTTTGCATTCCGAGCGTGCCGTCGGCTACCGCGAGAATTTATCCCGAACTCAGTCCGCCTCGCCCCAGCATGGCGCAATGGCGGTCATCGTTCAGCAGCTCGTCGACGCCGACATCTCGGGGGTCATGTTCACCCCGTCGACACCGGGCGGAGACACCGAGATCGAAGCAGCGTGGGGACTCGGTCTTTCGGTCGTCGGCGGAACTGTCACCCCCGACCGGTACCGCATCGGTGATGACGGGAGCACCGCCTCGATCATCGCGGACAAGCGGACCCGAACGGATCGCCGCCAGAACACAGTGTTCACCAGCGACGTCATGCCTTCGGACCGCACCAGGTCGACACTCGACGACCGGGCTGCGGTACGGCTCGCCGAGCTCGGAGGAGAGATCGCTGCCAGTCTCGGCGGACCACAGGACATCGAATGGTCCATCAAAGAAGGTCGTGTCTGGATTCTGCAAGCCAGGCCGATCACAGCTGCGCTACCGAGTCACCACACAATGTCCCATACCGCCACTGCCGATGGACGATTCGATTCCTCCACGATGCTCACCGGTACACCGGGTAGCGATGGGCATGCGACGGGAACCGCACGAATTGTCCGTGGCCCACACGATTTCGGCCGAGTACGTCGCGGCGACATCCTGGTGTGCCCGTACACCGATCCCGCCTGGACACCTCTGCTGCGAGCAGCGAAGGGTGTTGTGACCGAAACCGGGGGCGTACTGTCCCATGCCGCGATCGTCGCCCGCGAGCTACGAATCCCAGCGGTCCTCGGAGTTGCGAACGCAACGGATCGATTGCGCGACAACAACATCGTCCGTATCGACGGACAGGAAGGAACGATCACCACCACATGACAACTCGATACGTGTACTTGACTCGTCACGGAGACGCCGACGCCTTCGGAAGACTCACCGATGCCGGTCGCGAACAAGCCGGCCTCCTCGGTGAGCGCCTGGGACACATCCCGCTCGACGTCGTCTGGCATTCCCCACTGCCACGTGCGGTGGATACAGCACACGAGATCGTGCGCCGTCGACGGTCTCACACCCCCGTCATCGAATCCGACGAACTGATCGACAACGTCCCCTACGTGCCGGCACCGAACGAGACACCCCCGTCGTGGATTCCGTTCTTCGACGGCTGGGACGCCGACGACGCACTGAGCGGTGCCGACACAGCCGATCACATGATCAGGCGCTTCGCCACGACGCCCGATTCAGCCGAGCCGAGGAACGACACCCACGAGCTGCTCGTCACCCACGCGTACCCGATTGCATGGTTCATCCGGCACGCCCTCGACGCGCCACGCGTTCGGTGGCTCGGCATCGACAGCGCAAACACCGCACTGACCGTCATCGAATACCGGACAGGACTACCGCCGAGCGTCGTCATGTTCAACGATATGAGCCACCTGCCGCCACAATTACAGTGGACCGGGTTCCCGACTTCCATCCGCCCCTGAGTCGAACTCGTTGTCCCCCAATGCGTTCCTACAGGCTCACTCCCTATCCTCTCGCTCACATACGGAGCTGTATTTCCACCAACAGTCGCGCATCGGAATCGGCCAGATCGAGTTCCAGGATCTGCTCGACGCGGCGAATGCGGTAGCGCAGGGTATTCGGGTGGACATGCAAGCGATCGGCCGCGGACCGAACGTCACCGAAGCACGTCAGGTACGCCTCCAGGCTCTCGCGCATCCGGGAGTCGTTGGATGCGTCGTATCGGTCGAGCTCGGCAATACGCGGGTCACGGAGTTGTTCGTGATTGCCGATCAATTCGAGAATTTCTCCCAGCAGCACCGAAGTTCTCGATTCCTCCAGCGTGGTGACGCGAACCTCGCCGGTGGTGCCGTCGAGCACCCGATCCACCTCGAATCGGGCGACGGCCACGGCTTCGAGGTCGGCTATCGGGGACGCCACCGCCGCGCGCAATGCCAGCGAGGTTCGCCTCTCGATTCGGCCCACGGCATCGGCGGCCCACCCCGAAATCCCCGTGCCCGACACCACCCCGGGAAACAGTGCGTAGATTCTCTCCCCGATGGTGGTGACCAGAGAATCACGTCGAAATGCGCTGGCGTGCAACCTGATCGCCGGTGCCAGTGCGCCGATGTCGAATTCTCCGCACGACGCGAATCCCACGACTGCCGACGATCCGGTGGCGGGGATCGACAGCGCGGATGCCAGCGACGGGACGTCCACTCCGCCCCCTCTGGCCCCGAGCAGTCGTTGGATCTGCAGGGTCTCGTTGGTCGGGGCGTTCGCGATGCGAGTGATCAACCGTGCCGCGACGGCCGAAGCTCCCCGGAGCACACCGTCGGCCTCGTCGGCGAGCGGAATGGCACCCTCCTGCACCCAGATGGTTCCGAGAGTTGTCGGGCTACCGGATATTCGGCGTATCCCCACCGCGAGGCGTCGTCGAATTCCGAGTTCGAGATCGGCGGGTACGTCGATGACGTCGTCGGTGCGCCGAAGACGATCGAACACACCACGCTCGTGCAGCCCCCGCAGGTAGTCGGCCGGGCCTTCACGCCCGAGGATCGACAGCGTTCTCAATTCGTCGGCCGCGTCGTCCGATGCCGAGTACGCCAACACGTGTGAGCGCTCGTCCTCGATACTCACCATTCCCTTCGTCAGCGACGCCACCGTCTGCGCAAGTTCGTACAGATCGGTATCGGCTCCGAAGGTCCCGTCGTCCGGACTGTGCGTCCGCACCTGGTCGAGAACTCCTCGCGTCATCGACAACAGCAGCTCCCAGCGCGTCTGTCGATGTACGGCAACCAAGGCGATACCGGTCTCGCGCGCACCATGGGTGAGTGCAGCCGAGTCGGCCACCTTGGTCAGCACCGCACGAGGTCTGTCGGCCGCGGCACGCAGAGCGAGATCATCGAACCACCGCACCACGTCGGCCTCGGTCACCCCCACCAGCAGCGTCACATCGGCGGACGCCCCCGGCGGCAGACGCAGGTCGTCGGCGTCGAGCAACGCAACGGACTCGACGGCCATGTCGATCCCTGCGGGCGCGACCACGAGTTCCACAACCGCGCTGTGCAGAGATGTCAATAGCGATCGTAGAGAAACGGCGTTGGCCATACGGACAAGTAGACCACGGATTCTTTGGCCGATGAGCTGATTGAACGGCCTCCGAATCGGACTTCAATTGCCACCACACAGCGAAGACGAGGAGCAGCCATGGACGCCGTCACATCAGTTCCCACCCCCACCAACGAGCCGGTCAACACCTACGCGCCGGGGAGCGCCGAACGTGCCCGCATACGGACCCGCCTGACCGAGCTCAGGACATCGCCCGTCGAGATTCACCAGGTCATCGGCGGTGTCCACCGCGTCGCCGACGGCGCTGTCGAAAATGTCGTCGAGCCCCACCGACACTCCTCGGTCATCGGCAGCTTCGCCGGTGCCGGCCATCAGGATGTTCGCGACGCCATCGATGCCGCGAGTGCGGCGGCCCCGATGTGGCGCGATCTCCCGTTCGACGAGCGTGCCGCCGTGTTCCTGCGTGCGGCCGATCTGCTGTCCGGGCCGTGGCGCGAAAGAATTGCTGCTGCAACGATGCTCGGTCAATCCAAGTCGGCCTATCAGGCCGAGATCGATGCACCGTGCGAGCTGATCGACTTCTGGCGATTCAACGTGACCTTCGCCCGGCAGATACTCGCCGAGCAGCCGGTATCGGCACCGGGTGTGTGGAATCGCGTCGAATACCGTCCGCTCGAGGGCTTCGTCTATGCCATCACCCCGTTCAATTTCACCGCCATTGCGGGCAACCTGCCCACCGCGCCTGCGCTGATGGGCAATACCGTGCTGTGGAAGCCCTCCCCCACCCAGGCCGTGGCCGCGTATCTGACGCTGCAGCTCCTCGAAGCCGCCGGTTTGCCACCGGGTGTGATCAACCTGGTCCTCGGCGACGGACCGATGGTGTCCGAGGTGGCTCTCGCCGATCCACGACTGGCGGGCATCCACTTCACCGGATCCACCGCGACGTTCCAGACGCTGTGGCGCGAGGTGGGAAACAACATCTCGAACTATCACTCGTACCCGCGGCTGGTCGGCGAGACCGGCGGCAAGGACTTCATCGTCGCGCACAGCTCCGCCGATCCGGAAGTGTTGACCACGGCCATGATTCGTGGTGCCTTCGATTTCCAGGGACAGAAGTGCTCGGCAGCGTCTCGGGCCTTCGTTCCGAAATCGTTGTGGGCCTCGATGGGCGAGACGTTCATCGAGCAGGTGTCGGCGCTGAAGTACGGCGACGTGACCGACCTGTCGAACTACGGCGGAGCCGTCATCGACCGAAAGGCATTCGACCGCAACGCAGCTGCGCTCGACAGAGCGAAATCCGTACCCAGCCTGACCATCGCCGCCGGCGGTACCTGCGACGACTCCGAGGGCTACTTCGTCTCCCCCACCGTCCTCCTCGGCGACGATCCGACCGACGAGGCCTTCACCACCGAGTACTTCGGACCGATCCTGGCCGTGCACGTCTACGACGACAGCAAGCCCGACGCCTACGCCGACACACTGCGCGCCGTCGACACCGGATCCAAGTACGCGCTGACCGGTGCGGTCATCGCCACCGACCGCACTGCCGTCGAACAGGCCCATGCCGCACTACGATTCGCAGCCGGAAACTTCTACGTCAACGACAAGCCGACCGGCGCAGTGGTGGGCCAGCAACCGTTCGGCGGAGCCCGAGCGTCGGGAACGAACGACAAAGCCGGCTCACCGCAGAACCTGCTCCGCTGGACCTCGGCCCGCACCGTCAAGGAAACGTTCGTCCCGCCGACCACCCACGGCTACCCTCATCAGGAAGGCGAGGGCACGCGATGACCACCCTGCTGAACAATCCCCTCCGCCCGGCTCTGCTGGCGGCCGCTCGATCGCCCAAACTGCAGTCGACGGTGACGCGAATGCGTGCCACTCGCGCTCTCGTCGATCGCTTCGTGGCCGGGGAATCGGAGCCCGCGGCCGTCACCGCTGTCGACACCCTGCTGGACTCGGGTCGGTTCGTGTCCGTGGACTATCTCGGTGAGGACACCACCGACCGAGATCGGGCGCGCGCCACGGTCGAGTCGTATCTGTCTCTGATAGAGCGCTTTTCGTCTCGGCGGAGCAACACCAACGCGCTGGAGGTCTCACTCAAACTCTCGGCTCTCGGTCAAGGAATCGATCGGACCCTGGCGCTGGAGAACGCCAGGACGATCTGCACGGCTGCCGCTGCGGCCGGGGTATGGGTGACGGTCGATGCCGAGGACCACACGACCACCGATTCGACACTGTCGATCGTGCGTGAACTCCGCGTCGACTTTCCCGATCTGGGCACGGTGCTCCAGGCGTATCTGAGGCGAACCGAAGCGGACTGCGCGGAATTGTCCGGACCGAGATCACGGATACGACTCTGCAAGGGGGCGTACAACGAACCGTCGTCGGTCGCGTTTCAGGGTGCACGGGAGGTGTCCGACTCCTACCTCCGGTGCCTGAAGATCCTGATGGACGGTCGCGGCTATCCGATGGTCGCCTCGCACGACCCGGAAATGATCGAGGCGGCCGAGACATTCGCGGCGGCCGCGGGCAGGTCGTCCGAGGACTTCGAGTTCCAGATGCTCTACGGCATCCGCGATCAGGAACAGCGGCGGCTCGTCGACGCCGATCGACACGTTCGGGTGTACGTGCCGTACGGAGAGCAGTGGTACGGCTACTTCATGCGCAGACTGGCCGAGCGCCCCGCCAACCTGATGTTCTTCGCGCGATCGTTGATCTCGCGCAAGTAGCGGGTTCGCCGAAGTACTCGATTCTCGCAAACGCGCGCGCGGTTGCCAGACGCGCGCAGAATCTCATCGTTTTCGAGGCGATTTCGCGCGCCTTCGACGAACGCGCGCGCGTTTGCGGATTCCAGCAGCCGACCGCCGCTTCCCCTCGGCGTGCCGACGTGGATTAGGTTGCGCGACATCGGGGCATCCCGACGTCATGGCAAACTACAGAGTTATCGATCCGCACGGAACCGTCGTCGACACCAAGGACATCTCCAGTTCCGAGGATGCGCATGCCTGGTTCAAGGACAGCCGCGCAGACAACGAAGAGTTGGGCTGGCGACTGGAAGTGGAGCACGACGGCGAGTGGGCGTTCTTCAGCGACTCCGAAGGAACCAAAGACTAGTTCGTTTGGGCTGAAACACATTCGGACGATCCTGCGCCTCGGCCACGCCGTCGGTCAGGGTCGTCCGTTCTGTGAACCGACTTTGTGTAATCGAGGGCAGAACCAACAGTGGGCAGCCCCTGTACAGGAGCTGCCCACCTCTTGTCGCGGCGATTATCGCCGGAGTACTTCTAGTCGCTCGAAGGACGAGACGTCGGGACAGTGGCCTCGAGGTCTGCGACCTGGAGCAAACGCGAGACCGAACGTCCTGCGACGACCGACCATGATGCACCGATGCCGGCCGTGTACTCGCGGACCGCATCGAAAACTGTGAGACCTGCGATGCCGAAGAAATCGACATCGGACAGGTCGAGGGTGACGTGCCGTTTGCTGGACACGCGGCTGCAGACGAAATCGGAGAACATCGGCGCGCTGCGCATGTCGATGTCGCCGTGGACGGCGACGACGAGTGAGCCGTCGGGGCCGTCGTGCGCGGTGAAGATTGCTCCGGTTGCTGCGACGGACACGGACTTCTCCGCGACAGTCACCGGGGTGGTTCGAACTTTGTTGCCTGAAGATTCAACACTCATGGCAGATCCCATCGATCGGTCGAACTGAGGGGGAAACCGATTGACGCAGCGGGAGCAGAATAATGCCTGACCCGGACGCCGACTTCGCTGCGTTTCCCCGTGACCGGCTGTTAGCTCAACCTCGGCCAACCTTACGGCACTCGCAGGCTCGGAGTCCAGCATCGGCTCGAGCAGGCCGCCCACCAGCGGTTCGAACATCGCACCCGGGCATGCGCCCTACGCTCGACTGCTGTTACCCAGGTCGGCGTGGTGTTCACGCATGGCACCGATGAGCGATTCGAACACCCGATGCGCGGCGGCCAGATCGGCATCGGGAAGGTCTGCCAGTGCGGCGCTGGTTCGCATGCCAAGGGGTCCGAAGAAGCCGCGAGCGACCTCCATCCCGTGCTCGTCGTACCGCAGAATCACTTTGCGTCTGTCGGATGCATCCGATTCGCGTCGTATGTGACCCGAAGCGATCATGCGCTCGACGAGATAGGTCATGGCCGCAGAAGAGAGCCCCAACATCGTGCCGAGTTCACCTGCAGTGAGCGGTGCGCCCTCCACGTCCGCGACCATCACATGCAGCAGGGCACGAAAGTCGTTGGGCCGCAGGCTGTGTAGGGCTCCGAAAACCTGACCGATCTGCTCCGAGACCGAGGAAAGCGCTCGGAGATCCGCAGATATTGCGGATTCGAGGTGGTTTCGGTCGGTCATGTCGGTGGTAACTCCTTCGCTACGGTCACCGTCAGAGTACTGCCCGCAACAGATTCAGTTGCTTAATATCTAAGTAAATGAGATTGTTTTGAGCGTGGACAGCACACGAACCGAGAACAACGCCGCGTGGGATCGCATCGCCGCGGCGGTGACGCACCGTCGATCATGGGCAATTGCGCTCGCGATCCTCATTCTTTCGGCCGCCGTGATGGGGCTCGTCGGAAGCAACGATTCGGCCGGTCAGTCACCCAATTCGCTGCCGACCTCTGCCGAGTCCTACCAGGTGGACCAGCTTCTGGCCGAGTTTCCGGACTCCGACACCGCCCCGGTGATCCTGGTTCTGAGCCGGACCGACGGCACAGACCTGACCCCGGCCGATATCGAGGCCGCCGCCGCTGCACAGAACAGGTTGCTGGCCGTCGACCGTTCGGTGCCCGACGCGCCGGGACCTCCTCCGATCGTGGCACCCGACGGCAAGGCCGCGATCGCTCTCGTCCAGGTCGATTCCGAGCTGTCGGGCTTCACACTGAACGAACTGATCACCGAGCTGCGGTCCGCCGCGACCGACGGCCTCGCACCGGACCTGCGCGCTCAGGTCACCGGCGGCCCCGCTTTCGGTGCCGACATTGCGAACTCGTTCTCCGGAGCCAACTTCACCTTGCTCGCCGTCACCGCGCTCGTGGTGGCAGTCCTTTTGATCGTCACGTACCGGTCACCCATCCTGTGGTTGGTGCCGCTGCTGGTCATCGGTTTCGCAGACCGGTTCGCCACTACCGTCGGCACTGCCCTGGCCGAGGTCACCGGTCTCTCGTTCGACGGTTCGACCTCGGGAATCACCAGCGTGCTGGTGTTCGGTGCCGGAACGAACTATGCGCTGCTGCTGATCTCTCGCTACCGCGAGGAACTGCGTCGCGAGTCCGACCACCGCCTCGCCCTTCGTGAGGCCGTCCGGCAGGCCGGGCCCGCCATCATCGCCAGCAATGCCACCGTCGTGCTGGCACTGCTGACCTTGCTCCTCGCAATCCTGCCCAGTACCCGCAGCCTGGGAGCGCTGGCCGCAGCCGGACTCATCGTCGCAGCGGTGTTCGTCCTGTTCGTGCTGCCGCCACTGCTTGCACTGTGCGGCCCGAAGCTGTTCTGGCCGTTCGTCCCCAAGCAATCGGATCGAGACACCACCACCGAGGGCGTGTGGCATTCGATCGCAGCAGGTGTCTCGCGACGGCCGGTGGCAACGGCCTCGGTCACCATCGTCGCGCTACTGGCGTGCTGTGCGGCACTGTTCGGCACTCAGATCGGCCTCTCGCAGACCGAGCAATTCCGTGTCACCGCCGAATCCGTCGAAGGATTCGACACTCTCTCGCAACACTTTCCGGCCGGCTCGGCCGATCCGACGACGATTCTGGCGCCCACCTCGAGCATCGATGAGGTCATCGGCATCGTGGAGGGTACAGACGGGATCGTCTCGGTCGATCGCGTCGCAGATTCCGGTACCGGACTGACCCGCCTGTCGGTGGTCACCGATGCGGCTCCCGCGTCCGAAAATTCCTTCACCGTGATCGAAAACCTCCGCTCCGCACTCTCCGGAGTCGACGGAGCGCAGGTCGGTGGCAGCGACGCCAAGGCACTCGACACCACCGACGCCGCAGCTCGTGACCGTCTCGTGGTCATCCCCGCGATCCTCGCGGTGGTGCTCGCCGTACTTCTGATACTTCTACGAGCGGTTGTCGCACCGCTGATCCTGGTCGCGACAACGGTATTGAGTGCAGTGGCCGCCATCGGTATCGGTAGCTGGGTGAGCCTGCACATCTTCGGATTCCCCGCGCTCGACGACAACACCCCGCTGTTCGCGTTCCTGTTCCTCGTTGCCCTGGGGGTGGACTACACGATCTTCCTCGTCACGCGTACCCGCGAGGAAACGCCGCGGCACGGTACAAGGGCTGCCATCGTACGGGCGGTATCGGCCACCGGTGGTGTCATCACCAGCGCGGGAATCGTTCTGGCAGCGGTGTTCTGCGTACTCGGCGTCCTGCCGCTCATCACACTCACCCAACTGGGCATCATCGTCGGTCTCGGCATTCTGCTCGATACCTTCGTGGTGCGCACCGTCGTCATCCCCGCCCTGTTCACCCTCATCGGCCCGAAGATCTGGTGGCCGAACAGAATCGATTCCAGCGAGACCGCAAACACAACCGCAACACAAGGAGCGAATTGATGAATATCCGTACCGCACTGGGCCGCACCGCAATTGCCGGAGTATTGGCCGCAGGTGCCCTGCTCGCCGCGGCCCCGGTGCAGGCGCAACCGGTCGGCCCTCTTGGATCGGTCGGCCTCGAGCCACTGGCCCCGATCCCGTCACTCGATGTCGAGCGCTACCTGGGCACCTGGAACCAGGTTGCCGCGGTGCCGCAGCCGTTCAACCTGATCTGCGCCCGCGACACCCAGGCGAACTACCAGATGATCGACGAATCCAACATTCGCGTCGAGAACACCTGCACCACCTGGACTGGCCAGGAAAACCGCATCGTCGGCAACGCTCGGGTCAACGACACGGTCACCAAAGCCCAACTGCACGTGAGCTTCCCGGGAGTGCCCACGCAGGAAAGCCAGGAGGGGCCGACCAACTACATCGTGGCCTACATCGCCGACGACTATTCGTGGGCGTTCGTCGGAAGCCCCACCCGCACGTCCGGATTCGTGCTCAAGCGCACGCCCGACGTCAGCGTCGATCAGTTCCGCGAGATCCGCAGCGTCGTCGAATCGCTGGGGTACGACTCGAACTTCATCACCACCACGCCCACCCCGGGCGGCGCAACCACGATTCAGCAGCTCTCGACCGTGTAGTGCGGCGGAGCCGCAGTGGCGTGGTTATGTGCCGCGGAGGGCGCACAACCACGCCACTGCCGGAGGCACTCAGCTCGCGGACAGGATCGCGATCGCGAAGATCAAGCTGTCTCCCGGCTCGATTCCGGCCGCCGGCTGGCCGCTCGGGTAACCGTCGGCCGACGTGACCGCCACGGCGACCGTCGAGCCGACGGTCTGCCCGGCGATTGCCTTCTGGAAGCCCGCCACCACACCGTTCAGCGGGAAATCGACCGGTGCGCCGCGCTCGTAGCTGCTGTCGAACGTCGATCCGTCGCGTCCGTTGACGCCCAGGTAGCACACGGATACCTCGGCGTCGTCCGCGACGACGGGACCGTCACCGACCGTCAGTGTCTTCACCTGTGTCTCGGCGACGCTGAACGGGGCCTCGACCGTGACCGCGGGTGCCGCGGTGTCCGTGGATCCGACGACGGCGATGCTGCCGGTATCCCCGGCCAGCGTCCACTCGGGGGTTGCGGCCGAGTCGGGGGCTGCCGTGGGGCATGTGCCGGCCGATGCTGCCTCGGCCGAGGCGGACGCAGAGGCGGACGTCGTCGACGCCGGGGACGAGCTGTCCGTATCCGAACTGCACGCACCCGTCAGGAGAACGAGCGATGCGGAGGCGGCCAGGAACAAGGTGCGGGTCTTCGTCTGATTCACCGCGCCCACGCTACAAGTAGCGGCGCAGTCCCCGGCACACCCGTCACATCGCGGCGCGGAGCACCTCGGCCACCGGAGTGGATGCTCGACCGATCAGGGCCTGCATGTCACCGGAGTCGGTATCGAGTTCGCCTCGCGAGATGCCGGCGTCGGCACTGGCGAGCATGGTCGCCACAAAATCGGGCAGACCGGCACCCTCGAGAATTGCGGCGTACTCGGACTCCGGCACATCCTTGTAGACCACCGGCTTGCCGGAAACATCACCGATGACAGCGGCCAGATCGGCGTAGGTCAGATGCTCGTCGCCGCCGAGCTCGTAGATCTTGCCGCCCTGATCGTCCATGGTCAGCACCGCGGCAGCCGCGTCGGCATAGTCCGCGCGCGATGCTGCCGCGATCTTGCCGTTCCCCGCTGCGCCGAGCAGAACCCCACCCTCGACGGTCTGGGCGAGCGAGCCGAGGTAGTTCTCCCAGTACCAACCGTTGCGCAGGAAGACCGCGGGGATCGCCGACGCGGTGAGTCGCTCCTCGGTCGCCTTGTGTTCGGGGGCCAGGCTCACTCCTGACGTGCCGGCGGCGAGCAAGCTGGTGTACGCGATCAGGCTCACCCCGGCCGCCTCTGCAGCGTCGATCACGTTGTTGTGCTGCGCAATTCGCTGTCCGACCTCGGATCCCGAAATCAGCAGCACCTTGTCCACGCCTGCGAATGCAGATGTCAGAGCGGCAGTGTCGCTGTAGTCGGCAACCCGAATCACGACGCCGCGTTCGGCCAGCTGCGCGGCCTTGTCTGCATTACGGACGACGGCAACGATATCGCCGGCTGCGACGCCGCGTGTGATGAGTGCATCGACGACGAGTCCGCCGAGGTTGCCCGTTGCTCCGGTTACTGCTGTGGTCATGCCGACTCCTGCGTGTCTCGGGGTTGAGGTTTCAAGTTCCACCTCATCATGCACTTACTTTTCGTGCAGTGCAACTGCGATGGTAATCACTGATGTTTCAGCATGCGCTAGCATTGCCATATGCCCGATGCCGCCGAATCCCTCGAAGCGTCCGTCTTCGCGCGGGACTGCGCGTCGCGACAGACCCTGCAGAACGCCACGAGCAGGTGGGGAGTCCTGGCCCTGGCGGCACTCACCGAAGGCGACTATCGCTTCAACGCGTTGCGCCGACGCGTCGACGGCGTCAGTGAACGCATGCTGTCGCAGACCCTGCAGACGCTGGAGCGTGACGGACTCGTGGTGCGCACGGTGCAGGGGACCATCCCACCCAAGGTGGAGTACAGCCTCACCCCGCTGGGGCGCGACGTCGGCACCCGCTTGAGCGACCTCATCGAACTCATCGAGGGCAACATGCCGCTCGTCCTCGAATCACGTACCCAGCACGACGCTCGCTGATCAGCTGGGCGGAGTCACCAGGCACCACTCGTTGCCCTCGGGGTCGAGGAGCACCTGAAAGGATCCGGCCGCGTCGGAGTGCCGGTCGCCGAGCACTGTCGCGCCCAGCGCTACCGCCTGCTCGACGGCCCTGTCGATGCTGGGTACGTCGACGTCGAGATGAAGCCGGTTCTTGCCGGACTTGCCCTCGGGAACTCGGTGAAACGCCAGCCGAGTGAACCCTGGGACATCGACGAAATGCCACGAGTCGTCGCGCATGGCAGGCCGACCACCGAGTATGTCGGCCCAGAACTGTGCCAGCAACGCCGGCTCCGTGCAGTCGAAAACGACCTCGTCGATGCGTCCGATCATGAGGCAATCGTAGGTAGAGACCGCGCTGCACGTCGCGTTATCTCGGCGTTACCCTACCGAGACGTTTTCGAGATGTCGACGAACCCGCACCGCGCTCGGGTGGGTCGAGACTCGACGTCAGGGAGTGGGGTCCCAGCAACACCGGCCCAGCGACCGTCACGCTCGGCGCACCGGTGCCGACGCATCGATCTCGGGAGGCATTCACCATGTTCCACACCAAGAGAATTCTCGGCGGAGCGGCAGCATTCGGATTCGCCTGTACCTTCGCAGCCCTGGTGCCCGGCACGGCATCGGCAGCACCGGTCGCCTGCACCACGGCGCCAGGAGGTGCCGACATCGCTGCGCTCGTCGGAGGATCACAGTGCGACAGCTCCGCAGACGGTGCCAGTGCGGCCGCAGGATTCGGCCTCGAGGGCTGGGGCTCGGCGGAGGCAATGAACAATGCGGCGGCTCTGGCGCTCGGTCTGAACGGCGGAACTGCCGTCAGCAACGGCAGTTTCGGCGGCGCGCCTGCGGCGATCGCCTTCGGCCCCGGGGCGGTCGCGCAGAACACCGCCGCCGGTCTCGGACTCTCCATCGCAGTGGCCGCACCGGGCTCGACCATCACGCTCACCCCCGAGGGCGCAGTGTGCAACGGTGCCGGAATCGCGGGCAGCTTCACCACGCTTCAGGGCTGCATCGGCTGACACGTTCCGAGCAACGCACGCGAGTAGGCGATATGGATGCCACCGAAGGCCGGGTCATCTACAGTCTCAATGACCTACAAGTCTCGGTATGCGAGTCGGCAACGACCCGCTGAACAAGGAGTTCGACGGCAATGATGTCCTACCTGCTCTACGACGTGCTGCTCCCCCAACTCGGCCACGACGTCGCGTCGTACTGGGCACACCTGCTGGTCGTCGCCCCGGTCTGATTCGCTTCAGACACGACGTATAGACAAGTCATCCCCGATCGGCCGTGCAGGCCGGTCGGGGATGACTCGTTCGAATGCCGGAATCGAATCAGACGGGTTCGGGCAGAAGCCGCGTCAGCACATCGGACAGCGTCACCACGCCGATCGTCCGCGCGGTGTCACCCACCCCGACCGAAGCATCCACCACCAGCGCCAGATGGTGCCGGGTCTCGCGCATCGACGCGAGCGCCACGTACACCGGAGTGGTGGACTCCAGGGTGTACGCAGGTCGCGTGATCTCGGAAAGATTCGCAGGTTCGGTCAACGTGTCCCGCACGTGTACAACACCTTTCACCACGTCCTCGTCGCTGACGAGGATGCGCAGATGTCCACTGATCCGGGACGCCTCCCGCACGTCGTCGATCGAGGCCGACGACGACACCGAGGTCGGCGTGCCGCTCCCGGCAACCAGATCGCCGACGGTGAGATCCTGCAGTTCCAACGCTCCCGAAATTTGAGCCTGGTAGCTGGCGTCGAGTGCACCGACGTTCACCGAGTGCTCGACGAGCTGGCGGAGATCGTCTGCGTTCTGCCCGGACCCCACCTGGTCGGCCGGCTCCACGCCGACCTTGCGCAGGCACCAGTTGGCCATGTTGTTCAAAATCGTGAGCACGGGCCGAGTGACGAACATGAATCCACGCATGGGAAGCGCAAGCATCGTGGCCGACTTCTCCGGATGCGCGATCGCCCACGACTTGGGGGCCATCTCGCCGACAACCAAGTGCAGGAACGTGACGACGATCAGCGCCAGGACGAATCCCAGCACGTCGGCGAACCAATACGGCAGGCCGATGCCCTCGAACAGCGGTGTGAGCCAGTAGTGCACCGCCGGTTTGGTCGTCGCACCGAGGGCGAGGGTGCACACAGTGATACCGAGCTGCGAGCCGGCGAGCAGCACCGTCAGCTCCGAGGAACTGCGCAGCGCGGCCCGAGCGGATCGCGAGTTCGGTGCAGCATCTTCGAGGCGATGCCGCTTGGCCGCGAGTAGAGCGAACTCGACCGCGACGAAGAAGGCGCTCGCAGCGATGAGACCGATGGTGACGGCCAGAAAGACCCAGGGGTTGCTCATCGGTGTGCTCCTGCAATGTCGGACTCGGCCGAATTCTCGTCGTGCTCGGTTGCCCGCTCGTCGATGGTGAGGGTCAGTAGTGACGGCACGTGACTGTCGATCTCCTGCACCTCGATCGTGACGAAACGAATCGGCGTCTCGTCGTCGTTGGCCAGATCCGCGTTGTCCGGCGGGAGATCCACCTCTATGCGGGTACCGACGTCGGGCAGCGAACCATGGTGCGCGATGGCGAATCCGGCGATTGTTTCGTAGTCACCGTCGGGCAGATCCACCCCGATCGCGCGTTCTACCTCGTCGACGTGCACCTCCCCCGCCATCGTCCAGCTGCCGTCGTCGGCGCTGACCGGGCTCGGGTCGAGTACGCCGTCGTCGTGCTCGTCGGTGATTTCACCGACGAGTTCCTCGGCCAGGTCCTCGATGGTGATGACGCCGGTGAGGCCGCCGTATTCGTCGATGACACAAGCCAATTGGTTCCGAGTTGCCCGCAGCTCGCGCATCGCGTCGGGCAGGCTCTGCAGTTCGGGCAGAATCAGTGCGTCGCGGGTGAGTCCGGAGATCGGCGTCGAATCGGGCTCGACGGAGCCCAGCACGTCGTGCAAGTGCACGACGCCGACGATTCCGTCGTCCTCGTCGAGCACCGGATACCGGGAATGCTCCTGTCCCATCAGCGCTTTCACCTCACCGAGGGTGTCGGTGTCGCGCACGGTTGCAGCTCGTGAACGCGGAATCATGGCATGTTCGACGGTGCGCGTCGGGAAGTCGAGTATGCGATCGAGAAGAGTCGACAACTCATCGGGCAGGTCGCCCGTTTCACGGGAATCCGAGACGATGTGTTCGAGGTCGCGCGGATTCGCCGAATGCTCCACGTCGTGCACGGGTTCGATCTTCAGCGCCTTGAGCAGCAAATTCGACGACTGATCGAAGATGGTGATCAACCAGCCGAAGAGCTTGAGGTAGATGGTCGTCGAGAGCGAGAGCCAGCGGGCCACCGGCTCCGGGCGGGCGATGGCGAAGTTCTTCGGGAACAGTTCGCCGAAGAGCATCTGCACGAACGTCGCGAAGGTGATCGCCAGAACGGCACCCAGTCCGACACCGACTGCCGTCGGAACACCGACGCCGCCCAGTATCGCGCCGAACGACTGACCGATCAGCGGTTCGGCGACGTAGCCGACCAGCAGGCCGGTGACCGTGATGCCCAGCTGCGCGCCCGAGAGCATGAACGACGTGCGCTTGGTGACGGTCAACGTACGAGCTGCGACGGCGTCACCGGCCTCGGCACGCGCCTTGAGCCGGGACCGGTCGACGGTCATGTACGCGAATTCCTGAGCTACGAAGTAGCCGGTTGCGACGGTGATGAGAAAAACGACGAGCAGGCCGAGCAGAAGAGTGAGCAGAACGCTCATTCGCCGGACACCGCCTCGCACGTAGTAGCTGTGGTGCGGCGAGCCGTGTCCGGCCCGGGTTTATCGCTGTCCATGATTCCTCGGGGTCGTGTGTGTGAAGTTTGTCCGATACTACCGGGTCACGGCGCCTTCACGACGAGGACGGGAACCGGGCAGTCCAGCAACACGCGCTGCACGGTGCTTCCCATCAAGAATTTACCCACGGCGGATCGACGCTTGGACCCGATGACGACCATCCCCGCGCCGACATCGGCAACGAGATCGACCAGTGCGCCGGCCGGGTCGCCGCCGTCCGGCTCGACGCGCACGGTCGTCGATGCTCCCGGCAGCGTCCGCTCCACCTCGGCCTGCGCCGCACTTCGGTCCTCCGCCGACACGGAATCGCGGTCCACCACGGACAACACGATCAGTTGCGCCCCACGCAGCTCGGCCTCGGCAGCACCGCGTCGCAGCGCTTCGTGCCCCTCCGGTGTGTTGCTCATCGCTACTGCCACTGCGCTTGCTACCGCTGTGCTCGCTGAAGACACGGTCTCTCCCGTTGCTCGAATCCACCGAGGATTGCCCTCAATGTTGTGAACTGGACTAATCGGACAAACTGTATCTAACCTGACGCTGTGACACACCACACGAAAGGTCTCTGATGGCGATACCGCCCACATTGCTTCGAACAGTCGGTGCCCTGGCGGTGGTGGGAGCGGTGACCGTGGCGGGTATCGATGCCGCTCGCAGTGCCAGCGGCTCCGATGCCCGAGCCAAACTGACACTGATCGCTCCGGCTGCCGCGGGCGGCGGCTGGGACCTGGTCGCCCGCGAGTCGCAGCAAGCGCTGCGCAGCGATGGCATCGTCAACAACGCCCAGGTCGTCAACGTCCCCGGTGCCGGCGGCACCATCGGTCTGAGCCAGCTCGAGAACCTCAGCGGTCAGCCCACCACCGTGATGATCACCGGCACCGTGATGCTGGGCGGCATTGCGATCAACAACTCCGAGACGACTCTGGCCGACACCGTTCCGATCGCCAAACTCGCCGAGGACTTCGAGGTGTTCGTCGTCCCGAAGGACTCGCCGATCCAGAATCTCGAGGACATGATCGAGGCCTGGCGAGCGAACCCCGGTGGCCTGCCGATCGGCGGCGGGTCGCTCGGCGGTATCGACCACATCGTGGCGGGCCAATTGGCCCAGGAAGCCGACATCGATCCGGCCGCAATCAATTACATCGCCTACTCCGGCGGCGGCGAGGTCCTGACGTCGCTGCTGTCGAACACCGTCGGCGTCGCGGTCAGCGGGTTCAACGACTTCCGCGACCAGATCGAGGCAGGCAACGTGCGTGCACTCGCAGTGGCTGCACCCGAGCCGCTCGAGGGATTCGACGTGGACACGTTCATCGAACAGGGCTACAACGTCGACCTCGTCAACTGGCGCGGAATCGTTGCACCCCCGGGAATCTCGGACGAGGACCGACAGACGCTCGTCGACATCGTCACCGAGATGGTCGAGACCGAGCAGTGGGCAACGGCCGTCGAACGCAACCGGTGGAAGGAATCGGTCGTGACGGGAGACGAGTTCGGAGAGTTCCTCGACGTCGAACAGGCACGCATCACCGGAATTCTCGAAGAGTTGGGGCTGGTATGACAACAACAACGACCACCGACACCGGCACGTCCCGGTCTTTCTGGACCGGCCGTAGCGGATTGATCGTTCCGGCGCTCCTCGTCGCACTGGGACTGTTCCTGGTCTACGGAACCGTCACGATGGAGGTTCCGCCGACCGCCACTTCACCTGGTCCGCAGGTCTTTCCGGCCATCGTCGCCGGCGGTTGCTTCGTGGTCGCACTGTTGATCACCATCCAACTGATGGTCAAGCCCGACGTGATCGACCGCGGAGTCGACGCCGACGGTAAGCCGCACACCGGCACCGTGAGCAATTGGCGCACCCTGTCGATCACCGTCGGATCGGTGGCCTTGTTCATCGCCCTGCTCGACCCGCTCGGCTGGGTTCTCGCCGGAGCGTTGCTGTTCTGGGGCGTCTCGATCGGGTTGGGTGGTCGCCGTTACGTGTTCGACGCGGCAGTCGCACTGCTGGTTTCGAGCACCGTCCAGATCGTATTCTCCGCGGGCCTCGGCCTGACCTTGCCCGGCGGCGTTCTCGCCCAGATCTTCTGACGGAGCTGAATTTCCGATGGATTCATTGAGTAATCTTCTCGACGGGTTCGGCACCGCGCTGACTCCGATGAACCTGGTGTGGGTGTTCGTCGGCGCGTTGCTCGGCACCGCTGTGGGCGTGCTGCCCGGTCTCGGCTCTGCCATGGCGGTGGCCCTGCTGCTGCCGGTCACCTTTACTCTCGACCCCACCGCTGCCCTGATCATGTTCGCCGGAGTGTATTTCGGCGGCCTGTTCGGCGATTCCATCTCGGGCATCCTGATGAACACCCCCGGCAACAGCACCGCCATCGCCGGTACGTTCGAGGGACATCGAATGGCCAAGAACGGCCGCGCCCCACAGGCTTTGGCGACTTCGGCCATCGCGTCGTTCATCGGTGGAATGATCGCCACCACCCTGGTCGTGTTCTTCGCCCCGACGCTTGCGGCGCTGGCGACCAACTTCGGACCCGCCGAATATCTCGCACTCGCGGTGTTCGCGTTCATCGCCACCTCGGCGGTGGTCTCGGATTCCGCCCTCAAAGGTCTGACCGCCCTGCTCATCGGCCTCACCCTCGCGGTGATCGGTATCGACGGACCCTCGGGCGCTTCACGATTCACCTTCGAGGTGCCGGCCCTGTTCGACGGCATCCACATCGTCGTCATCACCGTGGCGATGCTCGCCCTCGGCGAGGTCATCCACATCGCGTCGAAGATCGGGCGGCCCGAGGATCGGTCGTTGATCAAGTCGCAGGGACGACCGTGGCTGAGCAAGGCGGAGTTCCGCGAAGCACTCCCAGCCTGGCTACGCGGGACGGCATTCGGTGTGCCGTTCGGCGTCATACCAGCGGGCGGTGCCGAGGTGCCGAGCTTCCTGGCCTACGGCACCGAGCGTCGTCTCGATCGCAAACGCGAGAAGCCGATGTTCGGCAAAGGCGCCATTCGTGGCGTGGCAGGACCCGAGGCGGCCGGAAACTCCACGGCCGGAACGGCCATGGGCGCATTGCTGGCGTTGGGTCTACCGACGTCCGCCACAGCGGCGATCATGCTCGCAGCGTTCCAGCAGTACGGAATGCAACCCGGACCGCTCCTGTTCGAGCGCAGCGGCGACATCGTCTGGGCCCTGCTGGCCAGCCTCTTCCTGGCGATGATCGTGTTGCTGATCCTCAACCTGCCGTTCGCACCGTTGTGGGCCCAGCTGCTGAAGATCCCGAAGAACTACCTCTACGCCGGAATCTCGGTGTTCGCTGCCCTCGGCGTCTACGCGTCGAGTGCGTCGATCGTGGACCTGATGTTCATGCTCGGGCTCGGCATCATCGGATTCATGATGCGGCGCTACGAGATTCCGCTCGCACCGGTGCTGATCGCCGTGATCCTCGGCCCGCTTGCCGAGGAATCGCTTCGACGCGCACTGGCGGTCAGCGAGGGCGACCCGTCGATCCTCGTCAGCAGCGGCATCACCATCGTGCTCTACGCACTGATGGTCATTGCCGTGGTGTTCTCGATCGTCAGCAAGATCAGGGCCCGCAAGACCGCGGACTTCTAGTGCGCTCCGCGCAGTGGTGTGGTCGAGCGCCCCAGAAGGTACTCAACCGCACCACTGCGCATCGGGTCGTTCCGCAGGCCCCACTCCTGCCGCTAGGCAGTGAAAGCCGGGTAGTCCGTGTAGCCCTTGGCACCGTCGGTGTAGAAGGTGCTCGGATCGGGCTCGTTGAGCGGCAGATCCTCGCGCCAGCGGTAGGCGAGATCGGGGTTGGCGATCGCCGGACGGCCGACGACGACGGCGTCACCGATGCCGTTGTCGAGCAGCGAAAGAGCCTCGTCGCGGTTGGTGATCTCACCGAAGCCGCTGTTGACGAGGACCGAACCGCCGAATGCCTGGCGCAGATCCTGAACCAGCTCACCGGCCGGATCTTTGTGCAGCACACTGAGATACGCCAGACCCAACGGTGCGATTCGGTCGACCAACGCGCGGTAGGTGGCACGCACGTCGTCGGCGTCCGTCTCGAGGGCATCCTGAATGTTGTGCTCGGGTGAGATACGAATTCCAACCTTGCCGGCTCCCAGAGCGGCGACCACTGCCTCGACCACCTCGGCCACGAACCGCGCCCGGTTCTCCGGTGAGCCGCCGTATGCGTCGTCCCGCTGGTTCGAGGCGGGCGAGAGGAATTCGTGGAGCAGGTAACCGTTGGCGCCGTGAATCTCGACACCGTCCATCCCGGCGGCAATCGCGTTCTTCGACGCCTGGACGAAATCGGCAATCACCGAGGGCAGCTCGTCCTCGCGTAGCGCACGCGGGGTGGGGTACGCCTTCTTGCCCTCGTACGTGTGAGTCTCTCCCTCGATCGCCACAGCGCTGGGCCCGACGACCTCGCGGCCACCCGTCGTCGCCTCGTGGGTCACCCGACCGGCATGCATCACCTGAGCGACGATCAGTCCGCCGTCGGCGTGCACTGCGTCGGCAACGTTGCGCCAACCCTCGATCTGCTCGTCCGTCACCAGACCGGGCTGACCTGGGAAGCCCTGGCCCGCGTGGCTCGGGTAGGTGCCTTCACTGACGATGAGACCCAGGGATGCGCGTTGCTTGTAATGCTCGACCACCAGCGGGCCCGGCACGCCGTCCTTCCCGGAGCGCACCCGCGTCAGCGGAGCCATCACCAACCGGTTGTCGAGCTTCAGGTCACCGAGCGCCAACGGGGAAAACAACTTCATGGATCTCTCTCCTCACGAGTGCGTGCACAGTCTTTGCCACTGCTCACTCCGAACCCGAAAGATCCACCGAGCTATTCCGCCTCGAGATATTGCTCACCCCGAAAACAACAGTGGTGTGGCTGAGTGCCACACACGGCACTCAGCCACACCACTGCTTATCCGGTCGTTCCGCAGGCTCCACTCCTGCCCCATCCGGTCGTTCCGCAGGCTCCACTCCTGCGTTGCGCACTCAGAGGATGTACAGCATCTCCTGATACGTCGGCAGCGGCCAGAGATCGTCGGCCACCATTGCTTCGAGTGTGTCCGACGCAGAACGGACCGCAGCCATGGCGGGCAGCAGTTCGTCCTTGGCATGCACGGCCTCGGCCAGAGCTTCGCCACCCGGGTCGGCTTCCAGGGCGCCCTTCAGTGTCGCCAATGCTGCGCGCAGCTCCGACAGTGGAGCCGAGACTGCTTGCAGCGCAGTCATGTCCACGTCATCGACGCCTGCACCCTTGAGCGCGCTGACGTTCTGCGCCAGTTCGGTCTGGTAGCGCACCGCCGCGGGCAGGATGGACGTCTGGCCCATTTCCAGCGTCAACCGCGCTTCGACGAACACCGTCAACGCGTACTGCTCGAGCCCGATCTCGTAACGCGAGTGCATCTCTCGGTGGTTGAACACCTTGTACTTCTCGAACAGTTCCATTGCCGACTCGGAGATCAACTCCGGCAATGCGTCGAGGGTGGTACGCAGATTCGGTAGTCCGCGTGCTTCCGCCTCGACCTGCCAGTTGTCCGAGTAACCATCACCGTTGAACACCACTGCCCCGTGTTCGGTGATGATCTCCGTGAGCAGGTTCTGCACGGCGGTGTCGAAGTCGGTGCCGTCGGCGACGGCAGTTTCGAGGTTGGTCGCCATGTAGTCCAGCGCCTCGGCCATGATCGTGTTGATCGTGACCATCGGACCGTTGACGGTCTGCATCGAGCCGGGAGCGCGGAACTCGAACCTGTTGCCGGTGAACGCGAACGGGCTCGTGCGGTTGCGGTCGCCGGGATCGGTGGGCAGCACGGGCAGGGTGTCGGCACCGATCATCATGGTGCCCTTGCCCTTCGAGGACGTGGCTGCACCCTTGGCGATCTGATCGAACACGTCTGCCAGCTGATCACCGAGAAAGATCGAGATGATCGCGGGCGGAGCCTCGTTGGCCCCGAGACGGTGATCGTTGGTCGCCGACGCCACCGAGGCGCGCAGCAGACCACCGTACTTGTGTACCGCGCGGATGACGGCGGCGCAGAAGACCAGGAACTGCGCGTTGTCATGCGGGTTGTCGCCGGGAACGAGCAGCGATCCGAGCTCGGAGTTGCCGAGCGAGAAGTTGACGTGCTTACCCGAGCCGTTGACGCCCTCGAACGGCTTCTCGTGGAACAGACACTCCATACCGTGCTTCTTGGCGATCGTCTTGAACGTCGTCATCAACAGCTGCTGGTGATCGGCTGCGATGTTGCCGCGCTCGAACATCGGCGCGATCTCGAACTGTCCTGGAGCGACCTCGTTGTGCCGAGTCTTGGCCGGGATACCGAGCTTGAACAGCTCACGCTCGGTGTCCATCATGAAGCCGAGGACGCGCTCGGGGATGGCTCCGAAGTAGTGGTCGTCGAATTCCTGGCCTTTGGGCGGCTTCGATCCGAACAGCGTGCGACCCGCATTGAGCAGGTCGGGACGGGCCAGGAAGAAGTGCCGGTCGACGAGGAAGTACTCCTGCTCAGGACCACAGAACGAGACGATGTTCTCGATGTTCTCGTGCCCGAACAGCTTCAGGATGCGCTCGGCATGTCCGCCCATCGCCTGCTGCGAACGCAACAACGGCGTCTTGTGGTCCAGAGCCTCACCGGTCATCGAGACGAACACCGTCGGGATGCACAGGGTATTGCCGTTCGGGTTCTCGAGGACGTACGCCGGGCTGGTGACGTCCCAGCCGGTGTACCCACGAGCCTCGAACGTGTTGCGCAGACCGCCGTTGGGGAAGCTCGACGCGTCGGGCTCGCCCTGGATCAGCGTCTTTCCTGCGAATTCGGCGAGTGCGCTGCCGTCACCGACGGGGTCGAAGAAGCTGTCGTGCTTCTCGGCCGTCAGCCCGGTGAGCGGGTAGAAGACGTGCGCGTAGTGCGTCGCACCCTTCTCGAGGGCCCAGTCCTTCATCGCCGACGCCACCGCGTCGGCGACCATGGGATCGAGCTTCTTGCCCTTGTCGATCGTCGCCATCACGGACTTGAAGACCGATTTGGGCAGACGCTTCTGCATCACGACCTTGCTGAAGACGTTCTCACCGAAGATCTCGCCCGGCTTCTCGTCTCCGACGAAGCTGACCGCAGGCGGCACATACGCCTCGACGTCTTTGATCGCCTGCAGGCGTACGGTATTTCCACTCATGGCTACCCCTTGACAAGGTGCTGCTCCACAGCTGGATTTTGCGGAGTCCGACCCGGCGACTGTACGAATGCGACGTGGCGGTCGTGTTTCGTCGTTGTGTCCACTGCGATGCAAAACCGACGGGGAGGCAAAAACGGCGATCGGAGTTTCTTTCCCCGCAGACGGGGGTAACTCCGTAGCCGGCATAAACAACTGAAAGGCGTGTCCATGACCGACGAGTTGACTGTCCGGCGCGTGATCGACGCTCCCCCCGCCTCCGTGTTCACTGCGCTCGCCAATCCCGAGGTCCAGGCCGCGGTCGACGGCTCGGAGATGCTGCGCGGCGCGATCGACCCGACGCCTCTGCGCGCGGTGGGCGACACCTTCGCGATGGATATGTACCAGCCGGAACTGGGCGAGTACGTCATGGAGAACACCTTGTTCGTGTTCGAGCAGGACCGACGCATCGGTTGGATTCCCAATCGCCAGGGCATGGAACCTCGTGGCACGCGGTGGTCCTGGGAGCTCGAGGAGGTCGCCGACGACCGGACAGCGCTGACGCAGGTGTACGACTGGTCGCGCGTCACCGACCCGGAGTTCCGCAAGATGGCCGGGTTTCCGCGGGTGACCGAGGACCAGATCGTCGGCACCATGCGCCGGCTTGCCGACCACCTCGGCGTCCCGCTCGAAGACTGATCTCCAACGACAGGAAAGAACTCTCATGGTCGATGTCACCCGCACCTTCACCGCCGCTGTTCCGATCGAGAAGGCGGCCGCATTTCTTCGCGACTTTTCCAATGCGCCGTCGTGGGATCCCGGAACCCAGAGCTGCACACAGATTTCGGACGGGCCGGTCGCCGTCGGAACGCAGTGGCACAACGTCTCGAAGCTGTTCGGTATCACCACGGAGTTGACCTACACCCTGGTCACGGACGAGCCTGATCACATCGTGCTCGAAGGCGAGAACAAGACGGCCACCAGCGTCGACGACATCACGCTGACGGCAGAAGGTGACGGATCGACTCGGATCGACTACCACGCGCAGGTCGAGTTCAACGGTGCCGCAAAGGTTGCCGGTCCGTTCCTGAAGGCGGGTTTCGAGGCGAAGGTCGCGCCGGACACCGTGGAGAAGATGACCGAGGCGCTCGAGCGGCTGAGCTGACCGTTTACTTGCGCGCGACGATCGTGAAGTTGTCGGCCGAGCTCGTCTCGGTATCGGCCGCCACGATCGAACCGTCGTCGGCGAAGATCTCCACGATCGTGAAACCGGCACCCGACACCAGCGCCCGCACGTCCGACAAAGTGGTGAAGTGCATGAACGGCGCGAAATCGTGTGCAGCGAGCGGAGCGACGGCCCAGGATCCACGATCGTCGACGCGGGATCTGGCCGACCACCAATTACGGACGCTGCGAACGACACCGGCAGGATCGAGCAGCCTCCGCCCGATTGCCGTCACTGCCCGTTTCGGCGAGAAACTGAATCGCTGCGTAGGCCTGCTCAGTTGAAACGGCTTCTCTCCGAACGACGGTCCGTTGCGGTTGAGGGTGGAGAACACCAACACTCCGGGATCGGCCAGTAGGCGACAAAATTCTGCGAGTACGCGGCCCCGCTCCTGGTGGGTGACGGTGTCTATTCCGTTGTTGCTGAACACGATCAGGCCGAACTGGCCGTCGACGAAAGCCGTCAGACTGCGCGCATCGGCCACATGCGCCTGCAGGTCCGGGAAATTTCGACGGAACGCATCGATCATGTTGGGCGCGTAATCGATCGCTACATAGCGATCGCTCACGAGTCGGAGCAGAGCCGTGGTTCGCCCGCTGCCGACGCCGACGTCCAGCACCGGTGTTCCGCGCGCAACCGAGGCCGCAGCAACCAGCGCCGCCGCTTC
The DNA here is from genome assembly GCF_002258645.1 of Rhodococcus sp. 15-649-2-2. Lineage (NCBI taxonomy): Bacteria > Bacillati > Actinomycetota > Actinomycetes > Mycobacteriales > Nocardiaceae > Rhodococcus > Rhodococcus sp. 15-649-2-2. The sequence goes on from NZ_NPFM01000008.1 coordinate 101,891, forward strand.
CCCACGGTCGAGAAATCCATCGGTGGGGCCGGCGTACTCCTCATAGGCCGCGGCCACCCGAGCATTGTCGAACACATCCCGGTTGTGGTCTGTGGACATGCCGATCACCTCTTCTTCCCTGACCGCTGCCACACGCGCCTCGCCCCTGGGATCAGACGGTACCGGCGAATCCTGAGGCTCGCCTGAGGTAGCACATCTATGGCCTTCTCCCCGGCTGTGTGTGCATCATCGACGCATGACAACTTCGTACGACGCGTGGCCGGAACTTCCGATCGAGAGCTGGTCCGACACTCGCGACACGGTGCATCTATGGACCCAGATCGTCGGCAAGACCCGAATGGCACTGTCGCCGGCACTCAACCATTGGTGGGGAGTCGCGCTGTACGTCGATGCATCCGGACTGACGACATCGCTGATCCCACTAGGCGACCGCGGGCTCGAAATTCGTTTCGACTTCCTCGCCCACCGACTGGTACTGGCCACCACCGATGGTCAGAGCCGGACCATGAAGCTCGAACCCCGCACCGTCGCAGACTTCTTCGCCGAATACACCGACCTGCTCACGCAACTCGGGGTCGACGCGACGATCGTGGGAAAGCCTGTCGAACTGCCGCACGCCACCCCGTTCGCGGAGGACGTCGAACACGCCTCCTACGACTCGGAGGCGATGGAGAGGTTCTGGCGTGCCCTCGTCAGCGCACATCGCGTGTTCTCCGAGTTTCGCGCCGACTTTCGCGGCAAGTCCAGCCCCGTCCATTTCTTCTGGGGCGCTTTCGATCTCGCCGTCACGCGCTTCTCGGGTAGGTCTGCCCCACAGCATCCCGGTGGTGTTCCCAACTGTCCGGACTGGGTGATGCACGAGGCCTACAGCGACGAGGTCTCGAGCGCCGGCTTCTGGCCGGGCGGGGCAGCGGAGGGCGCGTTCTACGCCTACGCCTACCCGAATCCGGACGGCTACGACAGCCATCCGGCCGTCACTGCTCCCGCGTACTTCGATCGCGATCTCGGCGAGTACGTCCTCCCCTACGAGGCCGTGCGCACCGCCGAGGACCCCGATGCGCTGCTGCTCGCCTTCCTCGAGAACACCTACCGCGCCGCCGTCGAGACTGCCCACTGGCAGTAGATCGGAGAGAGGTGGTCGCCGTCCCCCCATCCGGGGGTATTCCGCGGGTGACCCGGATCACTACCGTTCGTCGCATTCGGTATCGCACATTCGCCCGATACCCGACAAAACGGAGGAACCATGACCGCTGTCTCGCCCGGAGATCCGGGCGTCTCGACGCCGACCAGACCGGCGGTGCAGTCCAAGACCAGTGTCGGACGGGTCGCTGTCGCCAGTGGAATCGGTACGACGATCGAGTTCTATGACTTCTTCATCTATGGAACCGCTGCCGCATTGGTTTTCCCGACCATCTTCTTCCCAGCGCTCGGCAATACGGCCGGCACCGTGGCCTCGTTCGCGACGTTCGCAGTCGCGTTCATCGCCAGGCCCGTCGGTGCCGTGCTGTTCGGACACTTCGGCGACCGCATCGGTCGCAAGAAGACGTTGATCTCGACGCTGCTGCTGATGGGGGTATCCACGTTCGCCATCGGCCTGCTGCCCGGTGCCGAAACGATCGGCGTGGCTGCTCCGATCATCTTGGTGCTGCTCCGGTTCGGGCAAGGGTTTGCCGTCGGCGGTGAATGGGCCGGCGCGACATTGCTGACGGCCGAGTACGCACCGCCGGGCAAGCGCGGCTTCTATGCGATGTTCCCCCAACTGGGACCATCGGCCGCCTTCATCTTCTCGAGCGCGACGTTCCTGGCGACGGGACTGCTACTGGGCGATACCAACGAGACGTTTCTGAACTACGGTTGGCGAATCCCGTTCCTGCTCAGCGCCGTCCTGGTACTCATCGGCCTCTACATGCGGTTGGCCATCGAGGAAACCCCGGTCTTTCGGGCCAACAAGCTCGCCGAGGAGCAAGCTCCGGCGACATCGGCACCGACCAAGCTGCCGATATTCGACGCGTGGCGTATCCAGAAGCGCGAAATCATCACCGCTGCAGGTGCATTGGCGTCACTCTTCGCATTCTTCTACATGGGGACCGCCTACCTGACGAGCTACGGCACCAAGACCCTCGGGTTCGACCGTCCGTTCGTGTTGGTCACCGGGATAGGCGCTGCGGTGATCTTCGGAGTCGCGATCGCGCTCTCGGCGACCTACTCCGATCGCGTCGGGCGGCGGCGAGTGATCATGGCGGCGTGCATCGTCGCGGTGCCGTGGTCGATAGCGCTGTTCCCGTTGCTCGACACGGGCTCACCGGAAGCGTTCGTGATCGGTATGTGCGTGACGCTCGCGATCTTCGGCGTTGCATACGGACCGACCGGCGCACTCCTCCCGGAACTGTTTGAGACTCGATTCCGTTATACCGGAGCAGGTTTGGGTTACAATCTCGCCGGAGTTCTCGGTGGCGCGATTCCGCCGATGCTTGCCGCACCGCTCACGGCCGCGTTCGGCAGCATCTCGATCGGCGTGATGCTGGCCCTGCTGTCGGTGCTGAGTCTGGTCTGCACCAAGCGATTGATCGAGACCAAGGATGTCGACATGGCGTGAGGGCCCACAACCCGACCGCCAACATCGAAGAACCGCGGCCACCCGGTGATCGGGTGGCCGCGGTTCTTATCGGCTCTCTACGGACGAAACTCAGTCGTCGCCACGGGGCGGCGGCTGAACATCGACCCCGCCGGAGTTGTGTTCCGGTCCCGCCGCAGGATGCTCTGCCGGCACGCGACCGCGAGTCTTGGCGGCCTCGCTGTCCTTGGTGGCACCCTCGGCGAACTTGCGACGCCAGCTCTCCTCGGGCCGGTAGGGGCCCGGCTTCGGCCGAACCTTGCCACCGGGGAAGGCCAATCGCGCGATGGTCCGCTGGACCATGCCCCACTGCTGGAAGAACGGTCCGGTGTTGTACGGCAGCTCGTAACGCTCGCAGATGTCCTTGATCTTGGGCGCGACGTCCGAGTACCGGGTGCTGGGCATATCCGGGTACAGGTGGTGTTCCACCTGGTAGCTCAGGTTGCCGCTCATCAGGTGGAACAGTGGTCCGCCGTCGATGTTCGCGGCTCCGACCAACTGACGGACGTACCAGCCACCGCGGGTCTCGTTCTCGACCTCTTCCTGGCTGAAGGTGTAGGCCTGATCCGGGAAGTGACCGCAGAAGATGATTGCGTTCGACCAGACGTTGCGGATGATGTTGGCGGTGAAGTTGGCGGTCACCGTCGAGAGGAACGTGCTCTCGACACCGCTGAGCCGACTGTCCAGCAGCGCCGCGGTCCTACGATTCTTGCCGAACCGAGCTGACCCACGCAGCTTGGACGCCAGCCGAGACCTCTTGCTCTCCGGCACACGACCGCCCGAGGCGAGCTGAGCCAACGCGAATGCTCCGGCACTGATCAGCGGCCAGCCCACGTAGTCCTTGACGAACTGCTTACGAGCCTTGACGCCGATGCCCTTGAGGTCCTCGACGAGTTCCTTGACCGGCTTCTCACCGCGGCGAATCGCCTCGATGTCGAGGTCGTGCAGAGCGACGCCCCACTCGAAGAAGGCCATCAGCAGAACGTTGTAGAACGGCTGGGCCAGGTAGACGGGACTCCACTTCTGACGTGGGTCGATACGCATGATCTCGTAACCGAGATCCTTGTCCTTGCCGCGAATGTTCGTGTACGTGTGGTGCACGTAGTTGTGCGAGTGCTTCCACGAGTTGGCGGTGGACGCGGTATCCCAGTCCCACACCGACGAGTGGATTTCCGGATCGTTCATCCAGTCCCACTGGCCGTGCATGACGTTGTGGCCGATCTCCATGTTCTCGAGGATCTTTGCGATCCCGAGGCATGCGGTACCGGCCAGCCACGCGGGCTTGCTGGTGGAACCGAGCAACAGCACGCGGCCGGCGACCAGCAGCTGACGTTGGGCTGCGATCACCGAGGTGATGTACTTCCGGTCCTTGTCACCGAGGCTGGCGTACACCTCGTCGTGAATGGCGTCGAACTCCTTGGCGAGTTCGGCGATCGTCTCGTCGCTCAGGTGCGCCAGCGGGTTCACCGGCTCATCGGTGTCGGTGACGCGCCTGGTGGTTTCGTCGATAGACATACATTCCCCTGTTCGAATGGAAGATCAGAGTTCGATTTCGATGTCGCCCTCAGCGGTGTTGACACAGATCCGAACCGCTTGCCCCGTAGGTTCGGAGATATCCCCGTTACGTAGGTCACGTAAACGCCCCTTCTTCAGGGTACCTACGCATGTGTGGCAGATGCCGATTCGGCAGCCGAACGTCAGATCCAGTCCGGCTTCCTCACCCGCGGCGAGAATCGTTGTGGCACCGTCGCATTCGACGTCCTTCTTGCTGTTGAGGAACTTGACGGTGCCGCCCTCACCAGCGTCGTTTCCGCCGCCGATGACCGGCTGAAAACTTTCGTAATGGAATCGATCCGACTCTCCCTGGTCCTTCCAGTACGAGCGCAGATCGTCCAGATGTTCGCCCGGACCGGAGCAGAACGACTCCCGCTCACGCCAATCCGGGACCAGTTCGTCCAGTTCCGACGCCTTCATCCGACCTTCGTCGCTGGTGATGCGTAGCTTCACCGTCAGCCCGTCGTGCTTGGCTTCCAATTCCTCCAGCGTGTCCGCGAACATCAACTGTTCACGGTTGTGCACCGAATGCACCACAACCACGTCACGGACCTGGTCGTGATGGTCGAGGGCGCGCAACATGCTGATGATCGGCGTGATGCCGCTGCCGGCGCTGATGAACACCATCTTGTCCGGAACCGGACTCGGCAGAGTGAATTCACCCTCCACCTCGCTGAGGCGAACGATATCGCCGGTCCTGATGGTGCCCACCAGATACGGCGAGACCGTTCCCGACGGCACCAGCTTGGGGCTGACGCTGACGAGACCGTCGACAGGGTCGGGATCGGATGTCAGCGAGTACGCCCGCCAGTGGTACCGACCGTCGATGAGTACTCCGAGTCGGACGTACTGCCCGGGCGTGTGGCCCTGCCACTCGAAACCCGGACGGATGTACACCGAGACGGCCTCCGACCCCTCGGGAACCACCCGCTCGACCTTCCCCCGAAGTTCGCGAGTGGTCCACAGCGGATTGATCATCGACAGGTAGTCGTCAGGCCGGAGCGGATTGAACAACGATCGGACTGCGCGCAGCATCGTCCGTCTTACAAAAGAAACCTGGGGCTTGGCCCCCCGTTCAGCCATACTCAACGGTAACTCCGAGAAGCTCGCCGTGCGTACGAATCGCGCAGACTCGAATCAGACTGCTACAGAATGCGAACAGAGCGGGGAGTTACCGCTGGTCAGCGCGCTCGCGAGACTCGATCGCCGAGAGCGGCGCTCACTTTGCCGTACCAACCGAGCGGACGAGCCGGGCCTCGTGTGGGGATGTCCGCGAGCAAGGCCTCGGCCGTTTCCTCTGCGTCGATCTTGTTGTCGCCGATGCCGCCCGTGGCACCCCGTTTGGCCCATCCGACCACATAGCTGCCCGGAACCGGAGTGCCGTCGGCAGCGGTGATCCGTCCGCCGTCGTTGCGAATGGTGCCGGTGATGTCGTCGAACGGGACGCCCGGTGACGGAGTTCCGCGATAACCGATCGCGAGCAGAACCAGCTCCGTCGACAGAGTGACCGCGTGTTCACCCACCCCCACCTCGATGGACTCCACCGAGCCGTTTCCGTGCAGGGCGGATGGTGCCCGCCCGAACGCGAAGACGATGCGACGCCCTCGAGCACGCGAGCCGAGATCGACGCGCTCGGCCCCGGCCAGCGCCGACGCCGAGGCAGACAGCGGCAATCGATCGATAGCGTCGACAATTCCGTCCGGTCCTGCCACCACCACGTCGACGTCCGGTCGATCGACCAACGCCTTGCACTCGGAACGCGTGAAGGCCGCGAACTCGGGGCCACGGCGCGCGAGAACAACGACCTCGGTGACGCGGTGTCGACGCAATTCGGCCAGTGCATGCGGAGCGATCTCGGTACCGTCGAGCCGGTCCGGGTCTGCGGTGAGGATGCGCGCTGCATCGAGTGCGACGTTCCCGTTTCCGATGACGGTCACCCGCTCGACGCCGGTGAGGTCGATCGCGTCGGCCGGGACGTCGGGATGCCCGGTGTACCAGCCGACCAGGGTGCGTGCGCTGACGGAATTGTCGAGATCGATACCGGGGATGTCGAGCGCTCGGTCCTTGTCGGCACCGACGGCGTAAACGACGGAGTCGAACTTTCGAGCCAACTCCACGTGATCGACGTCCTTACCGACCTCGACGCCGAGCTTCATCGTGACCCGAGGATGCGCGAAGATCCCCCGGAAGTGCTCACTGATGCGGCGGGTGCCGAGGTGATCGGGAGCGACGCCGTAGCGCGCGAGACCACCCGCGGTGTGCAATCGGTCGTAGAACGTGATCCTGGTGCCCGGCACCCGCAACAGGGCTTGCGCCGTGTAGCAGGCGGCCGGTCCGGTCCCGACGATGGCGATGCTGACCGGCGGCAGTTCGTTGACCGTCGACACCGGAAATTTGGGCTCACCCCACTCCGCTACTGCAGGCTTGTCGCGGTAGTAGTCGGCATTGATGTCGGCGTAGATCTGCTGATCCGGCGTCAAGCGGGACACGCGCGTGATCGCGTCCACCGGGCACGCGTCCGCGCAGGCCCCGCAGTCGATGCACGAGCGCGGATCGATGTAGAGCAGCTCGGTCTTGCCGAAATCCGGCTCGTCGGGCGTGGGATGAATGCAGTTGACCGGGCACACCGACAGGCAGGATGCGTCGTTGCAACAGTTCTGCGTGATCGCGAACGGCATGGGTTTCTCAGATGTCCTTCACGGCCTCGAAAAGAGTGGTCAGAGCATGTGCAGACGACGGTAGATCATCTCGGCCGGCTTGGTGACCAAACCGCAGTCGAGGAGAAATGCCATCAGATGCTCGCTCGAGGTGCGCATCATCGTGTGGTGATGAGCGTTGTTCTTCGCTTCTTTCACGGCGCGGTCGACATCGAGGCCCGCAGCTGCGTAGACCTCCTTGTTGACCATGTTCGACACGATCAGGCGGGCAGCGATCGCGACGACCAACGCGCTGGCCTTACGGCGAGCCGGGCTCTTCCCCTCGATGTCTTCACGCATCTGTGCGCGCGCGAAGGTCATGTGTCGCGATTCCTCGACGACGTGGATCTTGCTGGTGGTGCGCACGAGCGGCAACACGTTCTCGCCGCGCATCCAGTCGCGCTGCATGACGTCGAGAACTTCTTCGGCGACGAGAATGCCGCCGTAGGCCACCTCGGCCGATGCAAGAGCCTTGAAGCCACGGCCGAGTTCGATGCTCGATCGACGAGGCAGGTAGGCCTTGATGCCCATCTTCTGGCAGGCGCGAGCGAACATGATCGAGTGACGGCACTCGTCCGCGATCTCGGTGAGCGCGAACTGGAAGTCCGAGTTCGAGGAGTCCTTGCAGTACTGATCGCGCAGAACCATCTGCTGCAGGATCATCTCGAACCAGATGCCGGTGCTCATGATCGAGCAGACCTCGTGGCGAGTGAGCGTGATGCGCTGCTCCTCGCTCATCTCGTCCCACAACTTCGTGCCGTAGAGGGTGCTCCACTCCGGGTTGAGGCCGTAGAGGGAGGGATCGAGATCGGCCTCCCAGTCGACCTCCTCGGCCGGGTCGTACGAGAGCTGGGCGGCTGAATCGAGCAAACGCGCCGAAACATCCTCGGGCTGGAGAACGTCGTTCCTGGAGAGTGTGCTGGTCATCGCCGTCGTTCCTTTCATCGTCGAACAGGAGTGATTAGCTGTTACGGAGATTACCAGGTACTTGCCGACACAGATAGTCGCTCGGGCGAAATCTCTCCGATTCTTTTTCTGGCCCCTAGAGTTCGAGCGACCACAGAACGGAGATTCACCGGTGACCGCAGCTCTACGCGCCGCCCTCGACCGCACCCCGATGCGGCTCTATGCGGCGGGCATGGTCTCGGCCAACGCCATCGGCGCAGTCATCGTGTTCGTGCTGGCCCGCTTCATCCTGCCGCTGCCGGTCGGCTCCGAGGAGATCCTGTCCGATCGCAACTACCTGGCGTTCTTCGTGTATCTGCCGGTCGCGATCGGCATCGGGATCGTGCTCGGACTCCGCGTCGCCAAGCCGCTCGTGCTGTGGCTGCATACCGGCGGTACGCCGTCGGAGGACACCGCGATCGCCATCGTGCGACTGCCGCTGCGTCAGCTCGGTGTCCACGTTCTGCTGTGGGCCCTTGGCGTCGCCGTGTTCGTGGCGGTCAATGCGTCGGCAGGCGCCGCGTTGTCGATCATCGTCGCCATCGCGGTCAGCTTCGGCGGGTTGGCGACCTGCTCGTTGGGCTATCTGGTTGCCGAACGAACGCTCAGGCCGGTCACCGCCGCGGTGATGGACGTCAGTGAGGTCACCGACACGGTCGCGCTCGGCGTCAAGCTGCGTGTCGTCCTCATCTGGGTATTGAGCACGGCCATCCCCATTCTGGGTCTCGGTCTCATCGGGCTCGGCAGATTGATCGACACCGTCATCCCACCCGAGGTCGACCTGTCTCCCGCGATGGTGTCGCTGTCCGCTATCGCCCTGGTCGTCGGATTCGGCGGCATGTTTCTGGTCGGACGCTCCGTATCGGACCCGCTACAGCAGGTCAGCTCCGCCATGCAACGCGTCGAAGCAGGGGCGACGGACACCCGCGTCGACGTCTACGACGCTTCCGAGATCGGCCGTTTGCAGAACGGGTTCAACAAGATGGTGGTCGGTCTCGACGAGCGCGAGCGACTGCGTTCTCTGTTCGGCAGGCACGTGGGCCACGACGTGGCGCAGCGGGCATTGGCGAGTGCTCCACGCCTCGGCGGCGAGAACAGGACGGTCGCCGTGCTGTTCATCGACCTGGTGGGTTCGACGGCGATGGCCGAGCGGGAGTCCGCGGAGGCAGTGGTCGATACTCTCAATCGGTTCTTCGCAGTGGTAGTCGAGCACGGCGAACGTAACGGCGGCTTCGTCAACAAGTTCGAGGGCGATGCCGCATTGCTGATCTTCGGCGCTCCGGTCGATCACCCCGATCCCGCCACGGCGGCACTGCGCACCGCACGCACCCTGGCCGTCGCCCTCGCCTCCGACGGCGGCTTCGAAATCGGCATCGGCGTGACGTACGGGCCGGTCATCGCAGGCAACATCGGAGCCGAATCCCGCTTCGAGTACACCGTCATCGGCGACACCGTCAATCAAGCGGCCCGGCTCACCGATCTCGCGAAAGACGACCCGAACACCGATGTGCTCACGTCGTCGGTCGTGCTCGATCACGCAACCGCGGGTGAGAGGAAGCACTGGAAAACAGGTGGCTCCGTGACGCTGCGTGGACGCTCCACACCGACGGTACTGGCCGCACCCGTCCCTCGGCACGGACCGCCCGCCACACCGTAGAAATTCGAAGGTTTCCCGTTCGGTGCCGATGGGGCATACCCCCCGAACCAACTCACCCATCGCGCATGCCGAGACATTGACTGGTACAACGTCTCTCGCTCCGAAAGGCACCCATGTCCGCAATTCTGTTCGGCTCGATCAGCACGCTCGTCGACACATCCGAACTGCAACGTCGCTCGTTCAACGAGGCCTTCGCAGCCCATGATCTGAACTGGAACTGGTCTCGTGAGGACTACCGTTCCATGCTCGGGTCGAACGGTGGTGCCGACCGGATCAGCGAATATGCGTCCGATACGGGCACCGAGGTCGACGCGGCCGCAGTGCACGCCACCAAATCGGAGATCTTCCAACGGTTGATCGGCGAATCCGACGTGAAAACGCGTCCCGGCGTTGCCGATACGATCGACTCCGCCAAGGCGAACGGCATCAAGGTGGGCTTCGTGACCACCACGTCCCGCGACAACATCGATGCATTGCTGGCGGCCCTGAGCCCGGAGCTCACCGCCGACTCCTTCGACGTCATCGTCGACGCATCCTCGGTGGACGCAGGCAAGCCCGATCCCGCGTCCTACGAGTTCGCTTTGAAGACGTTGGGCGAGAACGCATCCGACAGTGTGGCCATCGAGGACAACGCCGGCGGCGCGGCGGCGGCAGCAGCCGCAGGCATCACGTGCGTCGCATTCCCGAACGAGAACACTGCAGGCACCGAGTTCGGCTCGGCCACCGACACCGTCGATGCACTCGATCCCGAGCGCGTGCGCGCTCTGATCTCAGCCTGACCCTTCATCCACCCCAGGAGTAATTGTGAGCAATCTTCAGGCCCAGGTAGTTGCCGGGGACAGGTCGTTTCGCGTCGAGGGATACGAGCGCATCGAGTACGACCTGATTTACGTCGACGGTGTCTTCGCCCTCGAGAACACCGAATTGGCCGACAGCTACCGTCCGTACGGACGCGCGCTGATGGTCGTCGACGAGTCGGTCCACGAGATCTACGGGGACCGAATCCGCGCGTACTTCGATCATCACGACATCGCGCTGACGGTGGTCCCGGTACAGATCAGGGAAACCGCGAAGTCGCTGGAGACCTTCGAGCGCATCGTCGGTGAATTCGACGCCTTCGGCCTGGTCCGCACCGAGCCGGTCCTGGTGGTCGGTGGTGGATTGACTACGGACGTAGCAGGTTTCGCATGCGCCAGCTACCGACGCAACACCCCGTACATCCGCATTCCGACCACGTTGATCGGCCTGATCGACGCGAGCGTGTCGATCAAGGTTGCCGTGAACTACGGCAAGCACAAGAACCGGCTCGGTGCGTACCACGCATCACAGAAGGTGCTTCTCGACTTCTCGTTCCTCGGCACGCTGCCCGAGGACCAGGTGCGCAACGGGATGGCGGAGCTGATCAAGATCTCCGTCGTCGGCAACCTGGAAATCTTCGAGATGCTGGAGCAGTACGGCCCGGAACTGCTACGTACTCGCTTCGGCCACCTCGACGGGACACCCGAATTACGTTCGGTGGCAGATCGTTTGACGTACTCGGCCATTGCGACGATGCTCGAGCTCGAGGCTCCCAACCTGCACGAGATCGACCTCGATCGCGTCATCGCCTTCGGCCACACGTGGAGCCCGACGCTCGAGCTGACGCCGCCCGCTCCGTTCTTCCACGGTCATGCCATCAATATCGACATGGCACTGTCGACGACTGTCGCCGAACAGCGAGGCCATCTGTCCAGTGCCGACCGTGATCGAGTGCTGGGCGTCATGAGCAGCATCGGACTGGCGCTCGACAGCCCCTACCTGACACCCGAGTTGCTCTCGGAGGCAACGGCATCGATCCTCAAGACCCGTGACGGAATTCTGCGCGCCGCAGTACCCGACCCGATCGGCACCTGCCGTTTCCTCAACGACCTGGACGCGAACGAGCTGGCCGATGTGCTGACCTTGCACAAGAAGATCTGCCTCGACTTTCCACGCGCCGGCGAAGGCCTCGACATGTTCACCGCACCGACGCCGTGACTGCGCAGCCGCGACCGGTCACCCCGACGACAATCCTGGCCCGCGAGCTCGGCGAGATTGCCGCGCTACTCGACGCCGGGGTGACCGACGAGCTGACCACCCGTGTGCATCGGGCCCGCGATCTCGCGGCGGGACTCGACCCGTATCTCGACACCTGCACCACCTCCGAATCTGCGGCTCTGGCCACGTTGGCGTCGCGGACCCGCTCTGCGGACTGGAGATCACGTGACGTGGTCTCCGGTTCCGGGCCCCTGGAGATGGAAATGCTCTCCGGCCATGTGGAGGGACGCTTCCTGGCGTTCCTCGTACACATGACCCGGGCGACGCGGGTGCTCGAGATCGGCATGTTCACCGGTTACTCGGCGCTGGCGATGGCCGAGGCGCTGCCCGCAGGCGGCGAGGTCGTCGCCTGCGAGGTGGATCCGTACGTGGCCGAGTTCGCGCAGTCCTGCTTCGCGGAATCGACTGCAGGATCTGCCATCACGGTGCAGGTGGGTCCTGCGCTCGACACCTTGCGCGGACTGGACGGGACGTTCGACCTGGTGTTCATCGACGCCGACAAGACCGGATATCGCGCCTACGTGGAGTATCTGCTCGAGAGCGATCTGCTCTCCGACGGTGCCGTGATCGCCGTCGACAACACTTTGCTGCAGGGGCAGCCCTACACTGCACAGCCGAGCGAGAACGGCCGGGCTATCGCTGAATTCAACGACTACGTCGCCGACGACCCTCGCGTGGAACAGGTTCTGATTCCTCTGCGCGACGGCGTGACGCTGATCCGGCGCACATGATCCGCACCGTTGCAGCACTGATCGGCCTCACGGCCACCCTTCCCCTCGATCTTGCGGTGGTGGGGGTGGCGGCGCTGCGCGGTACCCGGCCCGCCACCCATCGAACCCGTTCACCCAGAACAATTCTGATCAGTGGCGGAAAGATGACCAAGGCCCTGCAACTCGCCCGATCCTTCCATCTCGCCGGGCATCGGGTGATCCTGGTGGAGTCGACGAAGTACCGCTGGACCGGACATCGTTTTTCTCGCGCTGTCGATCGCTTCCATTGCATTCCCGATCCAGGTGATCCGGGATACGCGGAGGCCCTGCTGGACATCGTTCGCCGCGAAGGGGTCGACGTCTTCGTGCCCGTCGCAAGCCCGGCCGCGAGCATTCACGACTCGGACGCACGTACGCTCCTCGATGCGCACTGCGAGGTGATCCACGGCGACGCGGACGTCGTGCGAATGGTGGACGACAAGTCCCGATTCTCCGAGCACGCAGCGTCATTGGGACTGCGTGTTCCCGACTTCCGACGCATCACCGACCCCGCCCAGATCGACGAGTTCGAGTTTGCGCCGGGTCGTGAGTACATCCTCAAGCGAATCTCGTACAACCCGGTCGGCCGAATGGATCTGACGCGGTTGTCGGCGCACACGCCCGAGCGCAACTCCTCGTTCGCCCGGAGCCTGCACATCACCGAGGACGACCCGTGGATCCTGCAGGAATTCATCGCCGGACAGGAGTACTGCACACACGGCACGGTGCGCGAAGGTCGCCTCCAGGTGTACGGCTGCTGCGTGTCGTCTGCCTTCCAGGTCAACTACGACATGATCGACAAGCCCGAAATCCTCAGCTGGGTACACACATTCGTCTCCTCGCTCGATACCACCGGGCAGCTGTCGTTCGACTTCATCGAGTCCGCTGCCGACGGCCGGGTCTACGCCATCGAATGCAACCCGCGCACCCATTCGGCCATCACGATGTTCTACGACCATCCCGATCTGGCCGCGGCGTACCTCGACGACGATCATCCGATGATCGTGCCGCGTCCGACGGCCCGGCCGACGTACTGGATCTACCACGAGCTGTGGCGTCTGCTCACCGAGGGCAATCGAGCATCTCGGCTCCGCACCATTTTTCGCGGCAAGGACGCAATCCTGACCGGCTGGGACCCGCTGCCGTACCTGCTGGTGCATCACCTACAGATTCCATCCCTGCTGTTGCGCAATCTCGCGGCGCGTCGCGGCTGGTCTCGTATCGACTTCAACATCGGCAAGCTCGTGGAGAACGGAGGCGACTGATGGCACTGTCGGTCCTGGTACTCGTCGGATCTTCGGTGGACGAGTTCCACTGCGATCTGTCTCGGGTGTACGCGGGGGGCTTCCTCGACGCGCTCGGAGACGATCCCGCGTACGAACTCGAGGTGGCTTTCGTCTCCCCGGGTGGGCTGTGGAGCTTTCCCGGCGGGATCGACTCCGCCACTGTGGCTGCGGCACCGCAGATGTCCTTGGCTCAGGCGGTGGAAGTCATGTCTGCGTGGCACTTCGACGTCATGGTGCCGCAGATGTTCTGCCTGCCCGGCATGACGACCTACCGCAGCCTGTTCGATCTCATGGATGTCCCGTACGTGGGCAACACCCCGGATGTCATGGCCATGACGGCGGACAAAGCGCTGGCCCGTGCCGTCGTCGCTGCTGCCGGAGTCGCCGTCCCGGCCGGCGTGGTGGTACGCAGTGGCGGCACAGTCGATCTCGAATTACCCGTCGTCGTCAAGCCCGTCGACTCGGACAACTCGATGGGAGTCACGCTCGTCGAGGACAACGACTCTGTGGCCTCCGCAATCCGCGACGCGCTGGCGTATTCGTCTGCTGCACTGGTGGAATCGTATATCCCGCTCGGACGCGAGGTTCGCTGCGGCATCATCGCGGTGGACGGCGAGCTGGTGTGTCTTCCCCTGGAGGAGTACGCCGTCGACTCCGTGCGCACGAGTGCCGACAAGTTGAATCGGACCGCGGACGGGGATCTGTACCTGGTCGCGAAACAGCAGACCAAAGCGTGGATAGTCGACACCTCTGATCCGATCACCGAGAAGGTCTGGGCGGCAGCACGATCGTGCTATCGAGCGCTCGGCTGCCGGCACTACGGGCTGTTCGATTTCCGCATCGATCCCGACGGGGAACCCTGGTTCCTCGAAGCCGGTCTCTACTGCTCGTACTCACCCTCGAGTGTGCTTGCGGTGATGGCCGCGGCAGCGGACATCACGATCGACCGCCTGTTCGCGCACTCGCTCCGGGAACTGTCGGTGAAGGAGTTGGCATCATGACGCTGGGAATCGAGATTCGCAGTCTGGATCTGGACTCGGCTTCGGTCGACGACATGCGAACGCAGCTGGCCGAATACGGTGTACTGATCCTGCGTGACCAACCGATGGGCGACCGACGCTTCATCGAGTTCCTTCGCCGGTTCGGTGATCTCATGTTCACCGAGGGTGAGACTCCGGTCCCGGGATTTCCCGACTTGAACGTCGTCAGCAACATCGGCCGCACCACGCCGCCGAAGTCGACGTTCCACGTCGATACGACGTACGTGCCGAATCCCCCCGCGTACACGGCATTACGAGCTGTGTGCGTACCGACAGCCGGCGGCAGCACACAGTTCAGCGACCAGTACTCGGCGTACGAGACGCTGCCTGCGGCAGTGAAAGAGAACCTGGCGGGGCGTACGGTGACGCATCGGGTGACCGGGGTGGCGTCGGACAGCGATTCCTCTGCCGAGCATCCGTTGTTCGCAGTACATCCGGTGTCCGGCCGCACTGCACTCGCGCTCTCGGCACCGGCCCGATGCGTCGCGATCAGCGGAATGAACTCCGAGGACACGCACGAGACCATCCGGTACCTGTTCGAGCACTCCACTCGAGCGGACAACGTGGTGCAGCACGCGTGGGCTCCTGGCGATCTGGTGATGTGGGACAACCGATGTGTGATGCATCGGGCCGACCACAGCGGGGTGGTCGGAAACAGGGTGATGCACCGCGGAATGATCGCGAATGTGGAGAACACGTCGGTTATGTGACCGACGACTCAAAGAGTTGCTGGTTCGCCCCACGCCCGGAGAATCGAGTCATGACTTCCCCTTTGTCGATCAGCCGCGAAACAGCCGTCGGCGCCGAAGCTCGCCTGTCCTGGATTCTTTCCGGACTCGCGGGGATGGTGGGCGCAGTGGCGTTCTTGCACTCCGCCGGTTATTTCGTGACCTTCATGACCGGCAACACCGAACGCGCTGTCGTCGGCCACTTCGGACACCCGGAGGGCAAAGAGGTTGCGCCAGGCGCTTCGCCGTGGGCTGCACTGGCCTTGATGGGGTCGTTTCTCGCGGGCGTGGTGATTTCCTCGATCTGCAGGCGGCGCTACTGGTCGAACCATCCGCACGGTGCGACTGTGTTGACCACCATCGCACTCGCCGCAGCCGGGACGATCGATATCGCCATCTCCGGTTGGTCGTCCGCAAACGTGAACTTCTACCCGATTCTGTTGGTGGCCTTCGCGCTCGGCGCGCTCAATACCGCATTCACGAAGAAGGAAGAGACGTACATTCCGCTCAGCTACGTCACCGGAACGTTGGTCAAACTCGGTCAAGGTATCGAGCGGCATCTGTTCGGGGGCGGGACACACTACGACTGGCTTTGCTACACAGCCCTTCTCGGGTCGTTCGCACTGGGCGGGGTGGTCGGCGCATTCATCGGCGTCGTCATCACCGGGCCGCAGGTCCTGCTTCTCACCGCACTGATCAGCTTCGGCGCGACGATCTTCACGTTCACCCACACCGAGCGAAAGTCACTGCTGGGCTGATGACGCGTGCGGCGCTATTCCGCAATCAGCGCTGACGATCCTACGATCGTTCGCAGCATCTGCTCCACCAGCGACCGGGGCAGGCGTGATCCGATGAGCACCTGTCGCTGAATCAAGCCCTCGATCATCACGACCAGTGTCTCGGCTTCCGCCTGCGGGTCCTCGGAGTCCAGTGACGCAACGATCCACTGGGCGAACGTGACGAATGCGCCGCGCTGAGTATCGAACAACTCGCGCACCTCGCGATCGTGCTGAGCCTCGCCGAGCATGATGGCCCGCGCAATCACCCGCTTGGCTGCGTCGCCCGTTGTCATCGCTTGGATGAAATCCACGATTCGGGTCACCACAACGTCCACGGTCAGGGGTTTCACGTCGACCAGACTGCCGAACGTAGCCCCGGCAATCTCGAAGTCGCGGGCGAACAGTTGCCCCAGCGCCAAGTGCAGCAATCGACTTCTGGTGGGCGCGTGGTAGTTGACCGAGCCCGGGCCGAGGCCGGCTGCTTCGTCCACCGCCCGATGCGTCAGCCCACGAAAGCCTTTGGTGGCCAGCACGTCGATCGCCGCTGTTGCGATCTCGTCGCGCCGCCGCACTCTGGATGCGTCGTCCTTGGGAGTGGCAGGACTCATACCGGGCAGTGTACTGACTGGTCGTTGACATGCCCTGAGCCCGCGACTTACTCTCAACACAAGTTGAGCATGGGGGACAAATGAACAGGAAACCGACACGGCGTCAGGTCGTCGTGGGGGCGGCAGTAGCAGTGACCGCAACCGTCCTCGGGACTGCCTCGAGGGCGGTCGCGGCACCGACGGTGGGGTCTACAGACGAATGCGGTGAGCGTTACCAGGGCTACCGCGACACCGACCGAGACCGGCCGTACGCCCACTACATGGCCGAGCACACGACTCCGGTGCCGACCGTGGTGGCCGATACCTACGCAGGCCCCCCGCTCTCACCCGACGCGGTACCCGGATTCGACTCGATCACAACCGATCTCGCTCCCACCGGGTATTCCAGGGTCGAGACCGGATACGGACAGAGAGCCGACGGGGTGACGTTCGTGGCGGTACGCACGGTGATGCCTCGGGTGACAGCGGCGATGTGGGACTGGTGGTTCGGATGGCATTCCACCGAAGCCGCTCGCTACAAGCTGTGGCATCCCGATGCCCACCTGTACGCCGCTCTCGCGGAGGATCGAACGGCACTCGACATACCCGACAAGGCCAAGTACGTCGGCAACACGACCTTCGTGGACGAGTACGTCGGGCCGAAACTGCAGCAACTGGGCATCGGTTTTCGTGACCCGATTGCGCACGGCTTCGACGTTCCCTCGGATCAGACGATCGTCTTCGGTCGAGTGGGAAGCTCCATCGCACCGGTGGACCTGGGGTGGCTGGCCCATCAGGTCAGACCCGTCGACGGTGGTGCCGAGATGCGCAGCCGCTTCCACCTGAACCTGCGCGGGTTGCACGTACCGGACGTGAAGCAGGCTGCGTGCGCCGTCCGCCGGGGAGCGTCCGTGGATCCGACCGACCTCGTACTCGGGCTCGATCTGGCCCGAGATCTGATGCTGCACTGCGGGCAGGAGATGAACCACCTCGCCGGCTTCCTGCCGGAGCTGTACGTCGAGTTCGGGAGCTAGTGCCCCAGAAACACCTTGGCCAACACGATCAGCGCAGCAACCGTGGCGGTGGCCAGCCCACCGAGAAGTGCACGGAAGGTCAACGGATTGCCGCGAATTCGCTCCGTGACCATCTGAATCGTGGCGATGCGCACCACGATGACACCGCCGGCCAGCAGTTCCGACCACTGTGCCGGAATCACCGACAACCAGCCGAGGGCAAGCATCAGCGCGGGGACGGTGCCGGAACTCAGGATCGGGACGGCATCACGTAGTTCCTCGACGGCCTTGAACTTGCGTTGCTCGTCGGTGGCATTTCCATGCGCCTCGGGTATTTGACTACTGGCCACGAAATCGGCGAACACGTGCGCCAGGAACGTCGTCCCTGCCGTAGCCAGAACCAAGACCGCAGCTGTTCCGTGCTCGATCGAGCCGGGCGTCGACGCCGCGACCGCCGCGAGGATCAGGATGTTTCCGTAGACGTAGGCAGAGAGCCTCCTGGCTGCCCGTGCGGGCTCGAGGGGACCGTCCGCACGGGTCACCAACCGGCGGTACAACCGGGTTCTACGAATACGGGGCTCGGCGTCGGTCATGCAGCAGATCGTTGCACGACCGGGGTGATCATCGGGTGGGCACGCCGAGCCGGCCGGCCTGGTAGTCCTCGAACGCCTGCAAAACCTCGGACTTGGTGTTCATGACGAACGGGCCCGCCATCGCAACGGGTTCCCGAATCGGCTTGCCACCGAGAACGAACACCTCCAGCGACTCCCCCACCGCAGACGCGGACATCTCGATCGTGTCGCCGCGGCCGAACAACGCCGTCTGCCCCATCCCGATCGGACGCTTCTCCGCACCCACTGTGCCCTCGCCCGCGAGAACGTAGACGAGTGCATTGAATTCGCGCTCCCACGGCAACGTCAGCGCCGCGCCCGGTGCGATCGTGCTGTGCGAGAGCGCAATCGGAGTGTATGTCGAACCCGGCCCCTGCAGACCCGCGATGTTGCCCGCAATGACACGAACCAGCGCACCGCCGTCGGGACTCGATGCCAAGGCCACTTTGCTACCGGTGATGTCCTGATAGCGCGGGTGCGCCATCTTGTTCTCCCGCGGCAGATTGACCCAGAGCTGAACACCGTGAAACAGCCCGCCGGACATCACCAGATGCTCCGGCGGGGCCTCGATGTGCAGAATTCCCCCACCCGCCGTCATCCATTGGGTGTCGCCGCCGCTGATGATGCCGCCGCCACCGTGAGAATCCTTGTGCTCCATGATGCCGTCGATCATGTACGTGACGGTCTCGAATCCGCGGTGCGGATGCCACGGCGTGCCTTTCGGTTCACCGGGCGCGTAGTTCACCTCGCCCATCTGATCCATGTGGATGAACGGGTCGAGGGACGACATGTCCAGCCCGGCAAATGCGCGGCGAACCGGAAAACCCTCGCCTTCGTACCCCGTCGGGGCCGTCGTGACGGACCGGACCGGCCGGGGTACGGCGGTGGCGTCGGGCATGGGTATGCGGGGCAACGCGAGGATGTTGTCGACCGTCACTGCGGGCATGGCTTCCCTTTCGGCAGGGTAGTTGACTCTGCAACTACTAATCGAGCTCAACCTACCGGGGCCCGACGGTATTCCCGCCGTCAGCCTTGCTGGTCAGCCAGCCACTGCCGAATCTCGTCGGTGGGCTGCTCGACGATGTCGTCGAATTCCGAGTGCTTGCCCACGAACGCCTCCACCAAGGGACAGATCGGGACGATGCGCTTGGCGTCCGCCCGGGTGGCGTCGAGTGCCTGCTGCACGAGAATCGTTGCCAGACCACGTCCGCCGTACGCCGCGTCGACCTCGGTGTGGAAGAAGATGCGGCGCGCATCCTCGTCGTCGACGAACTCGGTGAAGCCGACCTGTGTGCCGTCGACCGAGACGGTGAAACGATCTGCCTGCTGCGCGATCTCGACCTCGGCACCGGTTTTGTCGACCGTCATCTCGTGCTCCTCGTTCCTCGATGGCGCGAACCGCACCTGGTTGCTCACGATCGTGCACGATCGGCGGAAATCTGTCGATCGTGGCCGGTTCCGAACGCCTCGGTCCGCCGCATTCCCGATCGACAGTCGCATACGGGGGTGCCGACCGGCCGATAATGCCTCTGTACGGTGGAGCGAAGGACCTCGACCGATGAATCATCTAGGGGAAGGAACTTCATGGCTCAGCCAGACAGGCTGGAGAAAGACCCGAACAAGGGTTTCGTGGCCCTGCTGGGGTGGAGTTTGGCCGCGGTGGAAGCACTGGACAAGTTCGATCGGCGCTACGTCGTCGTCGCCCCGGAATGGGCCGAGGCGTACTGCACCGAGCACGACATTCCGTACCTACCGTGGAACTTCGAGCGACTCAACGATCGCTCACTGGAAATCGCCGAGACCCTGCAGGACAAGGGTGTCGATGTCGCGATTCCGTTGTACGAAGAGACAGTGGAGTGGGCCGGCGCCATCAACTCGGTGTTGCTCGGCAACCCACGCCTGTTCGGTCAGGCAATGCTGTTGCGCGACAAGTCCTTGATGAAGCGCCGCGCTCAGCTCGGCGGCATTCGGGTGGGCATTTTCGAAGAAGCCCACGACCGTGAGGACGTCATTCGATTCCTGAAACGTGTCAACCAGACGCTACTCAAGCTCGACGGCGATCCCAACGACCCGATCCATGTCAAGGCCTTCGACAAGGCCGGTTGCCTCGGCCACCGCGTCATTCGTACCCCTGACGAGGTCGACTCCATTCCCGACGAGGAATTTCCGGCGCTGATGGAATCGCACCTCGACGGCTGGGAGTTCGCCGTCGAAGCATGGATTCACAACGGCAAGATCAAGTTTCTCAACATCTCGGAGTACGTCACCCTCGGATACTCGGTGTTCGTTCCTGCGACACCCGAGCTGGAGAAGTACCGCGAGCAGATCACGGTGCAGATCGAGAAGCTGATCAAGACCTTCGACATCGAGTTCGGCTTCATTCACCCCGAGTACTTCGTCACCAGCGACGGCGAGATGTACTTCGGTGAAGTTGCTTACCGCCCACCGGGTTTCAAGGTCTTTGAGCTGCTCGAGCGGGCCTACGGGTTCAACGCGTACCAGGGCCTCGCATTGGCGTTCGACCCGAAGACCACCGAGGAGGAGATCGACGCCTTCTTCCCGCGCGAGGTCGTCGATGCGACCGGCGTGGCCGGATGCTTCGGCGTCTATCCACGACGACGCGTCGTCAGCCATCTGGAAATTCCGGAGGAGACGGCCGGGCACGATTACTACGAGACCAACGATCTGTCGGCACCCGTCGAGGAAACCGTCACCAAGAGAACAGCGTTCGGCACCCACTGGGGACTGCTGTACTTCTTCGGCGAAGATACCTATGTCATGCGTGACTTGCTGAAACATCAGGAAGAACTGGACTTCTACGTGTGAGGCAACAACTCGGCAACGACCACGAACCCACGACGCAGACGATGAACGACTCCGCACCGGTCGACAAGGCTCCGGTCGACAAGGCTTTGATGTCGAGACTGGCCCAACTCGACCACGCCACCGAGGCGTTGGCCGGTGCACCCGAGTTCAGTAAGAACACCAAGGTGCGGCGGGTTCTCGACGCGCTGCATCGAGTTCTGTTGCAGCCCGGTGGTTGTCATGCAATTCGTGAGCGCGCCGAGATGCTCGAGAATGCGGGGCTCTTTGCGGGCACCGATTGGGCGCAGCCGGACATTCTCGTTCCAGGATTCGTGGGGCCCAGCCTGCGCAGCGGCAACGACGACACCTTCGTGCTCGAGGCGACCAGCGAACTGCGGATGGTCGCGATCGTTGCGGGCGAGTACGAGCATGCTGCGGTCACCGCCGAGGATGCCCGTCGGTTCCTTTCTCAGGTCCTCGCGGTCAATCTCGACGTTCTGTTCACACCCCCGTCCGAGTCGGAGCGAGTTCGCCTCGGTCGTACCGCGCATCTGATCCGTGACCTGTTCGGGTACGTGGCCGGGCAGATCGGCTACGACAGCGTGCTCGACGAGTTGGTCGAGGAAATCTGGCGGATCCTGCGGCAACGCCCGATTCAGGTGGACACCATCAAGGACATGGTCACCCGCATCGCGATCTATCGCACCGACCCGACCGTCGACCTCGGCACCTCCGGGCAAGGCCTGGACCGCTTGATCACGGCCCTGTTCGGCACCACCGACGCGTGCCGAGAGGATCCGGGCGTGGAGGTGTACCGTTCGCGGCTCGAGGCGATGGACGTCGAGGCGCTGCAGTTCGAGGCCCGCGGATTCGCGCGAGCGATGCACGACACCGGACTCGTCTCGCCGTACCACGCGACGTTGACGCAGTACCTCGTCGATCACTACTCGTACGTTCTCCCCGAGGCGTTGGGACTGTCGGATACCGGTCGCACGTGTCTGACGCGCTATCCGGAACTGGTCCATCGCCTCATCGAGGAGACGGTGTACCCCGAGACCGCGCAGTGCCTGTACGGATTGGCACTGCTGCTCGATCGCGGGATTCTGCATCAACCGCCGATCGTGCCGTCGTTGTGGCGGCAGATGTCGCTGAAACTCGCACCCGCAGTGCAGGACAAGTTGAACACCACGTTCGGGCCGGTCCCGGCACCGGAGTCCCGCTTGCTGGGTGGACTGTTGTCGATGCTCGGGCAACCGCTCGGCGTCGGACAGGGCGACAACCCGACGTGCCAGTCGGCGCGGGCACTGTCGATGTGGGCCTACAACGATCCCGACTACCTCCTGCAGATGGTGGTGTGGGCGGCGCGTGACGAGGAAATCGTCATGCACTTCGAGGGGCAATCGATCTCGTCGACCGAGAGCGCCAGTGGAGTCGCCACATCGGACCCGGTGGATCTCGATCCGGTGTCACTGCTGCTGGTTCCGCACCTCGACCGCATCTACGCCGAGATGGTCAGGCGCTGCGCCGATCGCCCCGGCGATCCGCACCGCTGGGTCAACCCGGAGTTCCACGGGTGGTGGTCGGCTCGCGAGTTCCACATCGACGTCGACGTGGCCACCGGAAACATCGTCGACCTGGACGCATTCCTGCGGCAGTTCTACGCGGCGTATCACCCCGAGTACAACGGGCATCAGCCGCTGATTCATCCGCAGCCCGCCGGTGTGGCCGTAACCGACAGTGCTGCACGGTATGTGGGGTGGCACGCCATCACCATCCTGCGCGTGACCACCGACCCCGACGGCGTCATGCGGGTCTATTTCTTCAACCCGAACAACGACAGCGGGCAGGACTGGGGAGACGGCGTCGTGGTGGGAACGGCGGGCAACGGCGAACGCGCAGGCGAAGGCTCGCTGCCGTTCGACCAGTTCGCCTCACGCTTGTACATTTTTCATACCGATCCGCTCGAGAACGGCGAACCGGAGAGAATCCCCGCCGAGGACATCGATCGGATACGCGGCTACATCGAACGAAGTTGGGGCGCAGAACGATCGGTACCTCAGGCCTGAGTACTGCGCTGCGCCATCGAGATCCGCAAACGCGCGCGCGTTTGCCAAAAGCGCGCGAAACAGGCCGCGAATCCGCGCGCACTTGACGAATGCGCGCGCGTTTGCGTCTCGTGGTCGCTCAGTTCTTCTTGTCGAGCGATTCCGGCTTGTGTACTGCATCCTTGCCCGACTTATCACTCTCGACCCGGTATTGAGGTTCGTCCTTCGAGGCCTTCACGGTTCTGCCTGCGGCTTCGGTCTCGGAGGTGATCTTCTCCACCACCGTTCCCTCGGTCGTGGTTCCGTGGGTCTGCCATTCGACCTTGTCGCCCTTGTGTAGTTCCTTGTCACTGTTCAAGTCGTCTTTCGCCATGTTCGGGCGGTCCCTTCGTCGGTGGTGTCCATCGACGCGTACCCGCGAGAGCCTCGGCGCAATCACCTGGTTCCCAGAGCCGGTGCCAGCGTGGTGAACCAGGCTTCGCGTAGCTGATCCTCGAACAGCGGCCATGTGTGTGCGCCCTCGTCGCGCATGGAGACCGTGGCCGGCACATCGGCCTGGCGCAACGCGTCGACGAAGATGGACGTGCAGTAGTTCACCATCGCCTCGACCGCCATTCCACCGAATGGGGGAATCGCACCCTCGGGGATCCGGTCCACCGGTCCGGGAAGTCCGCGGGACGAGCTGACGTACACCGCGGTTCCGCGCAGTCGTTCGACGTTGAGCGACGGATCGTGGTCGCGCCATCCCTGGCTTCCGGGCAGACCCCACATGTTGAACGGGTTGTTGAGACCGCCGGCGATCATCGCCGAGATACCAGCGGTGGCAAGCGGATTCGACGGTGCCGGGCATCCGCTGAACGACGCGGCGGCGTCGAACACATCCGGGGCCTGGATCGCCAGATCCAGTGCGGGGCCACCGCTCATCGACAGTCCTGCCACACCGCGCCGACCGTTGGATCCGTAGGCGGCGTCGACGGCAGCAGGCAGTTCGCGAGTCAGGTAGGTCTGCCACATGTTGGAGCCCAGTACCGGATCGGGTGTCTGCCAATCGGTATAAAAGCTGAAGCGACCTCCGATGGGCGCGACGACCGTGACGTTCTTGTCGAGAAAGAACTGTTCGACGCCGGAGTTGTTGAGCCAACCC
This sequence comes from Rhodococcus sp. 15-649-2-2, assembly GCF_002258645.1. NCBI lineage: Bacteria > Bacillati > Actinomycetota > Actinomycetes > Mycobacteriales > Nocardiaceae > Rhodococcus > Rhodococcus sp. 15-649-2-2. The sequence goes on from NZ_NPFM01000008.1 coordinate 126,220, forward strand.
ACACCGTCTTCGTTGCCGAGTGCACCGTTGAGCAGGATCAGGCTCGGGGCAGGTCCGCTTCCCGGCGAATGCAGAATCTCGTTGGAGATGACGCGATTCATGGACGGGGAGAACACGTTCAGCACTGCACGGGTGGCCGACACCTGATGGATCCCGACGGCTCCCGCGGCCGCGTCGGCCGATCCCGAGTTGCCCGGCAGGGCCTGGGCCGACGTTCCGGTCAGCAACATCGATCCCAGCACGGCAGCCGTCACCACCGCAGCGGATCGAGTTCGCTTCTTTCTCTTAAGTCCCACTGGCAACATCAGCACCATACGAGGGTCGCACGGATTCCGCTTTCTACCGCTAACGATCAGATTACGAAACCGATCGGTTCGTACGCTTGGTCGATGCCGTCACGGAGTCACAGCACGGATCCGTGCGGCCTGCAGAGTCAGATGGTGGCGCTCGGCCAACGAGGGAGCCGACTGCGCTGCGCGGGCGTACAACTGCGCGGCCTGCGTGAGGTCACCCGCCTTCTCGTGCAGATGCGCGGCCGCCGCAGTGTGCCTCGGGATCGTGGAATCGACCTCGGCCAGCGCCGCGAGCCCGGCGGCGGGGCCGTCCGCTTCCCCGACGGCCACCGCGCGGTTGAGCTGCACGACGGGGCTGTCGGTGAGGGCGACCAACTCGTCGTACCACTCGACGATCTGCACCCAGTCGGTCTCCTCGACTCGCATCGCGTCGGCATGCAGGGCGGCGATCGCCGCCTGGGCCTGGTACTCACCCAACCGATCTCGGGCCAGCACCGCCTGCAGAATTTGCACGCCCTCGGCGATCAGTGCTGTGTCCCAACGGGATCGGTCCTGATCGGCCAAGGGGATGAGTCGACCGTCGGATCCGGTTCGCGCCGCACGGCGCGCGTGGTGCAGCACCATCAGCGCCAACAGACCCGCCGTTTCCTCGTCGTCGGACAGTGTCGCCAGCTGCCGCGTCAACCGAATCGCCTCCGCCGCAAGGTCGACATCTCCGGTGTACCCCTCGTTGAACACGAGATACAGCACCCGTCGTACCGTGCTCAGGTCGCCCGGCGCGTCGAAACGCACATCACGCACCGCACGTTTCGCTCGGCTGATGCGCTGCGCCATGGTCTTCTCCGGCACCAGATACGCCTGGGCGATCTGGCGTGTCGTCAGTCCGCCGACGGCGCGCAGGGTCAGCGCCACCGCTGCCGCCGGAGTCAGCGCAGGATGCGCACACAGGAAGAACAACTGCAGCGTGTCGTCGACGCCGCCCACGCTCTCCGGTTCCGGCTGTGCCGCCAGTCGGTCTTCTCGATCGCGACGCGCCTTCTCCGAGCGCTGTCCATCGAGAAATTTTCGCCAGGCGACGGTGACGAGCCAGCCCTTCGGGTCGGTCGGCGCGTCACCTGCCCCGGTCGAGAGTGCCCACGTCGAGGTCGCCTGCACCAACGCCTCCTGCACTGCGTCCTCGGCCGACGCGAAGTCCGCTCCGCGGTGGACGAGGACGCCGATCACTGCGGGCGTCAGTGCCCGCAGCACTCCGGGATCCATGATGGTCGTCAGTCGGCGATCGTGGGAGGAGCCTCCATGAACGGACGCAGCTCGAGCCATTCGTCGATCGGCTTCCCACCGGCACCGGGCGCTGCCGACAGCTGCCCGGCCAGCTCGAGCGCGCGATCGTAGGAGTCGACGTCGATCACCATCCAGCCTGCGATGAGATCCTTGGTCTCCGCGAACGGACCGTCGGTGACCGGAGGTTTCCCTTCGCCGTCCGAGCGCACCCACGTTCCCTCGGGGGCCACGGCCTGCGCGTCGACGAACTCGCCGGTCTTCTCGAGCTCGGCGGCGAAATCTCGCATGAACTGAATGTGGTCGTGCACTTCGGCCGGGGTCCACCGGTCCATCGGGATCCAGTCGGCAGGCTCGGGGGCTCCGCGGTAATGCTTGAGCATGAGGTACTTGGCCATGATGTCTCCTAGCGTCGGATGCAGCCATTCTTTCTGCATTCGACCCTGGGACGTAACCGGTCCGCAGAATTCGACATCTTTGAGAAAAATTGTTCTCAGCGCATCGTGCGGCCTGCCGAGCCGAGCATCTGCGTCGCCTCGACCACTCTCGCCGCCATCGCAGTCTCGGCCGGCTTGCCCCACGATCGGGGGTCGTAGGCCTTCTTGTTGCCGTACTCGCCGTCGACCTTGAGGACCTGGTCGTACTTGCTCAACATGTGCCCTGCGATGGACCGGGTGAAGGCGTATTGGGTGTCGGTGTCGATGTTCATCTTGATCACCCCGCTCGCCACCGCGGAGGCGATGTCTTCTGCACTGGATCCCGATCCACCGTGGAACACCAGATCGAACGGGTTGTCCTTACCCGTCTCGGCTCCGACGACAGCCTGGATCTCGGCGAGAATTTCTGGGCGGAGATGCACCGAGTCAGGGTTGTAGACGCCGTGCACGTTGCCGAAGGTCAGGGCCGTCATGTATCGACCGCGCTCCCCTGCGCCGAGCGCGGCGATCGTGGCCCGAGCATCGTCGACAGTCGAGTACAACTGTTCGTTGATCTCGTGTGAGACGCCGTCCTCTTCGCCTCCGATGACACCCACTTCGATTTCGAGGATCGTGTTGGCCTGCACCGACAGATCGAGCAGTTCCCGAGCGACACGCAGGTTCTCGTCGAGCGGCACCGCCGAACCGTCCCACATGTGCGATTGGTACAGCGGGTCGAGTCCGCGTCCGCGTCGGTCGATCGCGTCGGCCAGCAGTGGCCGCACCCAGTCGTCCAGATTCTCGGCGGGGCAGTGATCGGTGTGCAGCGCAACCGAGATCGAATAGTGTTGCGCCACTTCGTGGGCGTACTGGGCGAGCGCCTTGGAACCGGCGAAACGGTTCTGCACGGCGTTGCCGGAGAGGTACAGAGCGGTGCCGACCGAAACCTGGATGATGCCGTCGCTCTCTGCCTCGGCGAAGCCCTGCAGCGCTGCATTGAGCGTCTGCGAGCCGGTGACATTGATCGACGGGTAGGCGAACCCGCCCTCCTTCGCACGGTCGAGCATGGCCGCGTACTGATCCGGACTGGCAATGGGCATGAGCTGTCCTATCTTTCGGGTGCGGCCGGTATTCCGGCCGAGGTTGCGGCGCAGCCGCAGGAATTGCGATGGTTGAACGTGGTCGGCACTCGGATCGACCGAGGCGTCTCGTCCCGCCCCTCGATTCGATTCAGCAACAGGTCGGCTGCGATTCTTCCTATCGTCTGTACGTCCTGAGCAGCGGCTGTCAGGCGAGGCTCGAACAGATCGGACCATTCGAAATCGTCGTAGCATACGAACGCGAGATCCTGCGGAATCGACAAACCAAGGGCACGAACGGCTTTGAGTGAACCGATCGTCATCGAGTTGTTCATCGACACCAGTGCCGAGGGCCGGTTCGAGCTCGACATCAGTGCACGTACGTGCATCTCGGCCACCTCGACGTTGGACCTACCATCGAGGATGAGCCCAGGATCGAGGTCGACTCCCCGATCGGCGAGCGCGCGAGCATAACCGTCGAACCGTTCGTTCGTGGAGGAGATTCCTTCGATTCCGCGGACGATCGCGATGCGACGATGGCCTGCATCGAGGAGGTGGGCGGTGAGCTCGTAGGCCGAGGCGTCGTTCTCCGGACCCACCTGATCGCACGGAAGATCGAGCATCCGGTCGATCAACACCAGAGGGGTACCACTACGCACGATCTCCGGAATGGTCGTCGACTCCGATCCTGCTGCGGGAGCGAGGATCATGCCGTCGACCTGACGGTCCAGCAGGGAATCGGTCACTCGCCGCTCGGACAACGGCTCGTCGTGCGAATCACCGAGAATCAACACGTATCCGGCCTCGGACAGTCGTTGCTCGACGGCGTGTACCAAGCTGCCGAAATAGGGATTGGTCAAGGCGGCGATCGAGAGCCCTACCGTATTGGTTCGGCCCGCGGCGAGCGAGCGGGCAACGACGTTGCGTCGGTAGCCGATCTCGACAATTGCCGCGTCGACGCGTTGGCGGGTGGTCGGGTTGACGTTACGGGTGCCATTGAGAACGTGCGAGACAGTCGACACCGACACTCCTGCTATGCGGGCGACATCGTCCATCGTGGGCACGTCAGTCGGCCCAGCGCTGTCGGGTCCGCGAAACCGTCATGTCAGACGCAGGATTCGATCGGCGCGGCCTGCGGTCGACCCGATCAGTTCCGCATTGCGTTCGTCCGAGCCCAGTGCCCAGAACTCCGCGTCCTCGTGCGACTTTCCGTAGGCCTCGTGCCGAGCTACCAGGCGCTCGTGCCGAACCCTTGTGTGCGGAGCCAGAAACCAGACCTCGTCGATCATCGACCGCGCAGCAGGCCACGCGTCGGACTCCATCAGCAGATAGTTGCCCTCGGTGACCACCAGCGGAACAGTCGACGGAACCGGGATGGCCGAACCGATGGACTCCTCGATCTCGCGCCTGAACCTCGGTGCGTACACGATGGGGTCACCGGGTCGCTGGTCGTGAATCGCCGCGATCAATCGCGCGTATCCACCGTCGTCGAACGTGTCGTGTGCACCTTTGCGGTCGAGCCGGCCCAGGTCGATCAACACCTCGTTGGCCAGGTGGAACCCGTCCATCGGAACCAGTACCGCGCGCTCCGGCCCGAGCGCGTCGACGAGTTGCTGCGCTACCGTGGACTTTCCGGCACCGGGCGCGCCGGTCAGGCCGAGTATGCGCCGTTCTCCGGCGACGGCGAGTCGCCCGGCCAGCTCCACGAGCTCTCCGAGTGTCGCTCTCTGTACGTCCTGATCAGTGCTCACCGTTGTCGCTTTCGAGTCCGTCGGTAGTGGAGTGTGGCAGCGGAATTTCGTGTAGCCATGCTCGGGGTCCGACCACCGAACAGCGAAGGGCCGCAACGCGAGCCGACCTGTCGATGCGCTCGGCCAGAGAGCCCGACTGCGTCGAGTAGTAGGCATAGGCACCGTGGAAAGCATCTCCGGCACCCACCGTGTCGACCGCTGTCACCGGCTCCACATCGACCGAGCCGGACGACCCCTCGTCCCACCATTCGACGGGCTCGCTGCCGTGGGTGGCGACGACGGTATGCACGCCCGCTCCGACGAGTGCCGCTGCAGTGGTAGCCGTGTCGGAGGTGCCGGGGGTGCGAAAGTCCGCCGAGCACACCATGTCCGTGGCATGCGGGATCAGCTCGCTCATCACCGGCTTCCACCGACCGGCGTCGACGACCAGGGTGGTAACCCGCGCCGCCGCATGTTCCGCGGCGGCGCGGGCGATCAAGGGGTGGTGCCCGTCGACGAGGACGACATCGGCACCGGCCACGACCGTCTCGAGATCCTCGGGCGGTGGAGCTTCGGAATGCACGGCGTCCGCCGAGACGACCGACCGGTCGCCGGTCGATTCGATCACCGTCACGGCCGAGACGGGCACCGACCTGCTGGTGCCGAGGGCCGCGTCGAGCACGCGGACGCCGAACGCAGCCAGATCGGCTTTGACCAGCTCGGCCACCGGGTCGTCGCCGAGTGCGGTGACGAGCACGGCCGTGCCGCCGAGTGCGGCGAAGGTGACGGCCGCGTTGGCGGCCGGCCCTCCCGCCGCGACGAACTGCGCACTGGACGTGATCTTCTCGTTCGGTGCCGGAGCGGCCGACACTCGATGGATGACGTCGAGTGTGGCCAGTCCGACGAAAACTCCTACTGGAGCTTCCCTTTCAGACGCCCGCGCGTTCATCGTCGGTCGGCTCCTCCGCACCGGTCATCAGCGCAACGACCTCGGACATGGTGCGGTTCTTCGGATCGACGACGCCCGCGCGCTTGCCGAGGCGGTGAATGTGAATTCGATCGGCAACCTCGAACACGTGCGGCATGTCGTGGCTGATGAGCACCACCGGTATGCCGCGGTCACGAATGGTTCGGATCAGATCGATCACCATGCCCGATTCCCGCACGCCGAGCGCGGCCGTCGGCTCGTCCATGATGATCACTCCGCGTCCGAACGCCGCTGCCCGGGCAACTGCCACGCCCTGACGCTGACCACCGGAGAGGGTCTCGACTGCCTGATTGACCGACTTGATACCGATCTTCAGATCCTGCAGATGCTTCGACGACTCCTCCCGCATCCTCGGCATGTCCAGACGCCGAAAGAGGCTGCCGCTGATGCCCTTACGCTTGATCTCGCGTCCCAGATAGACGTTCGAGGCGATGTCGAGCGCCGGAATGACGGCCAGGTCCTGATAGACCGTCTCGATGCCGGCCGCTCGGGCGTCGCGCGTGTTCTTGAACGTCACCGGCGATCCGTTCATCAGGATCTCACCCGAATCCGGAATGACAGCTCCGGCCAAAGCTTTGATGAGACTGGACTTTCCGGCACCGTTATCGCCGATGACCGCCAACACCTCGCCGGCCCGCAACTCGAAATCTGCACCGTTGATGGCCGTCACGCTGCCGTAGGTCTTGACCAGACCACGCGCTTCCAGAGCGAGGGGGGCATTCACTGTGACCTCCTACGTGCGAATTGATCGACGGCCACCGCGACGATGACGAGAATGCCGGTCGCGACGTTCTGGTACAGGCTGTCGACGCCTGCCTGCGTGAGCCCGTTGCGCAGCACACCGACGATCAGAGTTCCGATGAGAGTCCCGATGACTGTCCCGCGGCCACCGAACAGGCTGGTTCCACCGATGACAACCGCGGTGATCGTTTCGAGGTTGGCGTTCTGATAGGCGTTCGGATCGGCGTTGGGGATCCGTCCGAGCGCTGCCCATGCCGCGATCGCCGCGATGACACCCGTGACGATGTACACCGAGAACAGCACACGTCCGGACTTGATGCCGGAGCGGTCCGAAGCCTGCGGGCTACCGCCGACTGCGTAAATGTGCCTACCCCAGGATGTTTGGGACAGGGCGTACCACATCACTGCGTACACGAGCAGCATCACGACCACGCCGTAGGTGGTGGAGAAACTGCCGATCTTGAACGAGGTACCCAGCAGCGTCAGTGGTCCGCTCGGCACCTGGTAGGTCTCGGAGCCGGCCAGCAACCTGGTGGCTGCTTGGATCGCGGTGAACGTGCCGAGCGTGACGATGAACGGTGGCAACCGCAGCATCGTCACCAATCCGCCGTTGATCGCGCCGAACGCAACGCACACGGCGAGCGTCGAACCCAACGCTACGACCGGTCCGTTCGCCCCGGCCGACTGTGCCATCACGATGGTTCCCATCACCGCGACCGCACCGATCGACAGATCGATACCGGACGTGAGGATGATCAGGGTCTGGCCGACGGCGAGAATGCCGACGACCACAGACTGCTGCAGAATCAGAGAGACGTTCTGCGGGTTGAGGAACGAGCTCGAAATCGAGCTGAACACGATGATGGCAATGACGAGTGCGGCCAGTGGCCCGAGCAGCGGTTCACGCAGGATGGTGCCCACGTTGAACCGGCTCGGTGCCTTGGGAGGCGCAGCGGTATCGGTACTCACGAATCAGATCCCTGTGTTCGCCGGTACTTCGCGATCAGCCCCAGCAATTCGCTTCGCCCCACGCGGTGTCCTGGGATTCGATGCCGGCTACCGGCTTGTCGGTGACGAGCTGCGAGCCGGTGTCGTTGAATCCACTGGGCTTGGTGCCGTCCTGAGCGAACTTCACGACCGCGTCGACGCCCTGCTCGGCCATCTTCGCCGGGAACTGCAGCACCGTTGCGCCGATGATGCCGGACTTGACGTTCGCGATGCCGGTGCAGCTACCGTCGATGGAGCCGATGGTGATCTGATCTGCGCGGCCGGCGGACTGAATTGCCTGGTACGCACCTGCTGCGGCGGGCTCGTTGATCGTGTAGAGCGCGTTGACGCCGGGCGCACGCTGCAGCAGGTTCTCCATGGCGGTCTGCGCCTTGGTCTGGTCGCCGTTGGTGTTCTCCTGGCCGACGATCTCCGAAGAGCTGTCGGTCAGGCCCATTCCTTCGAGGAAACCGTCGTGACGGAACGTGTCGACAGTGCCGCCTGCGGTGCCGTCGAGCATGATGACCTGCGGCGCTGTGGTTCCGAGCGTGCCCTTGACCCATTCGCCCTGACTGACGCCTGCCGCCTTGTTGTCGGTCGCGAACGTGGCGTCCACCGCGTCCTCGGGGTCGGTTGCAGTGTCGAGGGCGATGACGACGACACCGGCGTCACGTGCCTTCTTGATCGCGTCGAGCACTCCGGTCGACGAGTTCGGGGTGATCAGAATTCCCTTCACGCCCTGTCCCACCAGGTTCTCGATCGCTGCGACCTGTCCTTCGTTGTCACCGTCGAATGCACCCGCCAGAGCCACCAACTCGGCACCACTGGAATCTGCCTGCGCCTGAGCGGCCTCGCGCAGCTTCACGAAGTACGGATTGGAATCCGTCTTGGTGATGAGACCGACCTTGACGCTGTCCGAGTCCGAGCTGCTGCATGCGGTCAGGCCGAAGACGAGCGAACCGGCCATGAGCACGGTCCCGATCGTCAGCGCAGACTTCCGACGGTGATTGAACATGTGGACTCCCTTGTCCCCTAGCCACGCGGTCGCGTCGCTCGATTGCAGGAGCCTAAGGCGCATACAAGCGCTTGCGCATGCGCTTTCGCGAAACAAACTCGGAGTCTTTTCTGACCGACCGGCTGACCGGTTCGTGACGGGGGTCACGCTGGTCCCCCGCCCAGCCAGTCCTCGCCCCAGTCCGCCCGCCGCCCCAGTTCTCGCAAACGCGCGCGCGTTTGCCATCCTCCGCTCAATGTCAAGCTGTCTGGAGTCGGTTGTTGTTGATTCCGACGGTTGCGGGCGGTTGTGGTGTGCACGGGCGGCGGCGGAACCTCTCGGGGTGTCG
>NZ_NPFM01000024.1:0-127105 GCF_002258645.1 Rhodococcus sp. 15-649-2-2
CCAGACAATCCCACGCCCGAGCCGGGCCCCACATCGCGTAAGCCCATACAAACAATCCAGCCCCGCACCGAGAACACGGTGCGGGGCTGGAAGAGGTTGGCTGTAAAGCTAATTCGAGAACGCAGCTCTCAGTCGTTGGCGTGCAACACTGCGTTGAGTTCGACTCCTGTGCCCTTCCACGGCACCACCTCGACCGCGCCCGAGAGCGAGTTGCGGCGGAACAGCAGGTTGGACTTTCCGGTCAGCGTCGCCGCCTTCACCACAGTTCCGTCCGGTCCGCTGACCTTCGTGCCGGCGGTGATGTACAGGCCCGCCTCGACGACGCAATCGTCACCGAGAGAGATACCGAGTCCGGAGTTGGCACCGAGTAGGCAGCTCTTCCCGACGGAGATGACGTTCTTGCCGCCGCCGGAGAGTGTGCCCATGATCGACGCGCCGCCGCCGACGTCGGAACCGTCGCCCACGATGACTCCGGCGGAGATGCGCCCCTCGACCATCGAGTTGCCGAGCGTCCCGGCATTGAAGTTGACGAAGCCCTCGTGCATGACGGTCGTACCGCTGGCCAGATGAGCACCGAGGCGCACGCGGTCGGCGTCGGCGATGCGAACTCCGGTGGGAACGACGTAGTCGACCAGACGCGGGAACTTGTCGACGCCGTACACCGTCACGTGCCCGCGGGCGCGAAGCTTCGCGCGCACCGTTTCGAAGCCGTCGACCGCTGCGGGGCCGAAGTTGGTCCAGACGACGTTGGCGAGCAGGCCGAACACTCCGTCGAGGTTCTGCCCGTGCGGCTGAATCAGCCGGTGCGAGAGCAGATGCAGTCGCAGATACGCATCGTGTGCGTCGATCGGGGCGTCGTCGAGGCAAGCGATGCTGGTGCGAACCGCAACGACCTCGACACCGCGCGCGTCGTCCGGTCCGACGAGAGAAGAGAACTCCTCCGGGATGTCGGATCCCTCGAGTCGAGTGGTGCCGGTCTCGAAGCCCGACCCGAGCTCGGGGCTCGGAAACCAGGTGTCGAGAACGACACCCGACGTCGTGATGTTGGCAATACCTACTGCTGATGCTCCCTGTGCGCTCACGGCAGGAAGAATACGCGGTGGGTTTCGTGCGCGGGTTCACCCGTCATCGCGGGTACGCGGACTGGTTTCCGGAATCCGATCCTGATGCCGCGTCGGTTCGTTACCGATTCGACTGTCGAGTGTGATCGCATCGGGATGCGGGTGGACGGGTAGAGGGCGGGGGAGCTGACAGAGTTTCTCCGATGACCACCCGCATCGGCTCGCGCAGCCGTGGAGCCGCCGCGGTGGTGGCGGACGGCGTCTCTTTCACCGGATTGGTGACGACGCTGGCCACGACGATCGTCCTCGGAGTCGCCCTGGGTTTGGTTGTCGCAGGCGCGTGGTAGACATGCCCATCGGCTGACAGGGGGTCGCCGAGTCTGGGGGCGTCATGAGTTCGAGCAAGTCCACACGCACGCGTTCGGCAGTAACAGTGATCGCTGCGGCGCTGATCGCCGTGAGCAGCGCCGTTGTCGGTTCGGGCACCGCTGCCGCCGATCCCAACTGCGCCGGAGCCGGCGGTTCGTCGGCCGTGGTCACGAGAATTCCCGGGGCAGCACTCGAAGGCCTGGCCGTCGACGCGTCGGGCCGCGCCTACGTCACCGACATCGTCTCCGGCCGGGTGTACCGCATCGATGCGCCGGGCAGGGCCGCGTACCCCATCGCGAAGGTTCCGAGCGGCGGCGGCGGAGCTCTGGCCTGGATGCCCGACGGCACACTCCTGGTTGGCTACGGGGCCGACCCTCGCGTCCTCGTCGGCGACCTCGTCAAGGCGGCCGGCATCGTTCGACTCGATGTGAACACGCTTGCCGTCACCCCGTTTGCGACCGGCCTGAGTGCTGCCAACGGACTCGCTGTCGCTGCAGACGGAACTGTGTACGCCACCAACGACTTCGGCTCGCTCATCGGTCGGATCGGTCCCGACGGTTCCGTCGACCCGGACTGGGCTCGCTTTCCGAGCGCCAACGGCGCTGTCCTCGACGCCGCTGATCAGTATCTGTACGTCTCGCGAACATTCGTGAACCCAGGGGTCAGCCGAATTCCGATTGCCAACCCGTCGGCACCGGAGAGCCTGCTCGACCTGTCGGGACTGGGCTCCTTCGCAGCGCCGGACGGCCTGACTCTCGATTCCGCCGGACGCCCCGTGGTGCCGCTCAATGCCGGCGGATCCGTCGTCCGCATCGATGCGCCGGGGGCCACCTGCGTGATCGGCACCGGTACCCGGTTGACGAGCGTTGTCGCTTACGGTCGCTCCGAACAGGGTTTTTCGAGCGGACGATTGTTCGGTGCAGGCTTCGACGGCGTGGTCCGCGAGATTCCGGGACCCAAAGCCTAGGGTTGTCGGCGTGACGCTCGAACTTCATGCCGACCCGATAGATCTCACTGCTGCACTGGTGGACATCCCCAGTGTGAGTGAGGACGAATCGCGCATCGCCGACGAGGTGGAGCAGGCGCTCCGCGAGCAGACCACGGGCTTCGAGATCATTCGGAGCGGCAACGCCGTTCTGGCCAGAACCAACCGCGGACTCGGATCGCGGGTGATGCTGGCCGGCCATCTCGACACGGTGCCCATCGCCGACAACGTGCCGTCGAGGCGGGAACACGACAGTGCCGAGGGCGACATCCTGCACGGGTGCGGAACCGTCGACATGAAGTCGGGGGACGCCGTGTTCCTGCATCTCGCGGCGACCATCGACAACCCCGCGCACGAGCTGACTCTGGTGTTCTACGACTGCGAGGAGATCGCGGCCTCGCGAAACGGACTCGGCCGCATCGAGCGAGAACTGCCGGAGTGGCTCGAAGCCGACGTCGCCATTCTCGGTGAACCGTCCGGCGGTTTCATCGAGGCCGGGTGTCAAGGGACGCTGCGGGTCCGGCTGACGGCATCGGGGACGCGGGCGCACAGTGCCCGTTCCTGGCTGGGAGACAACGCAATTCACAAATTCGGTGCCGTACTCAACCGGCTCGCTGCGTATCGATCTCGCACCGTCGACATCGACGGCTGCGTGTATCGCGAAGGGCTGCAAGCAGTTCGGATCTCCGGTGGGGTTGCGGGAAATGTCGTTCCCGACGCCGCCGAACTCGACGTGAATTTCCGGTTCGCACCGGATCGCAGTGTCACCGAGGCCGTCGAGCACGTTCGTGAGGTGGTCGACGGGCTCGATCTCGGCTTCGAGGTCACCGACTCGTCGCCGGGTGCCCTCCCCGGTCTGAACCAGCCCGCGGCGGCTGCGCTGATCGAGGCCGCGGGCGGGCAGTTTCGGGCGAAATACGGCTGGACCGACGTGTCTCGGTTCTCGGCACTTGGCATCCCGGCGGTCAATTACGGGCCCGGCGATCCCAACCTCGCCCACAAGCGGGACGAACGCGTCCCCGTCGAGCAGATCAGCCACGTCACACAGGTTCTCCGGAGCTACCTCTCTGCCGGATAGCCTGGACGCCATGAACAGCGTCGAGGGCCCAAGCAGTTTCGAGGAACACGGCACCGAGAAGCCGGCCAAGCACAAGGGATCCGTAGTACTCCGGCGTGGCCGAAACACCGAGACGTCCACCTCGGATCAACGCCTGCTCGACGAGCGAGGATCAGGTAACTGGATTCACTCCGATACCTGGCGGGTGTTGCGCATCCAAAGTGAGTTCGTCGAGGGATTCGGCGCTCTCGCCGAGGTACCGAAAGCTGTGACGGTATTCGGTTCGGCCCGCACCCCCGTCGACCATCCCGAGTACGCCCGAGCCCGGCAGCTCGGGGCCGCTCTCGCCAGTGAGGGCTTTGCCGTCATCACCGGCGGCGGGCCGGGCGTGATGGAAGGTGCCAACCGCGGTGCGAGCGAGGCCGACGGATACTCGATCGGATTGGGCATCGAATTGCCGTTCGAGCAAGGACTCAACGAGTGGGTCGATCTGGGCGTCAACTTTCGATACTTCTTCGTTCGCAAGACCATGTTCGTCAAGTACTCCCAGGCGTTCGTATGCCTACCCGGCGGCTTCGGTACCCTCGACGAACTGTTCGAGGCGCTGACCCTGGTGCAGACCGCCAAGGTCACGAAGTTCCCGATCGTGTTGTTGGGCAAAGACTTCTGGTCGGGACTGCTCGATTGGATCAAGACGACTCTCGTGAAAGAAGGCAAGGTGTCCGAGAAGGACCTCGATCTCATCCACTGCACCGACAGCGTCGACGAGGCCGTCCGCATCGTCCGCGAGGCCCAGCAGTGAACAATCCAGCAGCGAGCAACCCAGCAGTGAGCAACCCAGCAGCGAGCAACCCAGCAACTGGGGGACACACGCTCAGTGTCTGCGTCTACTGCGCGTCGGGTCCCGTCGACTCCTCGTTCATCGAACTCGCTCGTGACGTCGGAACCGAGATCGGCCGACGTGGCTGGCAACTCGTCTCGGGCGGTGGCAACGTCTCGATGATGGGCGCGGTGGCCGCGGCGACGCGAGCGGCAGGCGGGAACACCGTCGGCGTCATCCCGAAGGCGCTCGTGCACCGCGAGGTCGCCGACGTCGATGCCGATGAGCTGATCGTCACCGACACGATGCGCGAGCGCAAGAAGATCATGGAGGATCGCGCCGACGCGTTCATCACGCTGCCCGGCGGTATCGGAACGCTCGAGGAACTGTTCGAGACGTGGACTGCGGGCTACCTGGGCATGCACAGCAAGCCGATGGTGATGCTCGATCCGTTCGGCCATTTCGACGGGATGATGCAGTGGATCGACGGTCTCCGGTCGACCGGATTCGTGCAACAGCGAGCACTCGACGCACTGGTCAGGACGACGACGGTCGATTCGGCACTGGATGCGTGCGCAACGTTGTGACAGGTCACGAACCGTGCCCGCGGAGTGAGCTCCTCAAAGTTGTTACTCTCAAGTAGGGTAAGAAATCTCACACTGTCTTCGAAGGGGAGTTCATGGCTGTCGATGCCCGTCAGAAAATTGGAGTGACCGACCTCGCGGTCGCGTTGCCGAAAATGGTGACGGAGGTGCCGAGCCTGCTCAAGGGTCTGGCGGGTTTCACCCGCAAGCCCGATCACAAGGTGTCGATCGGCCTGATCTTTCAGGAGGCCGCTGCCAAGAACAGCAGCCGCCCGTTCGTGCGGTTCGAGGGTGAGTCGACCTCGTACAAGGACGCCAACGAGCTGGTCAACCAGTACGCCGCAGTGTTCGCCGACCACGGTGTACAGCGCGGTGACGTCGTCGGCGTGCTGAGCAAGAACCGTCCGGAGGCGCTGTTCGCCGCGCTCGCTGCCGTCAAGCTCGGTGCCACGGCAGGCATGCTGAACTACAACCAGCGCGGCGACGTGCTCGAGCACAGCCTCGGGATTCTCGACGCGAAGGTCCTGGTACTGGACGAGAACGCGCAGGAAGCTCTCGATTCGCTCGACACGGAGCCGAAGGTGGGAGCGGTGCTGCCACTGAAGAAGCTGGCCGAGCTGGCCGCAACGGCGTCCACGGCCAACCCGAAGGTCACCGCGGAGATCCAGGCCAAGGAGAAGGCGTTCTACATCTTCACCTCGGGTACCACCGGCATGCCGAAGGCCAGCCTGATGAGCCATTTCCGCTGGCTCAAGTCGATGTCCGGTCTGGGCAACATGGGTGTCCGGTTGCGCAGCAACGACGTCATCTACTGCTGCCTGCCGCTCTACCACAACAACGCGCTGACTGTGACGCTGTCCTCGGTGCTCGCAGGCGGAGCTACCATGGCCATCGGCAAGCAGTTCTCGGTGAGCAATTTCTGGGACGACATCCGGGTCAACAAGGCCACGGCCTTCACCTACATCGGCGAGCTGTGCCGTTACCTGCTGACGCAGCCGAAGAAGAGTTCCGATCGCGACAACTCGGTCAAGTTGATCGTCGGCAACGGCCTCCGTCCGGAGATCTGGGAAGAGTTCACCGAGCGATTCGGTATCTCCCGCGTCGCCGAGTTCTACGGCGCCAGCGAATGCAACATCGCGTTCATCAATGCCCTGAACATGAAGAAGACCGCGGGCATCTGCCCGCTTCCGTACGCCGTGGTGCAGTACGACGAGGAATCCGGCAAGGCCAAGCGCGGCCAGGACGGCAAGCTCCGCAAGGTCGGCAACGGGGAAATCGGATTGCTGCTGTCCAAGATCACCGACCGGGCACCGTTCGACGGCTACTCCGACGACAAGGCCACCGAGAAGAAGATGGTGCGCGACGGCTTCAAGGACGGTGACGCCTGGTTCGACACCGGCGACCTGGTCCGCAAGCAGGGCTGGATGCACGTCGCGTTCGTGGATCGCCTCGGTGACACCTTCCGCTGGAAGGGCGAGAACGTGGCCACCACCCAGGTCGAAGGTGCCCTCGGCGGACATTCCTCGGTCGACGGTGCCGTCGTGTACGGCGTCGATATCGACGGAACCGACGGCAAGGCCGGCATGGCGGCGGTGACGCTGCGCGAAGGCGAGACCTTCGACGGCAAATCGGTCGCCGAGCACCTCTACGACAAGCTGCCGAGCTACGCGGTGCCGCTGTTCGTGCGTGTCGTGGACAGCCTGGAGCAGACGTCGACGTTCAAGAGCCAGAAGGTGGCCCTTCGCAAGCTCGGGTACGAGGAAGACAGTGCCAGCGATCTGTACGTGCTGCGCGGCAAGTCCGGTGGCTACGAAAAGGCGTACGACGGGTACGTCGACGAGGTGGCCGCAGGTAAGGCTCCCAAAGGCTGAGCACCCGAAAGATGCGCGCGTGTCACTATTGATTTCATGAGCACCCTCTGCGGCAAACCGGTTGCCGACGACCGCGCTTTGGTGATGGCCATCGTCAATCGCACCCCCGATTCGTTCTACGACGGGGGTGCGAATTTCACCGACGATGCCGCTATGGCGTCGGTGCACCGGGCAGTCGCCGAGGGTGCCGACATGGTCGACATCGGCGGTGTGAAGGCCGGTCCGGGCGACATCGTCGACGCCGACGAGGAGATCCGACGTGTCGTTCCGTTCGTCGAGGCCATCCGCGGTGCTTATCCCGAGCTGCTGATCAGTGTCGACACCTGGCGTAGCGAAGTCGCCAGGTTGGCCTGCGGAGTGGGCGCGGATCTGATCAACGACACCTGGGCCGGGGCAGACCCCGAGTTGGTGCGCGTCGCGGCCTCCGAGGGTGTCGGCATCGTCTGTTCGCACACCGGTGGTGCCGTGCCGCGGACGCGTCCGTATCGGGTTCGGTATGCCGATGTGGTGGCGGACGTGATCGCGGAAGTCACCGCAGCCGCCGAGAATGCTGTCGCCGAGGGGGTGAAGAAAGATTCGATATTGATCGATCCGACGCACGATTTCGGGAAAAACACCTATCACGGGCTCGAGTTGTTGCGGCGCGTGGACGATCTTGTAAACACCGGGTGGCCTGTGCTCATGGCGCTGAGCAACAAGGACTTCGTAGGCGAGACTCTAGGGGTAGAGCTCGTCGACCGGTTGGAGGGAACATTGGCAGCGACAGCATTGGCCGCAGCAGGCGGAGCCCGAATGTTCCGGGTGCACGAGGTTGCGTCGACCAGAAGAGTCGTAGACATGGTGGCAGCGATCCAGGGGCTCCGAACCCCGGCGCGGACGGTCAGGGGTCTGGCATGACACTTGCGGATCGAACGGACGTGACCATGGCATGGTCCGAGACCAACAGCTGGGACGTCCCCGACTGGACGATCGCCGAACTGGAAGCCGCGAAGGCGGGCCGGACGGTGTCGGTGGTACTCCCGGCGCTGAACGAGGAACAGACCGTTGCCGCGGTCATCGACACGATTCATCCCCTGCTCGGGGGACTCGTCGACGAGCTGATCGTGTTGGACTCCGGTTCGACCGACGAAACAGCCGTCCGGGCGACGGCGGCAGGCGCGCGAGTCATCAGCCGCGAGGAAGCGGTCCCCGGGATCGACCCGGTGCCGGGCAAGGGTGAGGTGCTGTGGCGATCGGTCGCAGCGTCGACCGGTGATCTCATCGCCTTCGTCGACTCCGATCTGATCAATCCCGATCCGGCGTTCGTACCGAAATTGCTCGGCCCGCTGCTGATGGGCGACGGCATCCACCTCGTCAAGGGCTACTACCGGCGTCCGCTGCGGGTCAGCGGGACCGAGGATGCCAACGGCGGTGGACGTGTCACCGAGCTCGTGGCCAGGCCACTGCTCGCTGCACTGCGACCGGAATTGACGGGCGTCATTCAGCCGCTCGGCGGGGAATACGCGGGTACTCGCGAACTGCTGTCCGCAGTGCCGTTCGCGCCAGGCTACGGAGTGGAGATCGGGCTGTTGCTCGATACGTACGACAGGCTCGGTCTGCAAGCGATCGGTCAGGTGAATCTCGGCGTACGCAAGCACCGCAACCGTCCGCTGGTAGAGCTCGGGGCGATGAGCAGACAGATCGTCGGAACGATGCTGAACCGGTGCGGCATGGTCGATTCCGGTGCCGGGCTGATGCAGTTCCGGGTGGACGGTGATTCCTTCCAGCCGTTCTCGACCGAGGTGTCGCTGATGGATCGACCGGCGATGAACTCGCTGAAGTAGGCGTGTCGGGCGGGCGTGACAAGATCGTGGCATGTTGACGCTGCTGATCTACGTCGTCGTCATTGCCGTCGTCGCTGCTGCATTGTTCTTCGTGGCGTCGACGGTGTTCGGTCGCGGTGAGGAACTGGGCCCACTGCCCGAGGGAACCACCGCGACCGTGCTGCCTGCGGAGGGCGTCACCGGTACCGACGTGCGCGCGCTGAAGTTCCAGCAGACCGTGCGGGGGTACAAGCCGAGCGAGGTCGATTGGGCACTCGAACGGCTCGGCGGCGAAATCGACATGCTTCGGTCGCGGTTGTCTGCAGCGGAGGCCGGCACACAGTTGGGGTTCAGGCCCTCTGTCGACCACGAGCCGGGCACGACCGAACCGGGCGAGCGGTGAGCGCTGTCGCCGGACCGGACGGCAGGCTGCGCTGCCCGTGGGGTGCCACCGACGACGAGCTGTATCGGGATTACCACGACACCGAGTGGGGGCAGCCTCTTCACGGGCGAAACGAACTGTACGAGCGGCTGTGTCTCGAGGCGTTCCAGTCCGGCCTGGCGTGGATCACGATCCTGCGCAAACGCGAGAGTTTCCGGAGCGCATTCGCCGGTTTCGACCCGGAACGAGTGGCACGATTCGGCACCGCAGATGTCGAACGGTTGATGAACGATGCGTCGATCGTGCGTAATCGCCTCAAGATCGACGCTGCAGTGAACAATGCTCGTGTCATCGTCGAGTTGAACGACACCGACCTCGACACCCTGCTCTGGTCCTTTGCGCCCGAACCCAGGCCGGGGCGGCTGACGGAGTCCTCCGACGTGCCTGCCTCGACCTCCGAGTCGAAGGCTCTGGCCAAGGAGCTCAAGCGTCGGGGGCTGCGGTTCGTCGGTCCGACAACCGCCTATGCCTTGATGCAGGCCACCGGAATGGTCGACGATCACCTGTCGGGGTGTTGTGTGCAGGTCACGAATACCGACTCCGATTCCCGGTATCGAGGTCGATAGGGAAGAATAGGACTCAACACCCGTCGCCCCGCGACGAAATTTATCTTTTAGGCCGAGGCGCCGTGCTGATGGGCGCAGATCTGGAGGGAGCAGAGGATGGCGGCGATGAAGCCCCGGACCGGGGACGGTCCCCTCGAAGCAACCAAAGAGGGACGAGGAATCGTCATGCGTGTCCCGCTCGAGGGGGGCGGCCGATTGGTCGTCGAATTGACCCCCGACGAGGCCGCGGCACTCGGAGACGAATTGAAGGGTGTCACCGGCTGATAGTCACGTCGATCGCTCGTCGCTCAGCCCCGCTCGCCGTACCGGCAAGCGGGGCTTTGTGTTGTGGCGACGAGTGTCGTGGCGAAGGGCGGTCGTTCCGGTGTGAGAGAGGTGCTCGATGCTGACCGATGTCGTCGATCTGCTGCTGTGTCCGCAATGCCGGGCGCGCGACTTCGAATCCGGCATGGACTTCGGCGATACCGATCGGACGCTGTTGTGCGATCGAGGACATTCGTTCGACGTGGCTCGTCAGGGCTACGTCAGTTTGTCGACCGGAGACGGCGGCAAGTTCACCGGTGACTCGGCGGAGATGATCGCCGCTCGCGACACGTTCCTGGGGAAGGGCCATTTCGACCCGATCGCAGCAGCGGTCTCGGCTGCCGTTCCGTCGAACAGCGAAGTGGTACTCGACGTCGGGGTCGGTACCGGTCACTATCTCGCGGCTGTGCTCGACGCCCGTCCCGATGCCCGGGGCGTAGGCGTCGACGTCTCGAAGTTCGCTGCACGCCGCGCTGCGCGATCACACGTTCGTCTGGGGTCCGTGGTCGCGGACATCTGGAGTGGCCTACCGGTGCGAACAGAAACCGCGTCCGCAGTGACGTGTGTGTTCTCTCCGCGCAACGCCGCCGAGTTCAGCCGAGTTCTCGTACCCGACGGCGTGCTCGTGGTCGTGACACCCACTGCGCGTCACCAGCACGAGCTGCGGGGCCCACTGGGCCTCATCGGCGTCGAAGAGAACAAGACGCGCAGGCTCGGTGAATCGCTGTCCGGCTTGTTCGAGCCGGTGGCAGAATCCCCGCTCGAGTACTCGATGATGCTCTCGCACCACGACATCGAGACATTGATCGGAATGGGCCCGTCGGCGCGGCACGGTGACCCCGAGTCGCGGTCCGCAGCGCTGGCGCAGCTACCGGACGGCATCGAGGTCACCGCGTCGGTGACAGTGTCGACCTATCGCCGCCGCGCCAACGCTGCGTCGTAGACGGCGAGGGTCTGCTGCGCGATCGACGCCCACGAGAACTCGGCGACGGCGCGCTCGCGTCCTGCCTTGCCCATTGCCGTCGCGAGTGTGGGGTCGAGGGCGACTGCGTTGACGGTGTCGGCCAGATTCCGCTCGAATACGTCGGGTTCGTAGGAGTTGTAGTGCACCAGGCGTCCGGTGCGGCCGTCGTCGACCACCTCGGGGATACCGCCGACGTCCGATGCCACAACGGCGGTTTCGCAGGCCATTGCTTCGAGATTGACGATACCGAGCGGCTCGTATACCGACGGGCACACGAATACTGCTGCCGCAGTGAGTATTTCGCGGATCTTGTCGGTGGGAAGCATGTCCTTGACCCAGAACACGCCGCCCCGCTGTTCGGCGAGCAGTGCCACCGCGCGCTCGGTTTCCGCAGCGATCTCGGGTGTATCGGGCGCGCCTGCGCACAACACGAGCTGGATGGACGGATCGAAGTGGTGGGCGGCCGCGATCAGGTGCCCGACGCCTTTCTGTCGGGTGATGCGCCCGACGAAGGCGACGATCGGCTTGCTTCGATCGACGCCGATCTCGTCCAGCGTCGAGGTGCCGTGATCGGCGAACCAGCGCTCGGTGTCGATTCCGTTGCGCACCACGTGAACCCGGCTCTTGTCGAGTCGCGGATAGGCGTCGAGCACATCTTTGGCCATGCCCTCGCTGACGGCGATGACGGCGTCGGCGTATTCCACGGCGTTGCGCTCGGACCACGACGAGATGCGGTATCCGCCGCCGAGCTGTTCGGCCTTCCAGGGCCGGCGCGGTTCGAGCGAGTGGGCGGTGAGGATGTGGGGAACGTCGTACAGCTCGGCTGCGAGGTGGCCCGCGAGGCCGGTGTACCAGGTGTGCGAATGCACCACGTCTGCGCCCGAGGCCGCGTTCGCCATTCGCAGCTCGGCCGACAACGTCGTCAACGCAGCGTTGGCTCCGGCGAGAGCGGGATCCGGGTCGTGCACCTGCGCAGTGTCGCGGGGCGCGCCCATACAGTGGATGTCCACGTCGCACAGTGACTTCAGCTGCGCGGACAACTCGGTGACATGAACTCCTGCGCCACCGTAGATCTCCGGGGGATATTCCTTGGTCATCATTGCTACGCGCACGTGAACGAACCTACATTCCCCAGCAGTTGTGCGTGTACTGCTCGCAAGGTTCTCTCGGTGCGGATAGGTTGAGTGGGTGAGGACACAACCGCACGTACTAGGGATCGTGCTTGCCGGTGGTGAGGGTAAACGTCTTTACCCGATGACCGCCGACCGAGCCAAGCCGGCCGTTCCCTTCGGGGGCGCCTACCGACTCATCGACTTCGTGCTGAGCAATCTCGTCAACGCCGGTTACCTCCGGCTCTGCGTGCTCACCCAGTACAAGTCCCATTCACTGGACCGCCACATCTCGCAGACGTGGCGGCTGTCCGGGTTCGCCGGGGAGTACATCACTCCGGTGCCGGCGCAGCAGCGACTCGGGCCCCGGTGGTACACCGGCAGCGCCGACGCCATCTTCCAGTCACTGAACCTGGTGTACGACGAGGACCCCGAATACATCATGGTGTTCGGTGCCGACCACATCTATCGGATGGACCCCGAGCAGATGGTGCAGCAGCACATCGACTCCGGTGCAGGCGTCACCGTTGCCGGTATCCGGGTGCCGCGCAGCGAGGCATTCGCCTTCGGGTGCATCGACTCCGACTCCGACGGCAAGATCACCCAGTTCCTGGAGAAGCCGGCTCAACCGCCCGGAACCCCCGACGACCCCGATGTCACCTATGCCTCCATGGGCAACTACGTCTTCACCACCAAGGTGCTCGTCGACGCCATCAAGGCCGACTCCGAGAACAGCGACTCCGACCACGACATGGGCGGCGACATCATTCCGGCGCTCGTCGAAGCAGGCGTCGCGTCGGTCTACGACTTCAACGACAACGTCGTGCCCGGCGCCACCGAACGCGATCGCGGGTACTGGCGAGACGTAGGCACCATCGACGCCTTCTACGACGCCCACATGGACCTGGTGTCGGTGCACCCCATCTTCAATCTGTACAACCGACGCTGGCCCATCCGTGGATCGGCCGAGAACCTGCCACCCGCGAAATTCGTTCAGGGCGGCTTGGCTCAGGAGTCGGTGGTCGGTGCCGGCTGCATCCTGTCTGCTGCCACCGTCCGCAATTCGGTGCTCAGCTCCAACGTCATGATCGACAGCGGCGCGACCGTCGAGGGCAGTGTCCTGATGCCCGGCGTCAAGATCGGTAAGGGTGCCGTCGTCCGGCACGCGATCCTGGACAAGAACGTCGTCGTGGGTGACGGCGAGATCATCGGTGTGGACCACGAACGCGATCGCGAACGCTTCAACGTCAGCGCCGGGGGAGTCGTCTCGGTCGGTAAGGGCGTCTGGATCTAGAGCCTGCGGCAGTGGTGCGGTTAGGTGCCGCGGAGGGCACATAACCGCACCACTGCGCGGAGCGCACTCACGCTCTCGACGCGCAGATCAAACCGTCGCCGAGGGGCAGCAGCACCGTCGTGAGCCGCTCGTCCTCGGCGATCGCTCGCGCGGCGGATCGAACGGCCACCGCTGTGGCGTCGCGCTGAGTGGGATCGGCGACTCGTCCACCGAGCAACGCGTTGTGCAGCACCAGAACTCCACCGGGGCGGAGCAGTCGAACGCTCTCGGCGACGAAGTGCGGATGGTCCGCGGGACTGGCGTCGATGAACACCAGGTCGTAGGTGTCGTCGGCCAATCGGGGGAGCACGTCCAGTGCCCAGCCATTGATCAACCGGGTGCGTGAGGGTGCAATTCCTCCGGCGCGGAACGCTTCTCGGGCCGCACGCTGGTGCTCCGGCTCGGTGTCGATCGTGGTGAGAACGCCGTCGGCGCGCATCCCGTCGAGCAGCCACAGCCCGCTGATTCCTGCGCCCGTTCCGATCTCGACGACCGTCTTGGCCCCGAGCATCTGGGTGAAGATACTCAGAATCGCCCCGACCGACGGCGGTACCGGGGCGGCACCGAGGTCGATGGCGCGCTCTCTGGCTGCGATGAGAACCTCGTCCTCCTGAGCGGAGTCTTCGGCGTAGGCGAGCATCTTCTCGGCGTTGGTCGGCACGCCCCGAGGTTATCGTGCCGGAGGCTCGATCTCACGCACACATTCTCAGGTGCGCCTCAGGTGATTCATACCGGACCCACACGCGGGTCGGTCAGGCTATGGAGGAATCGAAGGTCCGTCTCGATTGCGAAGTGTGAGCTGGAACATCCGAGGGTAGTCGTCGGTTGAGTCAGAAGGACGTACGCAGTCCTGAGCAGGAGGATCCAGCTATTTACAAGATCAACGGCGATCGCGACACCGCGCGTCTACCCGAGTCCGTACCCGCGCCCGAGGACCTCAGCGGAACCGCAGTGTTCGATGCGACCGGCGAGGACTCCACCATGCCGTCCTGGGACGAGCTGGTTCGCGAGCACGGCGACCGCGTCTACCGACTGGCTTACCGCCTGTCCGGTAACGCTCAGGATGCCGAAGACCTGACTCAGGACACGTTCATCCGGGTGTTCCGCTCCCTGTCCAACTACCAGCCCGGCACCTTCGAGGGCTGGCTGCACCGCATCACCACGAACCTGTTCCTGGACATGGTCCGTCGCCGTAGCCGCATCCGCATGGAAGCACTGCCCGAGGACTACGACCGCGTCCCCTCCGACCGGCCCAACCCCGAGCAGATCTACCACGACGCGCGGCTCGACCCCGATCTGCAGTCGGCACTCGACTCGCTGGCACCCGAGTTCCGCGCCGCAATTGTGCTGTGCGACATCGAAGGACTGTCGTACGAGGAAATCG
Source organism: Rhodococcus sp. 15-649-2-2 (assembly GCF_002258645.1). Taxonomy (NCBI): domain Bacteria; kingdom Bacillati; phylum Actinomycetota; class Actinomycetes; order Mycobacteriales; family Nocardiaceae; genus Rhodococcus; species Rhodococcus sp. 15-649-2-2. The sequence continues at coordinate 14,651 of NZ_NPFM01000024.1, forward strand.
GTGCGACACTGGGCGTCAAGCTCGGAACGGTCCGCAGTCGCATTCACCGTGGACGCCAGGCGCTACGCGAGTACCTTCGAGTGCACGGGAAGGTCGACTCCGGTCACGCAAGTGTCCACTAGCTACGAGGAGGGTTGGATGACGCAGGCGCGCAAGCCCCGGCAGTTCAGCTCCACCGAACATCTGGCCAGTGAGGCCGTTGCGGCATACGTCGACGGCGAATTGCGGATGCCCGCGTACCTTCGTGCTGCCCACCACCTCGCCGAATGCCCGGAATGCGCGGCCGAGGTCGAGGCTCAGCAGCAAGCGCGCAAAGCGTTGCGCGGGGCGGGTGAGATGTCGATGCCGCACTCTCTGCTCGGCCTGCTCAGCCAGATCCCGTCGTGCGCCGGCGAGGATCGGCCGGCCCACACCAAGCGAACCTTCATGTCGTCCGTCGCCGCTGTGCGTCGTCGCCGACGCTGACGACATCGAGATCTGCCCGACTTCTCACCTGCATCGAGCCGAGTCGACCGCTCGAGTGATACTGAACTCTCACACCGACGTATGCGAGGGGTAACCGGACGCGTGACATCGAATTCGACCAGCACCGAGACCGCAGGCACCGACCCGTCGGATTTCGAGGCCGTGCAGAACGGTCCGGACGGTCCACGGTTGCCACCGCGTCCGGTGTATCGGCCCTCCGTCGATCCGTTGTCGGCTTCGGTGTTCGGACGTCCCGAGGACGTCGACGGCTCGTTCTCGCCGCGCCGCCCCGGCGAGCAATTGCCGTCGCGTGTGTCCGTTCGACCACCCGATCCGATCCTCGCCGAGGCATTCGGACGTCCGGACGACGCTCAGGAATCGCTCCAGCGTGATCCCGACGGACACAACGACGGCGACACCGCCGCGTCGGAGCCGGCCGATCCGTGGCGTGATCCCGCGTCCCGGGTATCTCTCGGCAGCGCAGCGGTCGATACTCCACCACCTCCTGTGCTTCCTCCCGGAACCAAACTCGGCGTCCGCGACGTGTTGTTCGGACGGTCGGTATCGGTCCGAGCTCTCGTCGTACTCGGTGTCCTCGCACTCGTCATCGGCTTGGTCGGTGGCCTGTTCGGTCGCCTGACCGCCGAGGTGACCGGCGCACTGACCAGCCAAAAAGTGACACTGACCCAGTCCAGCGGTGACGACATCCCGCGCGGGCAGATCAGCAAGGTCGCCGACGCGGTTCTTCCGTCCGTCGTGTCGATCCAGGTGACGCTCGGGGAGACCGGGGGCACCGGCTCGGGCGTCGTGATCAGCGGTGACGGCTACATCGTGACGAACAACCACGTGATCTCGCTTGCCGCGTCCGACCCGGACAACTCGACACTCGAAGTCACCTTCTCCGACGGCACCAAGGTGCCCGGCCGCATCGTCGGCCGCGACACCAAGACCGACCTCGCCGTCCTGAAGACCGAGGTCGGCAACCTCACCGAGGCCCAGCTCGGTAGTTCCGGCGACGTTCGCGTCGGTCAGGACGTCATTGCCGTCGGATCGCCCCTGGGATTGAACAAGACGGTCACCTCCGGCATCGTCAGCGCGCTCGACCGTCCCGTCGCGTTGTCGGGGGAGGGCACCGACACCGATGCGGTCATCGACGCCGTACAGACCGACGCCGCTATCAACCCCGGTAACTCCGGTGGCCCGCTCATCGACTTCGAGGGCCGCGTCATCGGCATCAACTCGGCGATCCGAAGCGAGAGCGGCGGATCGGTCGGCTTGGGCTTTGCGATTCCGGTCGACGAGGTCACCGAGGTGGCACAGAGCCTGATCCGGGACGGCGTCATGAGACATCCGGACTTCGGCATCAACGCCCGCTCGGTCATCAACGACACCTCGGCCGGTGCCGAAGTCGCCAACGTGCGCACCGACGGCCCGGCGCAGCAGGCCGGAATTGTCGAAGGAGACGTCATCACCAAGGTCGGCGATCGCACTGTCGGAGACGCGGACGAACTGGTCGTCGCGGTGCAGGAGACCACGATCGGTCAAGCGGTACCCGTGCAACTCGTCCGTTCGGGACGGCTGGTGGACGTCTCCGTCACGCCGGTTTCGGACTGACGACGTAGGCTGGCAGGCGTGTTCGGCAACATCGGTTGGGGAGAGCTCGTAATCCTCCTCGTAGCAGCTCTGGTCATCCTCGGTCCGGATCGCCTTCCCGGCGCCATCAGCTGGGTGTCCAAGTCCATCCGCCAGGTCAAGGACTACGCCAACGGCGCGAGTCAGCAGCTCAAGGACGAGCTGGGTACCGACTTCGAGGACCTTCGCAAACCGCTCGCCGACCTCAACCAGCTCCGGGGCATGACGCCGCGTGCGGTGATCACCAAGCACCTGCTCGACGGCGACGATTCGATCTTCAAGAACCCCTTGGACGACACCTTCAAGGGCAAGCCCTTCGACACCAAGCCGAAGAACCTCGGCGGACCGACGCCGCAGACAGGTACTCCTCAGAGTGGGGTGTCGATGAGCAAGGACGCGCCGAAACTCGCAGCGGGCGAGACTCCGCCGATCGACGCCGACGCCACGTAAGCCTGAACCCTTCCTCGTTCGGTCTCACCCGTCCGCGTGAATGGACCCTTGCATACGTCTGGGCGCGGCAATGGTCCATTCACCCACACCCCGCTGCTGCGTGAATGGACCACTGCACACGTCTGAGCGCGGCAGTGGTCCATTGACGCAAACGGGAGAGCGGGCGGGCTCAGAGCACCTTGTTCAGGAAGTCCTGGGTACGTGGGTTCTGTGGGTTACCGAACAACTCGTCGGGGGTTCCCTCCTCGACGATGACGCCCTCGGCCATGAAGATCACTCGATCCGCGACCTCGCGGGCGAAGCCCATCTCGTGGGTGACGACGACCATCGTCATACCGCCCTTGGCGAGGTCGCGCAGCACCTGCAGTACTTCGCCGACCATCTCGGGGTCGAGGGCACTGGTTGCCTCGTCGAACAGCATGATCGACGGGCTCATGGCCAATGCTCGGGCGATGGCGACGCGCTGCTTCTGCCCGCCCGAGAGATTGGCCGGCTTGTAGTCGGCGCGCTCGGACAGGCCGACCTGTTCGAGCAACTTCGCAGCCGACTCCTTCGCCTGCGACTTCGACATCTTCTTGGTCTCGACGGGCGCGAGCATGACGTTCTCGAGGGCGGTCATGTGCGGGAAGAGATTGAAGTGCTGGAACACCATGCCGATGTTCTGGCGCACCTTGTCCAGATCGACGTTCTTGCCCGTGAGGTCGGTGCCGTCGACGACGACCGATCCGGCGGTGATGTCTTCGAGCTTGTTGAGGCAGCGCAGAAACGTGCTCTTGCCCGAGCCCGAGGGGCCGATCACACACACCACTTCACCGTTGGCGATCTCGGCGTCGATGCCCTTGAGAACCGTGTTGTCGCCGAACGCCTTCTGCAGGCCCTTGATCGAGATCTTCGTTCCCGGACCGTTGTCGACCGGCAGGTCCTTGGTCAGTTCGGTGCTCATTTGTTGATCCTCTTCTCGAGCCGGTTCGACAGCTTGGTGAGAGCCATGATGATGATGAAGTACAGGACGCCGACGATGAGCCACATGTTGAACGACTCGAAGTTACGAGCGATGATCAGACGACCCGTCTGCGTCAGCTCGGCGAGGCCGATGACCGAGAGCAGCGACGTGTCCTTGAGCGTGATGACGAACTGATTGATGTACGACGGGATCATCGTGCGAATTGCCTGTGGCATCACCACTTTTCGCATCGACTTGAGGTAGCTGATGCCGAGGCTGCGCGAGGCCTCCATCTGTCCCTTGTCGACGGCGAGGATGCCGCCGCGGACGATCTCGGCCATGTAGGCACCGGCGTTGAGCGAGAGCGTGATGATGCCTGCGGTGAACGCCGACATCTGGAAGTTCAGCGCCGCGGGCACACCGAAGTAGATGAAGAATGCCTGCACCAGAAGCGGTGTGCCACGGAAGATGTCGACGTAGGTGGTGCCGATTCCGCGGAGCACGATGTTGGTCGAGACACGGAACAGGCCGAAGATTCCGCCGAGCACCAACGCGATGGCGATGGAAATGACGGTCAACACGATGGTCAGCCACAAGCCCTTGAGCAGCAACTGCCAGCTGCTGGCGATCAGGCCGGGGATGGACGTGTCTGCGGTGGAGGCGTCGGCGTTGAGGTAGGTGTCGAGAATCTGGTCGTACTGGCCGTTGGCGCGCAGGTTCTCGAGGCCGGTGTTGAACTGTTCGAGCAGTTGCGCGTTGGTGCCCTTGGCGACGGCGAATCCGTAACTGGCACCGGCTTCTTTCTCGGTGACGGTCTTGAATCCGTTGCCCTGGGTGATGCCGTATGCGAGCACCGGGTAGTCCTCGAAGGCGGCCGCCGAGTTGCCGGTGCGCACTTCCTCGAACATGGTGGCCGAGTCGTCGAAACTGCGAATGGTGAAGCCGTACTGATCTGCGATCGACGCGGCGAAGGTCGCGCCCTCGGTGCCGTTCTTGACTGCGACGGACTTACCGCGCAGATCCTCGTAGCCCGTGATCTCGTCGTTGGAATCCAGAATTGCCATCTGGACACCGGAATCGAAGTACGGCTCGGAGAAGTCGAAGGTGGCCTTGCGTTCGTCGGTGATCGACATGCCGGCGATCATTCCGTTGAACTGGCCGCTGGTGACGCCCTGGAGCGCGGTATCGAACCCGACCTGCTCGACGGTGTAGTCGAAGCCTTGATCCACCGAGATCGCGGCCAGCAGGTCCATGTCGATTCCGACGAGTTTGCCGCTCTCGTCCTGGAATTCGAACGGGGCGAAGGTGGTGTCGGTCGCGATCGAGTAGTTCTGCGCGGGCGGGGCGGGTTGTGCGGATGCCAGGCCAGGACCGAGCAGCGATCCCAGCAGGGTCATCATCAGGGCGATCAGAACCGGAACGACGACCGGCCTGATCCGATGCGGCTTCTTCATGAAGGCCACTCTCTATCGACAGTAGGATTGAAGGCAAATCCTAAGGCTTCTACCCTGTTCCCGACGTCGTTTGTCGGGTATAACCGTCGTTTCTAGAGCTTGCGGGCCGAGTCGATTCCGAGCGACATTCCGACCAGTCCTCGTTCGCGGACTGCCAACTTCGCGGCGACGGCCTCCAATGCCTGTGCCGCAGGCGATTCCGGGTTGCTCAATACGATCGGCATCCCGGCGTCACCACCCTCGCGGACGGCGGTGTCCAAGGGAATCTGGCCCAAGAGGGGAACGCTGGCACCGACAGCTTTCGTGAGTCTGTCCGATACGTCCTGTCCGCCACCGGATCCGAAGATGTCCATGCGGGTGCCGTCGGGTAGTTCGAGCCACGACATGTTCTCCACGACGCCTGCGACGCGCTGGCGGGTCTGCAGGGCAATTGCTCCAGCTCGCTCGGCAACCTCGGCCGCGGCCTGCTGCGGAGTGGTGACCACGAGGATCTCGGCACTCGGAATGAGTTGGGCAACAGAGATTGCCACGTCTCCGGTGCCGGGGGGAAGGTCGAGCAGTAGCACATCCAGGTCGCCCCAGAAGACGTCGGCCAGGAATTGCTGTAGTGCGCGGTGCAACATCGGTCCGCGCCAGACGACCGGAGTGTTGCCCTGGGTGAATTGGGCGATCGAAATGAACTTCACGCCGTGCGCCTGCGGCGGCATGATCATCTTCTCGACCTGCGTCGGCCGCGCGTCGTTGCCGAGCATACGAGGCACGGAATGGCCGTAGATGTCGGCGTCGAGCACCCCCACCGACAGCCCACGAGCAGTCAGTGATGCCGCGAGATTGACCGTCACACTGGACTTGCCCACGCCGCCCTTGCCCGACGCCACCGCGTAGACGCGGGTCAGGGATCCGGGTTGCGCGAACGGGATGATCGGCTCGGCGGAATCGCCGCGCAGGGACTTGCGTAGTTCGGTGCGCTGCTCGTCGTTCATGACGTCGAGCTCGACTGTCACGGTGCCCACGCCTGCGACGTCGGCGACGGCGTTCTTGACGCGATCGCTGATCTCGGTCTTCATCGGGCAGCCGGAGGTGGTGAGGTAGATGCCGACACCGACGGAACCGTCGGCGGATACATCGATGCTCTTGACCATCCCGAGATCGGTGATGGGTTTGCGGATCTCGGGGTCGATCACCTTCGTGAGCGCGGTCCGAACGTCGGATTCGGTCAGTACAGCCATTGCCTCATGCTAGGCGGTGGGCACTGCGTCGATGGACAGCAGGGCAGGTGCGGACACCCGATCAGTGAATGCGCGGGAGCTGGTCCGACGTCGGGACGATGCCGGTGGCGTATCCGGCCGACCATGCCAGCACGTTCGCCACGTAGGCCATCGAATTGTTGTAGCGCAGGATCGCTCTGGTGGTGGATCCCAGATCACGCATGTTGGTGCCGTCGTCGCACAGGTACATGCCGGTGGCCAGGGCTGCGTCGTACAGATTCTGTGGGTCGGAGACTCCGTCGCCGTTGCCGTCGGCGTGATAGAGGTTCCACGTCGAGGGCAGGAACTGCATCGGTCCCACTGCGCGGTCGTACTGGGTGTCGCCGTCGAGTGCGCCGCCGTCGGTGTCGCGGATCACCTGATTGCCTGCCAGGGTGCCGTTCAGAACCGGTCCGAGGATGGGCTCGTGCAGTTCGCCCGAGTCGTCGACCTTGCCGTTGTTGGCGTGGGTGGACTCGACGCGGCCGATGCCGGCGATGACGGTCCAGCTGATGCCGCAGCCGGGTTGCTGCTGGGCCAGGATCCGCTCGGCGTTCTTGTAGGCGGCGACGTTGACCACCGGAATCGCGATGGGGCTGACGGCCAGGTTGGTGGGGAGCTCCGGTGTGGGCGGGATCTCAGGGGCCGGCGCGGGTGCAGGGACCGGTGCCGGTATCGGAAGCTCGGCCTGCGCCACCGGCTGAGCCTGCTGGTCCTGAGTGATCGGCTGGGGGGTCTCGACCACCGAGTTCGATTCCTGCGCAGCAGGCGAGGTCTTCGCGCTGACGAACGGAATGTATTCCGTGGCTCCGGCGCTGGTGGCGGCGGTGACCAGTCCTGCGGGGACGAGACCTGCCAGAGCAATCACCGAATTCCGTCGAACCTTGGAAGTCGATGCTTTTCTGTGACGACCCACGCGTGCTGTACCTCCTGATTTCCCCGGACGACGTCCGGGGCCCGAGCTGATGACCGGGATCGAGGGTACCTGATTCGAGACTGTTCTGTTATCGGGCTGTTATCAGCGGCGAAGCCGTGTGGTCAGGGCACCGGATCGTTATCGGGCGCGTCCGGCGCACCGGCGTCGTCCTGCACCCGCGCGGCGGCCTTCTTGCGTGCTTTTTTCGGCGAGGTGACCGGTTGACCGGTTGCGTGCTCGAGCAGTGCCTTGATCTCGTCGAGTTCGCGGCGCAGGTAGTCGCGGGTGGCGACCTCACCGACGGCGATACGCAGCGCAGCGAGTTCGCGGGCCAGGAATTCGGTGTCGGCTTTGGTCTGTTGGGCGCGCGAGCGATCCTCCTCGAGGGAGACGCGGTCGCGGTCGTCCTGCCGGTTCTGGGCCAGCAGAATCAGCGGCGCGGCGTAGGCGGCCTGAGTCGAGAAGGCGAGATTGAGCAGGATGAAGGGATAGGGGTCCCACTGCAGATTGACCGCAACGACGTTGAGGAAGATCCAGACGATGACGATGCCGGTCTGAATAGCGAGATAGCGCCCGGTGCCGAGGAATCTGGCGGCTTTCTCGCCCGACTTGCCGAGATCGAAGTCGAGGTTGACGTTGAACATCCGCGATCCACGCGGAGTGTCCATTCTCTGGCGTGCTGTTTCTTTCACTGTCCGGCCACTTCCTGATCTCGCCAGTCCTCGGGCAGCAGGTGATCGAGGACGTCGTCCACGGTCACGGCCCCGACCAGGTGGTCCTCGTCGTCGACCACCGGGCCGCAGACGAGGTTGTACGTCGCGAAGTATCGCGTGACGGCGGTGAGGCTGTCGTCGGGGGACAATCGCGGAAGAGCGCTGTCCACCACTCCGCCGACCAGGCTCGCCGGGGGTTCTCGTAGTAGCTGCTGCAAATGGACGCAGCCGAGATACGGGCCGGTCGGTGTCGCGGTCGGGGGACGCACGACGAACACCAGGGAGGCCAGCGCAGGCGTCAGGTCGGGGTTGCGCACCCGAGCGAGAGCCTCGGCCACCGTGGTCGAGGCGGTGAGAACGACGGGTTCGGGGGTCATCAGACCACCGGCGGTGTCGGGGGAGTGCTCGAGCAGGCGACGGACGGGCGCGGAATCCTCCGGATCCATCAGGCGCAGAAGCGATTCCGCCTCGGTCTCGGGCAGCTCGCCCAGGAGGTCGGCGGCGTCGTCCGGGTCCATGGCCTCGAGCACGTCGGCACCACGGTCCACGCCGAGGTAGTGCATCAACTCCACCTGATCGTCGTCGGGCAGCTCCTGAACGACGTCCGCGAGCCGCTCGTCGTCGAGAGCTCGCGCCACCTCCATGCGGCGCTTGACGGGCAGCTCGCGCATCGCGTTCGCCACGTCGGCCGCGCGAAGATCCTCGAACTGCATGAGCAGCTGCGCCACACCCTGATCGGGCATCGACAGCTCGTTCTGCGTGAGCCCCTGCACGTGCTGCCAGTCCACGACGTGGATCGCGCCGCGGCGGGCGAGGCGCTGACGCTGCTTACGCACAGCCACTCGGGCGACCACCCAGTCTCTCGTTCGGGTGAGCTCGATACCGAGGTCGACGACGATCGAATCGGCGTCGTGCAGCTCGTCGAGCTCGGGGTCGTCGACGCGCACCTTGGAGTCGAGGATCTGCGCGAACACCAGAATCTCGTTGGCGCGCTGGGTGAATCGGCGCAGACTGACGTTTCCGGTCGTGAGTTGAACGGAGTTGGGCTCGATACTGGTCACGCGGAGCATCGGCACGAAAATTCTTCGGCGAGTTGCCAATTCGACCACCAGGCCGAGGACTCTCGGTTGCGCTCTGCCGACGCGCATCGAGATGACCACGTCGCGAACCCGGCCGATCGATTCGCCGTCGGGGCCCAGGACACCCAGGCCTGCGAGCCTGGCCGCGAATACCTTACTCAGTGCTGCCATGATGGCAAGGTTAGAGGCTGGGCAATACAGAACATGAATCAGACAGGGGTTGTGCTGCGGTGAATGCGTCGGGCCTACGGCGATCGGTACTGGCCGTTCCGGGTAGTTCGGACAAGATGATCGCCAAGGCCAAGGGTCTGCCTGCAGACGCGATCTTCCTCGATCTCGAAGATGCCGTCGCCCCCATCGCGAAGGTCGAGGCTCGGGCGCGCATCGTAGATGCGCTCAACTCCGATGGCTGGGGCGATCAGATCAAGGTCGTGCGCGTCAACGACTGGACGACGCAGTGGACGTACGGCGACGTCGTCTCGGGTGCAGGCCGCAACCTCGACGCCATCCTGTTGCCGAAGGTCGAGTGCGCCGCGCACGTCCAGGCGTTGGATCTTCTTCTCACTCAGCTCGAGAAGGAACACGGTCTCGACGTCGGTGCGATCGGGATCGAGCCGCAGATCGAGAGTGCACGCAGCCTGCGCAACATCGACGAGATCGCGACCGCGAGCCCCCGGGTGCAGACGTTGGTGTTCGGGCCCGCGGATCTGATGGCCAGCGTGAACATGCGCACCCTCGTCGTCGGCGAACAGCCGGTGGGATACGACACCGGCGACGCCTATCACCACATTCTGATGACCATTCTGCTCGCCGCACGGACCCACGGACTGCAGGCGATCGACGGCCCGTACCTGCAGATTCGCGATCTCGACGCCTTTCGTCGGGCGGCGGGCCGCACGGCCGGCCTCGGTTTCGACGGTAAGTGGGTACTGCATCCGACGCAGATCGAGGCCGCCAACGAGATCTTCGCGCCGCTCCAATCCGACTACGACAAGGCCGAGATGATTCTCGATGCCTACGAGTTCCATACCTCCGCGGCGGGCGGCGCTCGCGGGGCGGTGATGCTCGGCGACGAGATGATCGACGAGGCGAGCCGCAAGATGGCTCTGGTCGTCTCGGCGAAGGGGCGCGCGGCCGGTCTGACACGCACGACGACGTTCGAGCCGCCCACCTCCTGATCCACGGCGTGTTCGCGGACAGAACAATGGGTGTGACGGTGTCCGTTTCGGGGCACAATGGAGCCATGACCAATCCCCTCTCTCAGTCCGGTCGCCCAGGGCAGGGACTGCCGACGCCGCCCTCCGGTTGGCCCATCGGTTCGTACCCCACCTATGCCGAGGCGCAGCGCGCCGTCGACTATCTCTCCGACGAAGAGTTCTCGGTGCAGGACGTCACGATCGTCGGCGTCGACCTGATGCAGGTCGAACGCGTCCTCGGCCGCCTCACGTGGCCCAAAGTCATTGGTGGAGGCATCGTTTCGGGTGCGTGGCTGGGAGTGTTCCTCGGCCTGGTGCTCGGCATCTTCAGCGAGAACATCTTCGGAGCCCTGCTCATCGGTGTCGGCGGCGGCATCATCTTCGGCTTGATCTCGGCGTCCATTCCGTACGCGGCCACCAAGGGGCAGCGAGATTTCGCGTCGAGCATGCAGTTGGTGGCGGGTCGATACGACGTCCTCTGCGAGCCTCGAACGGCGGAGAAAGCACGCGACCTGCTCGCCAAACTGTCGATCTGATCACACCTGGTGGACGACCAGGCAACCGACAGGTAACGGAATAGCCCCAAATCGCCCTCTATGCCAGTGAGTTCGGTTACGTTTCTTTCGTGCACGGCAGTCCCACACAGTGTGCTGCGCGAGTAATTGAACGTACGGAGGCGGAAAGTGCCGAGACATCGTGGTCGTAGGCGTGGCAAAGCGACGAGAATAGGGGTGTTGGCAGCAGCGGCTCTGGTCACGAGTCCGTTGCTCGCAGCGTGTGGTTCGTCCGACAGTTCGGTTCCGGTTCTGAGTTTCTACACCGCCGCAGACGGCGCAGAGCAGTACGCCGCTGCGGCACAGGTGTGTTCGGATGCCTCGAACGGTCGATACCGCGTGGAGCAGCGGACGCTGCCCAAGAGCGCGAACGATCAGCGTCTCCAGCTCGCCCGACGCCTCGCCGGAAACGACAAGACGCTGGACCTGATGACGCTCGACGTGGTGTGGACGGCCGAATTCGCCGAAGCCGGATGGGCATTGCCCGTCCCGGAAGACCTGTCCGCGAAGCTGCGCGACGGCTCCACGCTCGAAGGACCGCTCGCCACTGCGGAATGGCAGGACCAGCTGTATGCGGTTCCGCTCAACTCCAACACCCAGTTGCTCTGGTATCGGCCCGACGAGGTGCCGGACGGGGTACCGCCGCAGACGTGGGATCAGCTGATCGACGTGGCCGAGGCCAATGCGGCCGCGGGCAAGCCAGGGCAGATCGGCGTACAGGCCAAGCAGTACGAGGGCTTCATGGTGTGGTTCAACTCGCTGCTCGAGAGTGCGGGTGGTTCGGTCGTCGCCGAGGACGGAACGACGGTGACGCTGAACGACACTCCCGAGCATCGCGCGGCCACCGAGAAGGCCCTCGAGATCATCAAGCGGGTCGCCACGGCCGACGGCCACGACCCGTCGGTCTCGCAGAGCGACGAGGCGACGGCCCGGCTCGGGATGGAATCGGGACGGATGGCCTTCCAGGTCAACTACCCGTTCGTGTTGCCCGGCCTGAAGGAGAACGCGATCGCCGGTGCCGTCTCGTTCCTCGATCTGGCGAACGTGCCTGCCGACCAGCAGGACGCGCGGATCGCCGAGGTCTTCCGTAGCGCGCCCTACCCGGAGGTGAACCCCGGCGAGCCCGCGAAGGTCACCATCGGTGGATTCAACATCGGCGTCGCCAAGACGACCCAGCACGAGGATCTCGCGTGGGAGGCCGTCGAGTGCCTCACCAACGAGGAGAACCAGCGCAACAACGCCATCAACGGTGGTGTGCCGCCGGTGCTGAAGTCGCTCTACTCCGATCCGGAGTTCCAGGCCTCCTATCCCGCATGGGAAGGCGTGCTCGGTTCCATCGAATCGGCGGCTGTGCGACCCGTTTCGCCTGCCTACCAGAGCATCTCGATTCTGTTGACCGATGCGCTCAACCCACCGCAGAACATCGATCCGGTAGCCGACGTGGACAAGCTCGCAGATCTGGTCACCAAGGCCGTCAATTCCGAAGGGTTGATTCCATGAGTGCTCCTACCGATTCAGAGCCCCAGTCGCAGCCTCTGGACAAGCAGGCAGCCCTGAAGAACGTCTCCGACGGCAAGAAGGCCGAACGGCGGCTGGGGCTGTTGCTCATCGCACCCGCAGCGATTCTGATGATCGCCGTCACCGGCTATCCGATCATCTACGCGTTCTGGCTCAGCCTGCAGAAGTACAACCTTGCGTTCCCCGAGGATCGTGAATTCGTCGGCATCTCCAACTACGTCACGGTGCTCTCCGACGGGTACTGGTGGACGGCGTTCGGCGTCACGGCCGGCATCACGATCATCTCGGTGATCATCGAGTTCGTCCTCGGCCTCGCGGTGGCTCTGGTCATGCACCGCACCATCTTCGGTCGCGGACTGGTGCGCACCGTGGTGCTCATCCCGTACGGCATCGTGACCGTCGCCGCGGCGTACAGCTGGTACTACGCATGGACCCCGGGCACGGGATATCTCGCCAATCTGCTGCCCGACGGTAGTGCTCCGCTCACCGAGCAGTTCCCGTCGCTTGCGATCGTCGTGTTGGCGGAGGTGTGGAAGACCACTCCGTTCATGGCGCTGCTGCTCTTGGCAGGGCTGGCGTTGGTGCCCGACGATCTGCTGAAGGCCGCCGAGGTCGACGGAGCAGGCGCGTGGACCAGGTTGATGCGCATCACGATTCCGTTGATGAAGCCGGCGATTCTCGTCGCGGTGCTCTTCCGCACCCTCGACGCGTTCCGCATCTTCGACAACATCTACGTGCTCACCCGAGGTAGCAACGAAACCGGATCGGTCTCGATTCTCGGTTACAACAACCTGTTCGGGGCATTCAACCTCGGACTCGGGTCGGCGATCAGCATCCTGATCTTCTTCTGCGTCGCGATCATCGCGTTCGTGTTCATCAAGCTGTTCGGTGCCTCGGCACCGGGATCCGACGACGGAGGCCGCAAGTAATGACCACTGTTACGCCTCGCAAGAAGGTCGGTTGGACGGTAGTCAACGTCCTCGTCCTGCTCTATGCACTCGTTCCACTGCTGTGGATCATCAGCCTGTCGTTCAAGTCGACGGCCACCATCGCCGACGGCAACTTCATTCCGCGTTCGATCACCTTCGACAACTACAAGGGCATCTTCTCGACCAATCAGTTCACCTCGGCATTGGTGAACTCGATCGGCATCGGACTGATCACCACGGTGATCGCCGTGGTGATCGGCACGATGGCCGCGTATGCCGTTGCTCGCCTGGACTTCCCGGGAAAGAAGGCACTCGTCGGTGCAGCGCTGCTCATCGCGATGTTCCCCCAGATCTCGCTGGTGACACCGCTGTTCGACATCTCCCGCTCGCTCGGACTGTTCGACACCTGGCCGGGACTGATCATTCCGTACATCACCTTCGCATTGCCGTTGGCGATCTACACCCTCTCGGCGTTCTTCCGCGAGATTCCGTGGGAGCTCGAAAAGGCAGCGAAGATGGACGGCGCGACGCCCGCACAGGCGTTCCGCAAGGTCATCGCCCCGCTGGCTGCCCCCGGCATCGTCACCGCCGCCATTCTGGTATTCATCTTCGCCTGGAACGACCTGCTGCTCGCCATCTCGTTGACGGCAACGGAACGTTCGGTCACCGTCCCGGCGGCCATCTCGCAGTTCACCGGTAGCTCTCAGTTCGAGGAGCCCACGGGGTCGATCGCGGCGGCAGCAGTCGTCATCACGATCCCGATCATCATTTTTGTGCTCTTCTTCCAACGACGTATCGTGGCGGGCTTGACGTCCGGCGCAGTGAAGGGATAACCGTCATGGCCGAAATAGTTCTCGACAAAGTCACCAAGCTCTACCCCGACGGCGCAGCTGCGGTGAGCGACGTCGACATCACCATCGCCGACGGCGAATTCATCATCCTCGTCGGGCCGTCCGGTTGCGGAAAGTCCACCACCCTCAACATGATCGCCGGACTCGAAGACATCTCCTCGGGCGAACTGCGCATCGCGGGGGAGCGGGTCAACGAGCGTGCTCCGAAGGATCGCGACATCGCAATGGTGTTCCAGTCCTACGCGCTGTACCCGCACATGACGGTGCGTCAGAACATCGCCTTCCCGCTCACTCTGGCGAAGCTCTCGAAGTCCGAGATCAACACCAAGGTCGAGGAGGCAGCCAAGATCCTCGACCTGAGCCAGCACCTCGACCGCAAGCCGGCGAACCTCTCCGGTGGTCAACGCCAGCGAGTTGCCATGGGCCGCGCCATCGTTCGCACACCCAAGGCCTTCCTGATGGACGAGCCGCTGTCCAACCTCGACGCGAAGCTGCGTGTGCAGACGCGCGCCGAGATCTCGCGGCTGCAGAAGCGCCTGGGCACCACCACCGTCTACGTCACGCACGATCAGACCGAGGCCATGACCCTCGGCGATCGCGTCGTGGTGCTGCGCGGCGGACTGGTGCAGCAGATCGGGTCGCCGCAGGAGCTCTACGACAAGCCGCGAAACCTGTTCGTGGGCGGCTTCATCGGATCGCCCTCGATGAATTTCGTTCCCGGACAGCTCACCTCGAACGGCGTGTCCACCGCGCTCGGTGAGATCGACATCCCGCTCGAGCGGATGGATGCGATCAAGGCCAAGAACCCGGGCCGCGAGGTGGTCGTCGGCATCCGCCCCGAGCATTTCGAGGACGCGGCGCTGATCGACGGCTACCAGAAGATGAGCGGTGCCACCTTCACTGCCACCGTCGACGTGCTCGAGTCGATGGGCAGCGACAAGTACGTCTACTTCACGCTCAAGGGTGCCCGCGTCGAGTCGAGCGAGCTGCAGGAGCTGGCGGCCGATGCGGGTATCGCCGATCTCGGTGGCGCACAGGTCGTTGCACGTCTGGCGGCCGAGTCCAAGGCCGCCGAGGGCGGTCAGGTGGAACTGTGGTTCGACCCGGCGAAGATCTCGGTGTTCGACCAGGCCTCGGGTGCCAATCTGACGCTGTAGTGCCTACGGCAGTGGTGTGGTCGAGTGCCCCAGACGGCACTCGACCACACCACTGCGCAGCACTCAGAACGCCGAACCGGTGGTCGGTAACTGGTACCCCTGGAAGAAGTCGAACGGCACCACGTTCGGTGCCGGGTTCTGTAGCTGCGGTGCCGGTGCCTGTGGGAACAGTTCGGGCAGGCGGAACTGATCGGGCTGCTGGTTCTGCTGATACTGCGGCGCGCTGTGGTCACGATCGTCGCGGTCGGACCACAGAGGATCGCCCGACGCGGTGCCGGTGACTGCCACTAGGGGGATGGCCACCAATGCTCCGGTGACTGCTGCGCGGGTGAGAATCTTCTTGGTGTTCATTCGGTGTGCCTCTCGTCGGTGTTCGTACCTCCACGACACTAGGTACGCATGAGGTCGCCGGAAAGGCAGATTCGTTGACTCCCAGTAGATTACGAGTTTCCTGCCAGGGGCCTCGACCAGCGGTTGGACGGTCCATGTCCTGGTCGGAGGAGGGTGTCACCTGTCAGGCCGCTGTGAGGCGGTCGGCAGTGCGTCATACCGGCATGTTCGACGTGGTGGTCGGCTCGGACTCGGCCACTCGCACCGATTCCCCAGCGGCGGGGGTGCTCCTGATGGCCAGGGCAGCGAGTACGACGACAAGGCAGGCCACCGCGCCTGCGACAAAGGCTGCGGTGTATACGCTCTCGCGGGCAACGGCTGTTCCGTCGATGGTGAACATGGCCAGGACGGTGGACAGCGTGGCGCTGGCAATCGAGGTACCGACTGTCCGGACGATCGAATTGACGCTGTTCGCCACCCCGGTGTCCGCTGCGCTGACCTCGGCCATGAGCAGGTTCGGCAGGGCAGCGAACGCAAGACTGACGAACATGTTGATGACGATGCCTGCGGTGATCAGCTGCCAGGTGTGATCGTGGGCGAGCGCGACGAAGACGAATCCGAACAACCCGATCACGGCTCCTGCGATCAGTACTCGGCGCGGCCCGAACGAGCGGATGAGGCGGCCACTGACGACGGCTGCGACCACTCCGACGGCCGCGCCGGGCAGCAGATAGACGACGCTCGCCTGGAGAACATTCGCGGTGAAGCCGTACCCGGCCACGGCTCGTGGCGTCTGCACGAAGTACGAGCAGGCGAGGAAATTGACGAACATCCCGATTCCGACGAACAGGGTGGCGACGTTGGTGGCGAGCAACGGGCCGTGGGTGAGCATGCGCGGTGCGACGAGTGGTTCGTCGGTGCGCTTCTCGAACTTCCACCAGATGGCCCCCGCGACTACACCGACAACCGCGCAGCCGATGGTGGCAACCGAACCCCACCCCCAGGTGCGGCCCTGGGTCAGGGCGAGGAACAGCAGAAGCAGAGTCACCGCGAGCAGTGCAGCTCCCCACCAGTCGACGGTGCCGCCACTGGTTCTCGGACGTGCCGGTACACCGAACCAGGCGATCGCGAGGGCGAGCACCACGAACGCAACAGTGAGCCAGAACACGCGGTGGTAGTCGGCACCGTTGGCCGTCAGCAGCCCGGTCAACACCAGTCCGAACCCGCCGCCGACGCCGAGTGTGCCGGACAGGACGGCCATCGAGCCCACGAGCTTACGAGGAGGCATCTCGTCACGAAGGACGGCAAGCGCGATGGGGAACAGTGCGTAGGACACGCCCTGCAGGACCCGGCCGACGATCAGCCACAGCAACGAGTGAGTCAGGGCCGCGAGCAGAGATCCGGCGAGGACGACGGTGAGCACACCGATCAGCACCGGACGCTTACCGTGCAGGTCGGCGAGCCTACCGATGACCGGGGTGGCGATCACCGCCGCGAGGAGATTGGCCGTCAGTACCCATCCGGCGGCGGTGGTGCTGACCCCGAGTTGGGTGCCGATGGTCAGCACGATGGGGACCACCATCGTCTGCAGAACGGCGAGGGTCATGACGATGAAACAGAGTCCGGGCAGCAGTATGCGGCGGGTGGACATGAAAGAACTACCTCGTTACCTATCGACTATGCGGTGGAACAAAAAATTAAAATGATGAACGCATCTAAGTAACTATCAGAGATCGGTGCACCAGGGAAGTGAGCCGGGGCTGCCACGACGGCCGAGCATCGACGCGGGCAGTACTACGGCCGGGTGGGTTTGCCCAGCGCTTTCTGCCGGAGTTCGCTGACGATCTCGTCGTTCCAGACGTGTTCGCGCACCAGGCGGTAACGCTCGCGGCTCATCCAGAGGTACGCCTCCGCGTCGGTGCGATCCTCGAGGATCTCGGCCGCGCGCACCATGCGCACCACCGGCAGGTACTCCTCACCGAACCAACGCCGCGCGACGGTACCGCGGTCGACGAATTCACCGACCTCCTGCATCAACCGGAAGCCCCACGCCTCCACCGACTCGCTGAGTTGGGCGTAGTCGAACGGATCGGTCACCTGGACGGCCTCGCGGGCCTTGCCCACCAACGGGACACGACTGAGGAAGATGCGCCGGTGATCCTTGATCAGCAGGTCGCCGCGTCGGGTGATGCCCTCGGGGGAGATGCGCGTGATGATCTCGGTGACGACGGCGTCGATCGACGTTCGGTGCATGGCGAACGCGATGGACACTCGATGATGGCCGTCTACGACGAAGTGCATGCCGCCGATGCGGTACACCTGGATCGGGGGCATCGCCTCGCCGCGGCGTTGAGCGGCTGCAAGTCGCTGCCAGCGTTCACGAATGCGCGCCGACGTCGGGCGGAAGAAGCGGTCGAAATCGCGAGTGCGGTCGACGCTTCCGACGATGGTCTCGACGCGAATGACCTGCAGTCCGAGGTGACGCTCGCCTACCTTGCCGAGCGCGGCGACCACCTCGTCGAACGGCAGGATGGTGTTGACGTCGTCGGGTTGACGCCGGAGCCATCCGACCAGACGGGCGACGTCGGCGCGTCGGCGCTGGCGGGTGAAGTCGTTCTCCGCATCGGCGGCCGGAAATCCGGTGTCACGTGCCATGCCTGCGCCTCACGATCCTCGGTGCCTCGAATTCGGTTCTCTGTCCGCCCGGTTCGATCTCGAGCAGGGTGTACCCGACGGTGTTGATCACCGCTGCGCCGTGCAGGGTCAGATCCTCCGGCGTTGCGCCGTGCGGATGAATATGGCCGTGCAACAACAACTGTGGGGCGAGTCTTCGCGTCACCTCGTCGAGGCAGTCGAAACCGATGTGTGCGGGGTCGGTGTCGTCTCCGACGCCGAGCGGCGGACTGTGGGTCAGCAGAATGTCCAGGGGCCGAAGGTCTTTGCGGACGTTGCGATGCCACGCGAACGTCCGAGTCAGGGTGCGTGAGCGTCGACGTTGCTGCCGCTGGGTCCACTGGTTGGGCCCACCGTTGTAGCGGATGGACCCGCCGAGACCGGCGATCCGCAGGCCCGCCGCGGAGACGATTCGGCGATCGACGTTGACGGCTCCGACGGGTCCGGGCCAGGTGGTGGGGAGCCCGGCGCGCATCCATCCCGCACGTCCGGCCGAGTAGCCGGTGAGGTCCGCGTCGTGGTTGCCGGGAACGAATACGCACGGCGCGTTCAGGGCATCGGTGAGGTATTCGAGGTAGTCGAACGGAAGGTCGCCTGCGCCGAGAATCAAGTCGACTCCGAGCGACTTCACCTGCGGACTCCACAGGGATTCGATCGTTTCGTCGGACACTGCGAGAACGGAGACCACGGGTACGACGGTACCCACCTCCGCTGCGTGGCACCTCCGAACGGACTTCTCGGGCATCGGTGGTGTTGGATGGGTCAGGTGAGCGACAGTGTTGGATGGGTCACGTGAGTGACAGTGTCATTGCAGCGGTACGCGCACATCTGCTGACCGAGATCGGCGACGAGAATCCGTCGTCGGCGTCGGTGACGTTCCTCGGCCTCGAGCCGCTGGACGTCCTGAGATTCGGCGCGGACTCCGACGTGGTCCGGTACGTCAGTCTCGGCTGTTCCCGGCACCCCATGGCCGATCCCAACGAACTCGTCGCAGATCCCTCGCGTGGCCCCCGAGCCGAACTGGTGCTGACTCTCCGAGGGGGTGCAGGCGTGGCCTCGGGCGTGCACAAGAGCCTGGCCGTCCTTGCTGCGTCACCCGCGGTGGAGGGCGTCGTACTCGTCGAGGACGCGCTGCTCGATCTGAGTGAGCCGCTGTGGACCAACGCGCCGTTCACCGCTGTGCTGCTCGGGGCGAGCGACATCGCAGACCTGACATTGCCCGAGCCCTACGATCCGGTTCGCTTTCTGGCCGCCGTCCCTATCACCGGCACCGAGGCAGCCTGGGTGCGGTTGCGCGGAGCCGATGCGCTGCGTGAGGCCTGGGCCGAGGCGGGAATCGACGTCCGCGATCCCAACCGGTCTGCCGCCAGCCTCTGACGAAGTCACCGCGCGTAGGACGCCGATTCCGGTTCGGCGGTGACGGAATCGTCGAACAGGTGCCGAGGTACCTGAGCCAGATACTTCAGTCCGGTGATCGCCGCACGCGCGTCGTAGCGCAGGTTCGGCATCGCGGTGGTGAAACACAGATTGTCCGAGATGCGCTCGCGCACAGCAGGTCCGTCGTGTTCGAGCGCGTCGAGGACGAGATTGAAGGCGACGTTGTCGCCGATGATGTTGAAGTGTTCGACGGGCCGCAGCGGACAGATGTCCTGGACGGCGATGTTCGCGGCTCCAGCGAGAGTGCTGGCGTGCGGTTGCGGATAGATGAGCTCGTCGAAGCGCGTGAAGATCGAGGTGTAGCTGGGTCCGACCGGCAGCGGACGGGCCGCCAGCGCGGTGAGGAACTTCGATCCGGTGGCGATCTGCCAGTTCGCCGGCGGGCACTCCTGCGAGTCGTCGCACCCCGAGCGGGCCGAGTCGGTGCCGTTGTACGGGGTGGCGAGGGAGATGAAATCCGACACCAGGGCAGGCAGGTCCGGCCAGAACGTCAACGCCCACAGCTCGTCGAGCGGGCCGTGCTGGTGACCCATCAGGACGACCTGGCGACCGCTGTCGGCTGCCATCGTCCGAACCGCGTGCACCACGTACTGGGCGGCGACCTGTAGGTCTCCGTACCCTTCGTCCGGCAGCGAGAGGCTGCACACCGGTATCCCTGCGGCGGGCAGTGACTGCAGATAGTTCCAACCGAACGATTGCTGATCGGTGGCGAAAGCGGGGGTGAGCAGAACCGGATCGCGGGTGGCCTCGTGCACATCCGTGGTGCACGTGAGTGCCTTGTCGAGATCGGCCTGCGCGACGGTCAGCGGCGGACCGGCGGGATCGGCGTTGACCGGCTGAGCCGACGCGGCCCCCGGTGCGGACGAACAGATCACGGCGACGGCGACGGCGACGGCCGATACCAGCGTGCGGATTCTCATCGATCCCTTCCGAATGACAATGCAGGGCTTCTGCAGTCTCATCCGGCGAGGACAGGTCGGTTCGTCACCCGGCGGCGTTCGGGGCAATCACCAACAACCGGCGCTCGACGTTGGACGACGTCCAACGTCGAGCGTGGCTGCTAGAGCCAGTCGTTCTTGTGGAACGTGCGCCACAATCCGATGCAGACGCAGGCGACGATCCCGGCGATCAGGTGGTAGCCGTAGGTCCAGTGCAGCTCGGGCATGTTGTCGAAGTTCATCCCGTAGATGCCCGCGACCATCGTCGGCACTGCCGCGATCGCCACCCACGCCGAAATCTTGCGCATGTCCAGGTTCTGCTGCATCGTCACCCGGGCCAGTGCGGCGTCGACCAGCGAACTGAGTACCTCGTCGTACTCGGAGATCCGCTCGGCGACGGTGGTGTGGTGGTCCTGGACGTCTCGTAGATACCGTCGCACGGCCTTCGGCACGCTCGGTTCCTGCACCAGACGAGCCAACGGCGTCGACAGCGGCGTCACCGATCGGCGCAGCTCGACGACCTCCCGCTTGAGCAGGTAGATGTTCTCGATGGGCACGTGGTGGTGCGGGGAGAACACCTCCTCTTCCATACCGTCGACGTCTCGCTCGATCGACTCGGTCACCGCCAGATACTCGTCGACGACGTGGTCGGCCACAGCGTGCAGCACCGCGGACGGCCCGAGTGCGAGCTGTTCCGGGTTCGCTTCGAGGCGCTGCCGGACGCCGGCCAACCCCGAATGCTCACCGTGCCGGACGGTGATGACGAAGTCGCTGCCGACCATCACCATGATCTCGCCGCTCTCGACGATCTCGTTGGCGGTGGTGACCGACTCGTGCTCGACGTACTTCACCGTGCGCAGCACCAGGAATGCAACGTCGTCGTAGCGTTCGAGTTTCGGTCGCTGGTGTGCGTGCACGGTGTCCTCGACCATCAATTCGTGCAGTCCGTAGCACTGCGCGATCGCGTTCATCTGATGGTCGTCGGGCGCATGGAGGCCGACCCACACGAACCCCTCGCCGCGCGCACGGACCTCCGCAATGGCCGAGGTGTGGGTGAATCTGCCGGGCAATCGGGAGCCGTCGACGTACACCGCGCAGTCGACGATCGCGCGGGCCGTGGGCACCGGAATTCTCGGGCCCGGATCGTGTGCGGCCTTGGGTCCTCGTCGATGCAGCGACGGTAGCGACGGTCGAGGTGGAAGGGACGGCATGGCGGGCAATCGTACGCCAGCAAAACGACGAGACGGAGAGCCTGGAACACTGTCGAGGTGCTCATCGATCTTCATACCCACTCGACGGCGTCCGACGGTACCGACAGCCCGGCCGAGCTGGTCCAGGCGGCGTCGGCGGCGGGACTGTCGGTGGTGGCGCTGACAGACCACGACACCACGTCGGGCTGGGACGAAGCGGCCGCGGCCGTTCCTCCCGGTCTGACGCTCGTGCGCGGTATGGAACTCTCGTGCACCGGACGCGGTGAGGACGGCGAACCGGTTCCCGTGCACCTGCTCGCGTACCTCTTCGACCCCGAGAACGAGGCGTTCGCGGCCGAGCGAGCGCGTCTGCGCGGCGAACGGGTGACGAGGTTGCGAGCCATCGCCGAGAACATGGCGGCCGACGGTCTGCCGATCGATCCCGACGCGGTGTTGGCCTCGGCCGGTGCCGCAGCCGGACGTCCCCATCTCGGCCGCGCGCTGATCGACGCCGGATACGTTCCGGACATGAACGCCGCGTTCGCCGGTCCGTTGGCGACCAGCGGCAAGTACTACGTGGAGAAGGTGGACACTCCACTCGAGGCTGCGGTACAGATGATCGCAGCAGCAGGCGGGGTGAGTGTGCTGGCGCATGCTCGGGCCCGCGCGCGCGGACGCATCCTCGACCTGGACCACATTCGAGAACTGACGCCGTTGGGGCTCGGCGGAGTAGAGGTCCATCACATGGATCATTCGCCCGAGGACACTGTGGTGATGGCCGATCTCGCCGCCGAACTGGACCTGATCGTCACGGGGTCCTCGGATTACCACGGGACCAACAAGACGGTGCAACTCGGCGAATACACCACTGCCCCGGACCAATACGACCGAATAGTTGCGGCGGCTCGCTCATGACCTTCGATGTGACGCTCTACCTGACCGTGCTCATCACCCTGTTCGTCATCATGGACCCGCCGGGCGCTATCCCGGTGTTCCTGTCCCTGGTGGGCCGCAAGAGCAAGGAAGCTCGCAACAAGGCCGCATGGCAGGCACCCGCCGTCTCGCTGACCGTCATCTCGGTGTTCGCCATCGGCGGTCAGGCGATTCTGAGCTACCTGCACATCGGCATCCCGGCACTGCAAGGCGCGGGCGGTTTGCTGCTCCTGCTCATCGCCCTGTCGTTGCTCACCGGCAAGGGTGCGGGCGGCGACTCCGCGGCGGAGGACGTCAACGTCGCCCTCGTGCCGCTCGGGACTCCGCTGATGGCAGGTCCCGGTGCCATCGCCGCGGTGATCGTCTACGTCAGCCAGGCCGACGGTGACGCGGGCTCGTTACTGGCAATTGCGTTGGGCATCATCACTATTCACGTGCTGTTCTTCTTGATCTTACGATTCTCGACCGTACTGATCCGTCTTCTCGGTGAAGGTGGCATCTCGCTGCTGGCGCGTATCGCAGGTTTGTTGCTCGCCGCCATTGCGGTGCAGTTGATCGCGGATTCGGTTCGCGGATTCGTGGCCGGCGGATGACCGGGGCCAGGGCGGGATCGGGGCTCCGCTTCCTGCGGGGGTTCAGCGGTGTCGTCACCGCGGGTCTGGTGGTGCTCGCGATCGGTGTCGCCGTCACTCAATATCTCGGACACTCCCGCGGATTCCCCGGGCCAGGGGGTCTGTCCGTCGCTGCACACATCGCTGCCGCCGTGGTGGCCGTCGTCGCCCAGCGCATCGCGGATCATCGGCGCGGGTTCTCCGCGTTCCTCGGTGCACTCGTCGTCTTCGTCGTCACCGGCCTGGTGCTGTGGACACAGTGGTGGCAATGACGACAGGGGTGGCAATGAGGACAGCAGACGGGGTTCGCTCCTGACTCTGTGGTCAGGTGGCCGAGCGGTGTGGCACACTGAGCCCACCGATAGGGCTACAGCCCATCGCTGATCGTGTCGGCACACCCGCCGCACCTGCGAGACACGCTTTCGGCAGTTTGCAGCCAGCACTGGCGCACTCCGAGCGCTCTCCATTCCCAGAACCACTCACTTCGTTGACATGCGTCGCCTTGCTGGTCGAGGTCGACAGTGCGAGGAGCTTTCACCGTGACGGCAGTCGAAGACACCACAGCACCGAACTCGGCACCGGCAGTGCCGGCCGCGATCACCGACGAGGAGATCTTCGCCGGGCATCTCGGCGGAAAGCTGTCGGTCGAGTTGGCGGCGCCGCTCGAGACCCAGCGCGATCTGTCGATCGCCTATACCCCCGGGGTAGCCCAGGTCAGCCGCGCCATCGCGGCCGACCCAGCGCTCGCCAAGCGCTACACCTGGACCGATCGCCTCGTCGCCGTCATCTCCGACGGCTCTGCAGTGCTCGGCCTGGGCGACATCGGCCCCCGGGCGTCGTTGCCGGTGATGGAGGGCAAGGCCGCACTGTTCAAGAAGTTCGCCGGTCTCGACTCCATCCCGATCGTCCTCGACACCAACGACGTCGACGAGATCGTCGAGACGATCGTGCGGTTGCGGCACAGTTTCGGTGCCGTGAACCTCGAGGACATCTCGGCCCCGCGCTGCTTCGAGATCGAACGCCGGGTGATCGAGGCGCTCGAGTGCCCGGTGATGCACGACGACCAGCACGGCACCGCCATCGTCGTCCTCGCTGCGCTCAACGGGGCCGCGAAGGTTCAGGGCCGCAGCACGTCCGAACTGAAGGTCGTCGTCTCCGGAGCCGGTGCAGCGGGCGTCGCCTGCGCCAACATGCTCCTGCTGGCCGGCATCCCGGACGTGGTGGTGCTCGACTCCAAGGGGATCGTCTCCTCCGATCGCCACGACCTCACCAGCGTCAAGACCGATCTCGCTGCGCGCACCAACCCGCGTGCACTGTCCGGCGGAGTGGCCGAGGCATTGGCCGGAGCAGATGTGTTCCTCGGTCTGTCCGCAGGCAAGGTCGACGAGGGCTGCATCGCCTCGATGGCCCCGGAGTCCATCGTGTTCGCCTTGTCCAATCCGGACCCGGAGATCCACCCGGAGGTGGCGAGAAAGTACGCCGCCATCGTCGCGACCGGACGCAGCGACTTCCCGAACCAGATCAACAATGTTCTCGCCTTCCCCGGTGTGTTCAAGGGTGCGCTCGACGCGGGCGCTCGCCGTATCACCGAAGGCATGAAGCTCGCCGCTGCCGAGGCAATCCTCTCGGTTCTCGGCGACGAGTTGGCTGCGGACAAGATCGTGCCCAGCCCACTCGATCCTCGTGTCGCCCCGGCCGTTGCGGACGCAGTTGCGGCAGCAGCGCGAGCCGAGGGCGTCGCGTAGGAAAACGGAAGAAACACCGGCGAACCCAGCCCTACCAGGGCCAGTGGTTCGCCGGTGTCTTTTGTTCGAAGACGCCTTCGTCGAGCGGCTTTCGGTTCGAGTCGATTCAGACCTTCGCCAGTCCGGTCGGCATCCGGCGCAGCCGTCCGGTTCCCGGAACGGATGTCCACACTGCGAGAGCGAGCAGTCCGTCGACGACGAGGGTCAGCACGGCCACCAGGATCGCGCCGACCAGAACCCGCTGGTAGTCGTACAGCGCCAGGCCGTCGAAGATGTAGCGGCCGAGCCCACCGAGGTTGACGTAGGCCGCGATCGTCGCAGTGGCGATGATCTGGAGAGTGGTGTTGCGGAGTCCGCCGAGGATCAGGGGGAGCGCATTCGGAATCTCGACCCGGAGCAGGACTTGGGTTTCCGTCATGCCCATCGCCCGGGCGGCGTCCACCACGTTCGCGTCGACGTTGGCGATACCGGAGTACGTCCCGGCCAGCAGCGGGGGGATACCGAGCAGCACCAGCGCGATGATCGGCGGCACCAGTCCCAACCCGATCACCAGAACCAGGAACACCAGGATGCCGAGGGTGGGCAGCGAACGCAGTGCGTTGACGAGGCCGACGATCACCGCTTCGCCGCGTCGTAGATGACCGATCAACAGGCCGATGGGTACGGCGATCACTGCTGAGAGCAACACCGCCAGCAAGCTGTACCACATGTGTTCGATCAGCCGTGCGCCGATTCCCGTTGGCCCCGACCAGTTTCCGCCGTCGAGGATGTACGAGAACGCCTCCGAGAACAGATTCATGCGCGTGCCTTCTTCTTCGACGAGCCCGTGCCGAGGCGCGTCCACGGGGTGAGCCGACGACCCAGTAGGAACAGGGCCGCGTCGAACACCAACGCCAGGAACACGATCGACATGATGCCCGCGAAGATCTGGTCGGGGTAGTCACGCTGGTAGCCCTGCGTGAACAGCTGACCGAGGCCGCCGATACCGATCACCGAGCCCACCGAGACCAGTGAGATGTTCGTGACCGCGACGACCCTGATGTTGGCGATGAGTACCGGAAGTGCCAGTGGCAGTTCGACGGTCACTGCTCGGCGCAGTGTCGAGTAGCCCATCGCCTCGGCGGAATCGACGACGGCGAACGGCACCGAGTCGAGTGCCTCGGGAACCGCGCGCACCAGCAGCGCCGTCGAGTAGACGGCCAGAGCGATCACGACGTTCAGCGGATCGAGAACGGGCAGACCGACCACGGCCGGGATGGTGACGAACAGGGCCAGCGACGGAAGGGTGAACGCAATACTGGCCACCGTCAACGTGATACGACGAACCCAGCGGGTGTTGCGAATGACGGTGCCCAGCGGGATGGCGATCAGCAGTCCGACGAACAGCGGGACGAGCGAGAGGTACAGGTGTGTCTTCGTGTAGCCGAGAACGACATCGAAATTGTCGAACAGCCAGGTCACTGGTCTGTGTCCCCGGCCGTGAGGAAGTGGTGCCGGTTGCGCTCGGAGTCCTCGGACTTGCGTTGTGCAGCAAGGTTTTCGAGTATCTCCGCACCGTCGACACTGCCGACTGCCGCCCCGGACGAATCGACCGCAACCCCGATGCCCGACGGCGACGAGATTGCCGAGTCGAGTGCCTGGCGCAAATCTCCGCCCTCGAGGAACAACGACCCGCCCGCCGCCGTGCTCTCGTCGATGCTTCGGCCGTCGCGCACCTTCTCGACACCGGTTGCATCGATCCACCCGAGCGGACGCCGCTGCGAGTCGACCACCAGTACCCACTGCCCCTGGTCGAGTCGAAGACTGCTCACCTCGTCCTGCACGGCCGTGTGGATCGGGTGCATCGTCACCGACTGCGCCGACCGGAACGACAGGCCTCGGTAACCACGGTCGCGACCGACGAAACCGGCCACGAACGGGGTGGCAGGCGCAGCGAGTACGGTCTCGGGCTTGTCGTACTGCTGCAGTCGGCCCTGTGGTCCGAAGACCGCGATGTGATCACCGAGCCGGACGGCTTCGTCGATGTCGTGGGTGACGAAGACGATCGTCTTCTTCAGATCGGCCTGTAGGCGCAGCATCTCGGTCTGCAGTTCCTCGCGAACCACCGGGTCCACCGCGCTGAAGGGCTCGTCCATCAACAGGATCGGCGGGTCGGCGGCCAGTGCACGGGCCACCCCTACCCGCTGTTGCTGCCCACCGGACAGTTGCGCGGGGTAGCGCGAGGCGAACGCCGGGTCCAGGCCGACACGCTCGAGGACGTCGAGTGCAGCGTTCCGTGCTGCGCGACGAGATTCGCCGTTGAGCACGGGCACCGTGGCGACGTTGTCGACGACGGTGCGATGCGGAAGCAACCCGGCACTCTGGATGACGTAGCCGATGCCCCGGCGCAATTTCACGGCATCGGTGTCGGCGATGTTGCGACCGTCCACCGTAATCATGCCCGAGGTGGGGGTGATCATGCGGTTGATCATCCGCATCGAGGTGGTTTTGCCGCAGCCGGACGGCCCCACGAACACGGTGAACGAGTGTGGCTCGATCACCAGGTCCAAGGAGTCGACCGCCGTGGTGCCGTCCTGATACGTCTTGTTGACGTGCTCGAAGGTGATCATCAGCTGACCGGCTGGTCCAGGCCCTTGTCCTTGACCCACGCCGCTGCTGCTGCCGCCGGCTCGACCTTCTCGTCACCGGACACCGAGGTGTTCAGCGCGATCAGCTCGTCGGTGGTGATCTGCGCCGACACTGCGTCGAGAACCTGGGTGAGCTTGTCGGACTGCTTGGCCGTACGCAGCACCGGGATGATGTTCTGGGCGGCGAAGTTGTTCTCCGGGTCCTCGAGCACCACCAGATCGTTCTGCGCGATCGCAGGCGAGGTCGTGAAGATATCCGCGGCAACGACCTGTCCGGAGACCAGAGCCTCGACGGTGGCAGGCCCGCCGCCGTCCGAGATCGGGATGTAGTTGCCGGCCGAGATGTCCAGGCCGTACTTGTCGCGCAGACCCGGCAGACCGCCGACGCGCTCCTGGAATTCGGGAGTACCGGCGAAGGTCACGTCCGAGGAGAAGGGCGCGAGGTCGCCGATGGTGGTGAGGTTGCGCTCGGTGGCGGTCTGACGAGTGACGACGACGGCGTCCTTGTCCTCGCCGGGGGCCTGGGCCGTCACGGTGAGGTCGTCGCCCAGTGCGGCGGGCAGGGCCGCCAGCACGTCTTCGGAGGACGTAGCGGCCGCGGACTCGTCCAAGTACTGCAGCAGGTTGCCGGTGTAGTCGGGAATCATGTCGATCGACCCGTCACGCACTGCGGGGATGTAGGCCTCGCGACTGCCGATGTTGAGCTTGGTGCTCACCTCGAAACCGTTGGCGCGCAGTGCCTCGGCGTAGATGTTCGCCACGGTCTCCGACTCGGGGAAGTTGGCGGAGCCGATGATGATGGAGTTCGTGTCGCTGTTGGTCTCGCCTCCACCGCTGGACAGTGGATCCGAATTGCCGCCGCAGGCGGTCAGGGCGGTGACCGAGAGAGCGAGTGCGGCAACAGCTGCCACCGCCTTCGGAGCGGAGAACGCACGCGTGATTCGGGAGGTGGTCATGGTGTCCTTCCATCGGTTCGGGCACAGTCCTACCCATCTCCGCCGATGGGCCCCTGGGGGCATCGGAAGAACCAGGACTCGGGCTGCTCGGGATGGTAGTCGAAATCAGCGTGCCCATAAGGTTGGTTCGACTACCGTCTCGTTCGCACTAGTGCCCCGCGGTCGGGATCGGTAAACCACACGGGCAGTGAACAGGAGAAAATACAGTGCGTTCGTCGGTTCTGGCCACGGCGGTGGTGGTATCGATCGCCGGACTCCTCGGCGGCTGCAGTACCGCCGAGTCGGCCGACCCTGCTGGTGAGCCCATCGTCGTCGGATCCGGCAGCTCGGACATCTCTCGCCTGCTCGCGCAGATCTACGCCGGTGGTTTGCGCTCGACGGGGGTGGACGTCGAAGTGAAGGACGGCCTCGGTGATCGGGCCGACTACCTCGCGGCCCTCGATCGCGGCGAGGTGTCCATGGTTCCCGACCTGACCGGCGACCTGTTGCACACCTTCGACACGCTCGCAGGCGCAACCGAGGCCGAGGACGTGTTCACCGAGCTGAACCGCTCACTGCCCGCCGGATTGTCGGTGGGGGATTACGCGACGGCCGAGGATCGATTGGCGATTGCAGTTGCTCCCGACTCGGCGTCGGACGACGGGGAGACGGTCGCCGAATTTCTGCGTCGGGAAGATGTGACAGTGGGGACGGTCGAGGGGGAAGTGCATCCGATGGACGTGAGGACAGAGGGTGTGGGCAGCCCGAGCTTCACCGGGGCCGGATTCTCGGAGTTCATGGTGTACCCGGACGCAGAGTTCGCCGTCGACGACCTGAATTCGGGTGCTGTGGATGCTCTCGCAATTCGCACCGCGTCGTTCGGCCCACTGGCGAAGGATCTGACAACGCTGCCCGACGACGAGCACGTCTATCCGGCGCAGAACGTCGTTCCGCTCTACCGCAACGGGGTGCTGAGCGAGAGTGCTCTGAGATCGTTCTCGGTGGTGGCGGGGGAGCTGACGACAGCGGACCTCGCCGACATGATCGGCGAGGTCCGTAGTGGTGTTGCGTCAGGCGATGTCGCTGGCCGCTGGCTCGGTGAGCACAACCTGTGAGGCGTCGTTCGTCGAGGCCCTGACCTTGCGGCCCAGATAAGCGCCCATGTGCTGGACGGCCTCGGCCGCCTCACGCAGGATCGACGCCTGCAGATGAGCCACGTGCCAGAGCTTCTTGTACTCCACGTGTTCGAGCTCTGCGCCGGACAGGCGCAGCTTGTCCGCGAACGCGGTGATCTGTGCGTACAGGACCTCGTCGGTGCCGACGTGCATGACGATCGGGGGCAGGCCGTCCAGGTTTCCCAGAAGTGGTGCGAAGCCCTGATCGAGCGGATCCCCCGCGCCCAGATACGCATCGGCCGAGCTGTACGACCAGCCTGTGTTGACCACCAGATCGCGATCCTTCGGGGCGTCGCGCGCACCGGGATCGACCCACGGCGAGATCAACCCGAGGGCAGCCGGGCTCGTCCCGTCGTCCACCAGACGTCGGGCGGTGGCCACCGTCAGACCGCCGCCGGCCGAATCGCCCGCGATGGCAATGCGATCCGGGGTGAGGCCGTGGACACGAACCAGCTCGCGGAATGCCGCCACGGCGTCGTCCAGACCGGCCGGGTACGGATTCTCCGGTGCCAGCCGGTAGTCGAGCACGTAGACGGCACTGGCCGATTCCCGGGCCAGGTGCGCGGCCAACGAGCGGTGCGTGTTGATCGATCCGATCGTGTACGCGCCGCCGTGGAGATACAGAATCGCGGTGTCGCGTTCGGTCGCCCCGACGGTGACACGCTCGGCGCGGCGTCCGGCGAGCGTTAACTTCTGCGCGACGGTTCCGTGCGGAAGCGTCTGCAGCGGAGCCCCGGCTTCGAGGATCATCCGCTGGGTGCGAAACGAGAACCGCGGATTCAGCGCGAGTCGGTAGAACGGCTTCAGTGCGGCCGCAACGATCGGCAGGGGAACGTAGAAGGCTTTCACGACGTGACCCGCCTACTTCTTGGTGCGCGGCAGCGCGCGCCTGGAGACGGCGACGATCAGGCCCTGGTATCGCGAGCCGGTGATGCGCTGCAGGAGATCGAGGGCGATCGCATCGGAGCCGATCAGCACGCGTCCCTTGCCCTTCTCGACACCCTTGAGGATGGTCTTGGCCGCGTCGAGCGGGGTGGTCTTGGCGAGCTTGGTGTCGAAGAACTTCGCGAAGTCTGCCTGGTCGTAGTTCTCGGCGACGGTGGCGTTGCGCGCGATGGCAGTTTTGATGCCGCCGGGGTGGACGACGGTCACCTTCACCGGTGCCTTGGAGATCAGCATTTCCATGCGTAGCGACTCGCTGAACCCACGGACGGCGAACTTCGCTGCGTTGTACGCGGACTGCGACGGGATCGCCAGCAGGCCGAAGAGGCTGGAGATATTGATGATGTGGCCGTCGCCGGAGGCCTGGATGTGCGGCAGAAATGCCTTGGTGCCGTTGACGACTCCCCAGAAGTCGACGTCGACGATGCGCTCGATGTCCTTGAACGAGGACTTGTCGACGTCACCGTGGTACGCGATGCCTGCGTTGTTGTAGATCTGGTTGACCTTGCCGAAGTGCGCGACGACGGCCTCGGCATAATCGAGGACGGTCTCGCGCTGGGAAACATCCAGGAAATCCGACTTGACCTCGGCGCCGAGTGCCTCGACTCGTCGGACCGTCTCGTCGAGTCCGGCGGTGTCGACGTCGGACAGTGCCAGTTTCGCTCCACGCCCGGCCAGCTCGAGGGCCAATGCCCGGCCGATTCCCGAGCCCGCGCCGGTGACGACGGCTACCTTGCCTGTGAATGTGCTCATCGAGCGGCCACCTTGTCTGTGTTGTTGCCGGTGCCGGTGTCTGCCGACGATCCGGAGGAGAGGTCTGCGCTGGCGACGCTACGGTACGCATCCAGATCGAACTGCTTGGTCATTCTGCGGAACTCGAACGTGAAGCCGGGCCACAGTGTCGTGTTGTTGCCGTGCTTGTCGAGGTACCAGCTGGCGCACCCGCCGTTCATCCACACGCTCTTGGAGAGCTGGTCCTGCAGCGTCACGTTGTACTCGTCCTGCACGTCCTTGCGCACCTCGATGGTGCCGATGTCATGCTTGTCGATGGTGTTCAACGCGTCGACCAGGTAGTTGATCTGCGACTCGA
This sequence comes from Rhodococcus sp. 15-649-2-2, assembly GCF_002258645.1. Taxonomy (NCBI): domain Bacteria; kingdom Bacillati; phylum Actinomycetota; class Actinomycetes; order Mycobacteriales; family Nocardiaceae; genus Rhodococcus; species Rhodococcus sp. 15-649-2-2. The sequence continues at coordinate 46,381 of NZ_NPFM01000024.1, forward strand.
TCATGAAGACCATCGAGGTGTGTCCGAGGCCGGTGTTCGGCCCCACCAGGAAGAACATGTTGGGGAAGTTCGCCACCGCTGCGCCCTTGTAACCCTGCTGGCCGCCGTCGTCGAAGGTTTCGGCCAACGTGCGACCGTCCTTGCCGGTGATGCCCTGGTATGCGGGGGAGTCGGTGACGTGGAAGCCGGTGGCTACGACGAGTGCGTCGATCGGCCGCTCGGTGCCGTCCTTGGTCACGATGGATCCTTTGCGGACCTCCGCGATGCCGTCGGTGACGAGATCGACGTTGCTCTGGGCGAGAGCCGGGTAGTACGCATTCGAGATCAGCATGCGCTTGCAGCCGATGCGGAAGTTCGGCGTCACCTTGGCGCGCAACGCCTTGTCCTTGATCTGGGTGCGCAGGTGGTTCTCCGACGCCCACTGCAGGGGCTTCATGAAGGCCGGAGCCTTGGCCAGTCCGACGACCTGGGTCTCACGCATCGCGTAGATGCCGGCGCGAGAGAGACGTTGGAAGCCGGGAACGTGCTTGAAGGCGAAGCGTTCGAGCTTGGTGTACGGGCGATCGGCGCGCGGGAGGATCCACGGCGCGGTGCGCTGGTACACGTCGAGGTGCTTCACCTGGCCCGCGATGGCGGGCACGATCTGGATTGCCGACGCGCCGGTGCCGATGACGGCGACGCGCTTGCCGGCAAGGGAGACGTCGTGGTTCCACTGGGCGGAGTGGAACACGTCGCCCTCGAAGTCGTGAATGCCCTTGATGTCGGGCAGGTTCGGCTCACACAGCGCGCCGACGGCCGAGACGACGATCTTCGCGGTGTAGTTGCCGGAGGTGGTCTCGACGTCCCAGCGGTTGGTCTCGGCGTTCCAGCGAGCCGAGGTCACATCCGTGCCGAACACATGCTTGTCCATGACGCCGTACTTGCGCGCCACCCCGGCGATGTACTTCTGGATCTCGGGCTGCGTGGAGAACGACCGGGTCCAGTCGGGATTCAGGGCGAACGAGTACGAGTACAGGTGCGATGGCACGTCGCAGGCGGCACCGGGGTAGGTGTTGTCGCGCCAGGTGCCGCCGACGTCGTGGCCTCGTTCGATGACGACGAAGTCCTTCTTGCCTGCCTTCGTCAGCTTGATCGCCGCACCGAGGCCGGCGAATCCGCTGCCGATGATCAGCGTATCGACGTGACGCGGCGACGTTGCACGGTCCGAAGTGTCTGTTACGGGAAGACTCATGTAGGGGAGCGTAGAAGCTTATTGAGTGTGAGTCAATAGTTATTGACTAATATTCAGTAGGGTGGTTGCATGGCGTTCGTGAACAGCCCCGGCGCGACGACGAAGAGGACCAGACTCAGTCCCGAGCAACGCCGAGCTCAGCTGATCGAGCTCGGTACCGAAATGCTCGCCGACCGACCTCTGGAGCAGATCTCCGTCGAGGACATCGCAGACCAGGCAGGTGTCTCGCGAGGCCTACTGTTCCACTATTTTTCGTCCAAGCAGGAGTTTCACCTCGAAATAGTTCGCGAGGCCTCCCGGTCGATGATCGAGCGCACCGCCCCCGACCCAGACCTCGAACCTTTCGAGATTCTCCGCGACTCCATCGCCAACTACGTCGACTACGTCACCGAGAAGCGCGACACTTTCATCTCCCTGCTTCGCGGCACCGCCAGCGGAGACCCCCTGATGCGCGAGGTGTTCGAGCAGACACGCACCACCATGGCCGAGCGAACTCTCGTCCAACTCGCCGGCCTCGACATGGACGTGACCCCCACCATCGACCTCGCCGTCCGCGGTTGGATCGCTTTCGTGGAGGAAGCGACCATCACCTGGCTCCGGGATCCCCACATCAGCCGTGACGAACTCATCGACCTCAATGTCAACGCCCTGCCTGCCGTCGCCCTGGCACCGAGCATGATCTCCGCACTCCTGGGAGCCGACTCCGACGCCGACGCCTGATCGCGCCAGCCATCGTGACGTCCCGCCCCCGCCCCCGCCCGCGTCAATGGACCATTGCACCGCTCAGACGTATGCAGGGGTCCATTCACTCGTGTCCGGGGTGCGCGTGAATGAACCATTGCACCCTTCAGACGTATGCAAGGGTCCATTGACGCGGAACGGGGGCCCAGGAACGACAACAGCGGCCCACTTCCGAAGAAGTGGGCCGCTGTCGTTATCGGAGATCTAGTCTTCGCCGACTGCCTTGAAGGCCTCGTCGATGATTTCGAGTTGCTCGACGGCGTGCACCTTGCTCGAACCCGACGACGGTGCGGACATTGCGCGACGGGAGATGCGCTTGATGCCGACCAGCTTCTCGGGCATGAGCTCGGGCAGTGCGAGACCGAAGAACGGCCATGCACCCTGGTTCGCAGGCTCTTCCTGAACCCAACGGAATTCCGTTGCGTTCGGGTAGCTTTCGAGCGCTTCCCGGATACGACGGACCGGCACGGGGTAGAGCTGCTCGACGCGGACGATCGCGACGTCTTCGCGGTTGTCCTTCTGCTTACGAGCGAGGAGCTCGTAGTAGAGCTTGCCGCTGACCATCAGCACTCGCTTGACCGCGCTGCGATCACCGGTGCCGGTGTCGTAGGTGGGCTCGTCGAACACCGAGTGGAACTTGCCGTCGGTGAAGTCCTCGATGTTGCTCACTGCTGCCTTGTTGCGCAGCATCGACTTCGGAGTGAAGACGATCAGCGGGCGACGGATGCCGTCGCGCGCATGCCTGCGCAGCAGGTGGAAGTAGTTCGCGGGGGTCGAGGGGAGTGCGACGGTCATCGAGCCCTCGGCGCACAGCGTCAGGAAGCGTTCGATGCGTCCCGATGTGTGGTCGGGACCCTGACCCTCGTGGCCGTGCGGCAGCAGCAGCACGACGTCGGAGAGCTGACCCCACTTGGCTTCACCGGAGGAGATGAACTCGTCGATGATGGACTGTGCGCCGTTGACGAAGTCGCCGAACTGCGCTTCCCACATCACCAAGGCGTCCGGGTTGCCCACGGAGTAGCCGTACTCGAAGCCGACGGCCGCGAACTCGCTCAACGCGGAGTCGTAGACCATGAACTTGCCGGGGTTGTCGCTGCCGATGTTCTGCAGCGGGGTGTACTCGGCACCGGTCTTGCGGTCGATGATCACCGAGTGCCGCTGGGTGAACGTGCCGCGGCGGGTGTCCTGGCCGGAGAAGCGAATATTGCGTCCCTCGTCCACCAAGGATCCGAGTGCCAACAGCTCGCCGAAGGCCCAGTCGACCTTGCCCTCGTGCGCCATCTCCCGACGCTTCTCGAGCACCGGCTTGACGCGCGGGTGCACATTGAACCCGTCCGGGACGTCGAGGTGCGCATCGCCGATGCGGTGCAGGACGGCCTTGTCGACGGCCGTGGTGAGCTTGGCCGGCAACTGCTGGTCGAGTTCGACCGATTCGCTGGGCTCCGGGGTGTACTTCTCGAGTTCGCGTACCTCGTTGAAGACGCGTTCGAGCTGACCCTGGTAGTCGCGAAGAGCGTCCTCTGCTTCTTTGAGCGAGATGTCACCGCGGCCGATGAGCGATTCGGTGTAGCTCTTGCGGACGCTGCGCTTGGTGTCGATCACGTCGTACATCGCCGGCTGGGTCATCGAGGGGTCGTCGCCCTCGTTGTGACCGCGACGGCGGTAGCAGATCATGTCGATGACGACGTCCTTGTGGAACTTCTGACGGAAGTCCACCGCCAGCTGAGCAACCCAGGCGCAGGCCTCGGGGTCGTCTCCGTTGACGTGGAAGATCGGCGCTGCGATCATCTTGGCCACATCGGTGCAGTACTCGGACGAACGCGAGAACTCCGGCGACGTGGTGAAGCCGACCTGGTTGTTGACGACGATGTGCACGGTTCCACCGGTGCGGTAACCCCGCAGATCGGACAGGTTCAGCGTTTCGGCGACGACGCCCTGGCCGGCGAAGGCCGCATCTCCGTGCAGCATCAGCGGCAGGACGGAGTAGCCACCCTGGCCGGTGCCCTTGTCCAGCAGGTCCTGCTTGGCGCGGACGAGACCCTCGAGAACAGGGTCGACGGCTTCGAGGTGCGACGGGTTCGCGGTGAGCGAGACCTTGATGTCGTTGTCCCCGAACATCTGGATGTAGGTGCCCTCGGCACCGAGGTGGTACTTCACGTCGCCGGAGCCGTGTGCGGCGGCCGGGTTCATGTTGCCCTCGAACTCGGTGAAGATCTTCGAGTAGGGCTTGCCGACGATGTTGGCGAGGACATTGAGCCGGCCGCGGTGCGGCATGCCGATGACGACCTCGTCGAGGGCGTACTCGGCGCTCTGGTCGATGACGGAGTCCATCATCGGAATGACCGCTTCCGCGCCTTCGAGCGAGAAGCGCTTCTGCCCGACGTACTTGGTCTGCAGGAAGGTCTCGAACGCCTCGGCCGCGTTGAGCTTGCTCAGAATGTACTTCTGTTGCGCCACAGTCGGTTTGACGTGCTTTGCCTCGACGCGCTCCTGCAGCCACGAGACCTGCTCGGTCTCGAGGATGTGGGTGTACTCGACGCCGACGTGGCGGCAGTACGAGTCGCGCAGCACGCTGAGCACGTCGCGCAGCTTCATCTTGTCCCGGCCGTGGAATCCGCCGACCTTGAACTCGCGGTCGAGGTCCCACAGCGTCAGGTCGTGGCTGATCACGTCGAGGTCCGGATGCATCCGGAACTTGTCCTTGGTGAACTGCAACGGGTCCGTGTCGGCCATGAGGTGACCGCGGTTGCGGTACGCCGCGATGAGCTCGAGCACGCGGGTGTTCTTGTCGACCGTGCCCTCGGGCAGATCCTTGCGCCAGCGAATGGGCTCGTACGGGATCTTGAGCGAATGGAACAGCTCGTCGTAGAACTCGTCGCTGATCAGCAGGTTGTGGATCGTCTTGAGGAAGTCACCCGACTCGGCACCCTGAATGATGCGGTGGTCGTAGGTCGAGGTCAGCGTCATGAGCTTGCCGACGCCGAACTCGGCGAGACGCTCGTCGCTGGCACCCTGGAACTCTGCCGGGTACTCCATTGCTCCGGCACCGATGATGGCACCCTGGCCGTTCATCAGACGCGGCACCGAGTGCACGGTTCCGATTCCGCCGGGGTTGGTCAGCGAAATGGTGACGCCCTGGAAGTCCTCACCGGTGAGCTTGCCGTCGCGGGCGCGCCGGACGATGTCCTCGTACGCGTTGTAGAACTGCGTGAACGTGAAGTCCTGCGTGTTCTTGATGGCAGCGACGACGAGCGAGCGGTTGCCGTCCTTGCCGGGCAGGTCGATCGCCAGACCGAGGTTGATCGCGGCCGGAGTGACGGCGTTCGGCTTGCCGTCGACCTCGGCGAAGTGGCGGTTCATGTTGGGGAACGCCTTGACGGCCTGCACGATGGCGTAGCCGAGCAGGTGCGTGAACGAGATCTTGCCGCCACGGGTACGCGCGAGGTGGTTGTTGATGACCAGACGGTTGTCCACCATCAACTTCGCCGGAATCGCACGCACACTGGTTGCAGTCGGAATCTGCAACGAGGCCGACATGTTCTTTGCTACCGCTGCTGCTGCGCCGCGCAGGATCTTGCTCGACTCTTCGCCGAATTCGGCTGCTGCCGGGGCTGACTTCGCCGGAGCGGCCTTCTTCTCGGCAGGCTTTGCTGCGGCCGCAGGCTTTGCGGGCTCGGCCTTGGGGGCGGCGGCTTTCGGGGCAGCCTTGGGCGCTGCGGCCTTCGGAGCGTCGGCCTTGGGAGTGCTGTCCTTCTGCGGAGCCGAGGCGGCAGGCTTGGCGGGAGGCGCGGGTGCTGCGGGGGGAGCGGACTTGGCCGAACTACCGTTCGAGGCTGCGCCGTTGCCGTTACCGGACGCACCGTTCGAGCTGCCGGTGGTCTCGTCGGTCACGGCCTCGGGGTCGTAACCGGTGAGGAACTCGTGCCAGCTCGCGTCGACGGAGGAAGGGTCTTGCTTGAATCGCTGGTACATCTCGTCGACCAGCCATTGATTTTGTCCGAATTGGGTAGTAGAGCTGCTGCTCACGGCAGTAGTTCGCCTCGTTTCTGTCTTCGTTCCCGTTCAGCGCGCGTACAAGTTCAGGCTAGACCTTTGGTCCAGCTCACGTGCGCCCGGGACGTAGCTGTGATATGTACTCACCGGTAACCATCGGCCTCGTTGTCGATGACTCCTTGGACTATCGAATTATTCCCCCGGTTCGTTTCGGCCGCAGTCCACAACCGAGCGTAGAAACCGCCCTGGGCGCGAAGGTCCGAATGTCGTCCGGTCTCCACGATACGTCCGCCGTCCACGACGACGATCAGATCTGCCCGTGCGGCGGTCGCCAATCGGTGCGCGACCACCACTGCTGTGCGGGTACGAACGACGGCATTGCTCGCCGCGAGGACGGTGCGTTCGGTGGCCGGATCGAGCGTGGCGGTTGCCTCGTCGAGGAGGAGCAGATCGGGGTCGACCAGTTCGGCTCGCGCCAGCGCGATCAGTTGCCGTTGGCCTGCGGAGAGCCCCTGGCCGCGCTCTCCGACGGGTTGGTTCATGCCGCCGCGAAGTGCAGCGATAGTGGTCAGAGCGCCCACCGAGCGAGCCGCGTTCTCGATGTCGGCGCGGCTGGCATCGGGTCTGCCGTAGGCGATGTTCGACGCGACGGTTCCGGTGAACAGGTGCGCTTCCTGCGGTACGACGCCCAGTCGTTGCCGATAGTCGGACAGTCGATAGTCGCGCAGATCGTTTCCGCCGACGCGCACCGATCCGGAGGTCGGATCGTAGAACCGGGCCAGCAGTTTCACCACGGTGGACTTGCCCGCTCCGGTGCGCCCGACCAATGCGACAGTGGTGCCGGCCGGGATGGTGAGAGATACCTCACTCAGTGCGTCGGAGTGAGCTCCGGCATAGCGAAACCCGACGTCGACGAGGTCGATGTCGGCACGGAGGCGTCCGCCAGGAAGCGCGGTGGTGTTCGCGGTCGTGGCGGTCTCGATCGAACTCGTGGTGCGCAACAGATCGCCGATGCGTCCGACGCCGACCCGTGCCTGCTGGTAGCCGTCGAACACCTGCGAGAGCTGCTGGATCGGTCCGAAGAGCAGTCCGAGATACAGGACGAACGCCACGAGGGTGCCCGCGGTGGTGGTGCCGGTGGCGATCTGATGTGCGCCGACGAACACGACGACGGCGAGGGCGATGTCGGAAAGCAACGTGATGAGCGGAAAGAACACCGAGATCGCGGTCTGCGAGCGCATTCGGCTTGATCGGTAACGGTCGGAGCGTTCCGCGAACCGGGATGCGGCGTACTCCTCACGCCGGTACGCCTGTGCGGCGCGCAGGCCCGTGACGTTCTCCTGGAAGTCGGCGTTGACGATCGAGATGCGCTCGCGGGACGTCGAGTACGCCGCCGACGAGATCCGGCGGAAGATCACGGTGGCCACGGCGAGGGGCGGCACGACCGCCAAGGCCACCAGGCCGAGAGTGAGGTCCGTGACGAGCAGGGCGGCCGCGATACCGACGACGGTCAACACGCTCACCACAGCGGTCGATGCCCCGGTCTGGATGAACGACGACAGTGCATCGACGTCGGTGGTCATCCGAGTCATGATGCGGCCCGAGAGCTCACGCTCGTAGTAGTCGAGGCCGAGTCGCTGAATGTGCGCGTAGCTGCGAACTCGGAGGCCGAACAGCACTCGCTCGCCTGCCCGCGCAGTGATGACCGTCGTCCAACAGACGACGAACCAACTCGCCGCTGCCAGTACGACGCCGATCGACGTGGCGATCCACAGCGTGTTCGAGTCTCCGCGCGCCACTCCACTGTCCACCGCGTAGCGAACGAGTGAGGGAAAGGCGATGGAGGCCAACGAGTCGAGTGCAAGCAGAACGACCACGGCGGCGAGCAACATCCGGACCGGGCCGAGCAGTCTCGACAATCGGAATCCCGGGTCGGGTCGACGGAGATCGGATCCCGATGCGTCCGGGTCCTCGGTTGCCGGAGGCAGGGCCGCGACGGCCGCGGATATGGCGGGTGTCGGTGCCAGCGAGCCGAACGCCCCCGCCATCGCAGTTCCGTGCCCACCGCCGCCTCCGGGCGCTGCGACGCTGTTGGGCTCGGCCGACGATTCAGGCGCGGTCTCGGGCCACAGCGTCTCGGCAGAGGGCTGCTCGATCGGGTCGTGGGCCGGCTCGGTGCCCGGTTCGTCGTCGCCACCGGCCAGGAGTGCGCGGAACAACGGACAGCGCCGGTCGAGTTCGTCGACCGTCCCGGTGTCGATGATCCGACCGTTGTCGAGCACGGCGACGCGGTCGGCCAGTGTCAGGGTCGAGCGGCGATGAGCGAGAACGAGAGTCGCCCGCGTCCGGATACCACGCAACGCGTCGAAGATCGCAGCTTCGGTTTCCGCGTCGACGGCGGACGTGGCGTCGTCGAGAATCAGAATTCGCGGTTCCACGAGCAATGCGCGCGCCAGGGCGATGCGCTGGCGCTGTCCTCCGGAGAGTGTGAGCCCGCGTTCGCCGACCAGGCTGTCGTATCCCTCGGGCAATGCGTCGATGAAGGTGGAGGCCTGCGCCAGGCGCGCCGCGCGCTCGATGTCGTCGGCAGTGGCGTCGGGCCTGCCGAGGGCGATATTGGCGGCGATGGTGTCGGAGAACAGAAACGGCTCGTCGAACACCAGTGACACCGCCTCGCGCAGTGACGTGGAGTCGAGGTCGTCGATATCGATCGAAGTGCCGTCGGACGTCAGCTCGATGTGCCCCTCGGCGGGGCGGTAGAAGCGGGGCAGCAGGAGGGCGAGTGCGGTTTTCCCGGAACCCGCATGTCCGACGACGGCAACGGTCTCCCCGGGCGAGATGGTCAGGCTCAGATCGGTGAGTACGTCCCGCTCGGGCTCGAACCCGAACGTCACCTCACGGATTCGAACCCCGAGAGGCCCGTCGGGCAACGGAAGAGGCCGCGCCGGTTCCGGGTCGGACGGCTCGGTGTCGACCACCTCGTAGACGCGTTCTACCGCCGCGCGCGAGAGCTGGGCCATGATCACCACGGACGAGACGGTCCTGGTGACGGCGGACAGCGTGGCGACGTAGGTCGCGAAGGCCAGGAACGTGCCGATGGTGATGTGGCCCTGCAGCGCGAGGTATCCGCCGAGGGCGATGACTCCGACGAGACCGAGCTGCGGAATGGTGGCCATCGACGGCGCGAACCGCGAGTTGATCTTCGCCGACCGCATGCGCTCGGCGAACAAGGTGCGACCGAGCTGTTCGATGCGATCGACCGCGCGGGCTTCCTGACCGAAGCCCTTGACCACTCGAACCCCGGTGACGGTCTCTTCGACATGCTGCGCCAGATCGGCGGCACGCTGTTGAGCAGACCAGGTGGCGGCGAAGAGGGTCGGCCGCATTCGGTAGACCACGATGCTCACCGCGGGAACGATGAGGATTGCGACGACGGTGAGCAACGGCGATAGATACGCCATCACCACCAGGGCGAGGACGAACTGCAGTATCGCTCCGGCCGAGAGCGGCACCATGGCCAGTAGACCCTGGACGAGTTGCAGGTCGGTGATCGATCTCGACACGACCTGGCCGGTACGGATCTCGTCCTGTTTGCGACCGTCGAGCCGCTGCAACGATGCAAGCAGATCCAGACGTAGATCGTGCTGAACGTCGATCGAGAGCCTGCCGGCGAGCATGCGCCTGCCGAACTGGCAGGCGAATCGCACCAGACCCAACAGTGCGATGGCGACGGCGACCGTGAGAATCACGTCGCCTTTGCCGGCGGTCGCGTCGTCGATCGCCACTCTGGTGAGCAGCGGGAACGAGATGTCGATGACGGCGGCGATCATCGTCACACCCAGTGCGCCCAGCGCCGTGCGCCGGTGCAGCATGCATTGCGCTGTCAGGCGGCGGACCCAACCACGTGGGGCGCTCGACGCTGCGCTGTCGGCCGGGACATCATCACGTGGCGGAACGGACTCGACGAGGGTGCCGTTGTTCGCCGCGTCGCGATCAACTGCCGCGCCGCGGTTCGTCACCGAATTACTGTGTGCCATCGATAAACCAAAGTAGACCCGATCACCGACAGCATTCGTCGGAGATCGCGGGTACCGGTTCCGACCTCAGTCGATGTCGCGGGTGCGGGCCAGAAACCAGCCGCCGCCGGTGAGGATCGCGGCCCACAGTGCGAGCCCCAGCGGTGCCCACGGCCACGACGCCAGATCGCCCGCGTCGTCCAATTGTGTGGCCGCCATCGTCGGCAGGGTCAGGTTCGACGGCAGCACGGTGGCAACGGGTCCCAACCCCACCCCGAAGAGGATCAGCGAGAGCAGACCCTCGCCGAACGGCAGCCAGGCGACGAGCACGATGGCCGCCCACGTCGGAGATTTCAGCAGCAGGCCCAGCCCCGCACCGATGATCGACCACAGCACGACGGCCAGTAGGCACGACGCGACCACACCGATGAACGGGCCGTCGAGCATCACGGTCCGGTCGTTGAAGATCAGCAGACAGATCAGGCTGGCCAGCAGTACGACCAGGCCGTACCCGAGTCCGAACAGAGCGGTGACGATGAGTTTGGCGGCGATCACCCCGTCGCGGCCGCGGGCCGTCAAGAAGCTGGTGGTGATGGTCTTGTGGCGAAACTCGGTCCCGGCATTGACGGCACCGAAGATCCCGGCGAAGAGGATTGCGGCTCCGGCGGCGACGTACAGGCCGATCGAGGCGACACCACCCGAGATATCGAGGTCCTCCTCGTACGGACCCAACTGGTTCGCGATCACCGAGGTGATGACGGACGCGAAGATTCCGACGACGATCGGCGCGATCGCGAGTGCCCACCAGAACTTCAGCGTCGTGACCTTGCGGATCTCCGACGTCAGCAGCGCATTCATCGCCGGCCTCCGTTCCAGTTCTGCGGCGGTCCGTATTCGGGCGGAGGTGGGCCGTAACCCGGAGGCGGGCCGTAGCCGGGCGGACCGTAGCTCTGCGGCGGACCGTAGTTCTGCGGTTGCGCATAACCCTGCGGTTGTCCCGGCGGCGGCCCGTACGGATTCTGACCGACCGGTGCCGCGGTGTACTGCCCCGCCGTCATCGACAGGAACACCTGCTCGAGATCGACGTGCTCTGCGGTGGTGCCGAACACCGTGACATCGGCGGTTGCGGCGATACGTGTGATCGTGGCCGCGTCGGTGCCTGCGACGCCGATGCGGCCGTCGGGCAGGAGCTGGGTGTCGTTGAGGCCGTTCGATGCCAATGCGATCGCCAGTGTCGCCGGGTCCGATGCCGCCACGAGCACACGGCTCGGGCGGGTGGACCGCAACTGTGCGATCGAGCCCTGATACATCAACGAGCCGGCGCTGACTATCACCAGATTGTCGACGGTCTGCTCGATTTCACGAAGAATATGACTCGAGATCAGTACCGTCCGCCCCGAGGCCGCGAATGCCTTCAGGAAATCGCGGAGCCAGGCGATGCCCTCGGGGTCGAGACCGTTCGCCGGTTCGTCGAGCACCAGGATTTCGGGGTCTCCGAGCAGGGCTGTCGCCAACGTCAGACGCTGCCGCATGCCGAGTGAGAAGCCGCCTGCGGGGCGGTGGGCGGCATCGCCGAGGCCGACCAGGTGCAGCACGTCGAGGGCGCGGCTGTCGGGCACGCCGATCGCTGCGGTGTAGATCTTCAGGTGATGAGCGGCGCTCCGTTTGGGGTGCATGCTCAGCGAGTCGAGAACGGCTCCCACTGTGTGGGCCGGGTGTGTTGCTGCACCGAACGGTGCGCCGTTCACGAGACCGATCCCCGAGGTGGGTGACACGAGCCCGAGCAGCATGCGCAGCGTGGTGGTCTTACCCGATCCGTTGGGACCGAGGAATCCGGTGACGGTGCCGCGCGGAACGACGAAGCTCAGGTCCGACACCGCCCGAACTGTGCCGAATTGCTTGGTCAGTGCCTGCGCTTCCAGCGCTGCTCCCGAGTAGCTGGTCATCGCTGCGGAATCCCCCTGGCCGTCGAACTGCACGTGTACCGGTTGCACGCGGCAACCGGTACACGAGGCTACGGGGTGAGACCGACGTCGTCGCGGGTGCGGCCCCTGTGTCAGCGAAGCAGCGCGGCGGCGATGTCGCGGTAGGTCTCGAGCGGATCGGCGTCGTCGGGAAGAGAGTGCAGTGTCACGTGGGACGCGCCCGCGGCGAGGTGTTCCTTCAATCGTGCGGCGATCGCGTCGGCCGTGCCGTGCGCCACCAGAGCGTCGATCAGCCGGTCGCTGCCACCGTCCCCGATCTCGTCGTCCGAGTAGCCGAGCCGGTTCAGATTGTTGGTGTAGTTGCGGAGGTGAAGATATGGGTTGTTCACCGGTGGTCGGCCGATTGCTCGGGCCTTCTGTGGGTCGGATTCGAGAACCACCTTGTGCTCGGGTGCCAAAATCTTGTTCGGCCCCAATGCTTCTCGCGCCTCACGGGTGTGCTCGGGGGTGGTCAGGTACGGATGCGCACCGGCCGTGCGGTCGGCGGCGAGCGCAAGAACCTTGGGGCCGAGCGCGGCGAGGACGCGTCGCTCCACCGGCACTCCTGCGGTGTCGAGCTCGTCCAGATATGCCACCAGAGCGTCGTACGGCTTGGTGTATTCCTGCGTTGCCTCCGGGTGGCCGGCACCGATTCCGAGGAGGAACCGTCCCGGATGCTTCTTCTCCAACCGGTGATACGACTGCGCGACGTCGGCGGCTGCGTCCGACCAGATGTTGACGATGCCGGTTGCCACGACCACCGTCTCGGTGGCGTCGAGTATCTCCTCCGTGGTGGTCAGATCGGCCGGCGGTGAGCCGCCGAGCCAGATCGTTCCGTAGCCGAAGGATTCGATCGCTCGCGACAGTTCGGGGGTGAATGCCGAATGAAGTCGCCAGACGCCGTACTTGCCGAGTTCAGGTATGGAAGTCATGTTCGGTGTCAACGCCTCACGCCCGCGAAGATTCCGCGCATTCTCACTCGTCCGGCTCGATGATTCGATTTTCCGGGAACCGCGCGGGCGGTGGACCGAATGCCTCCCGGGCATTCTTGATGACGCCCTTACCGACGGCGCGGTTTCCTGCTCCGCCGATCGCCGCACCGATTCCGGCGGGCAGCATCTTGCCGACCAGCAGCGCGCTGCGTTTGGCGAGGTACTTGGTGATGAACTTCTTCACGAGGGATTTGTTCATGCTGGTCATCGCGCCGCCGGGGATGCGGGACGTGATCAGCGGTCCCCAGTTCTTGGCGGTCTTGCCCACCGTGCGCTGCACGATCTGCATTCCCGATTCGCCCAGAGCAACCGACAGCACCAATGCCCGTCGCTGCTGGTGGTTGTCGACGGGGATGCCGTGCACGGACGCGACCGACAACGTCAGTAGTGCCGAGGACTCGATGAAGAAGGCGGTTTCGGCACCCACTGCGGCGAGCGAGGCGGCAGTTCCTATGCCGGGTACGGCCGCAGCACCGCCCACAGCGGAACCGCTGCCGGTGACCGCGAGCAGGAATCGCTTCTCCAGGCGTTCGATGATCTGTGCGGGCGTGTCGTACGGGTGTGCCCGACGCACGTGCGCCACGTATTTATCGACGGCAGGCCCCTGCAGGCGGCTGGCGTTGTCGAGGATGTTGACCAACGCGCGTTCGAGCCTGCCACCGTTCGAGACCTCGACCTGCGCGTCGTCTTTCTTGCCGGCCATGGGTCCTCTTTCTCGTCGAAGGTTGTGGGTCAGTGCACCCAGTGAGTTGCCGGCACGAGCTCGTCCGGTTTCGGCGGTGGGGGAGCGGTGCCGTCGCCGAAGGGTGATCCGCCCAGTGATTCCCGCCCGTGCGGCTCCAGCCAGCCCTGCAGATCCGGGCCCTTGGGCACGATGCCCGACGGATTTATGTCGCGGTGCACCTCGTAGTAGTGCCGTTTGATGTGGTCGAAGTCGACGGTGTCGCCGAAGCCGGGGGTCTGGAAGAGATCGCGTGCGTAGTTCCAGAGCACCGGCATCTCGCTGAGTTTGCTTCGGTTGCACTTGAAGTGGCCGTGGTAAACGGGATCGAAGCGCACCAGGGTGGTGAACAGGCGTACGTCGGCTTCGGTGATGTGGTCTCCGACGAGGTAACGCTGCGTGGACAGGCGTTCGACGAGCCAGTCGAGGCGCGCGAACAGGCGGTCGTAGGCCTTGTCGTATGCCTCCTGCGATCCGGCGAATCCACAGCGGTAGACACCGTTGTTGACGTCCTCGAAGACCAGATCAGCGACCTCGTCGATCTCGCCGCGCAGTGCTTCGGGGTACAGATCAGGGGCACCGTCTCGGTGGTACTGCGTCCACTCGGTCGACAGATCCAGCGTGATCTGCGGGTAGTCGTTGGTCACGACCTCGCCGGTAGGGACATCGACGATGGCGGGGACAGTGATGCCTCGCTCGTAGTCCGGGAACCGGGCGAAGTAGGCGTCCTGCAGCCTCTCGATTTTCAGAACCGAATCGATCCCGCCGGGCTCTTCCTGGAAGTTCCAGCTGCGCGGGTCGTGGGTCGGCCCCGGAATGCCCAGGGAGAGAACATCTTCGAGCCCCAGCAGCCGACGCACGATGATGGACCGATGAGCCCACGGACAGGCGCGCGCAGCAATCAGGCGATACCGTCCCGGCTCCACCGGATAACCGTCCCGGCCGTCGGCGGTGATCCGCGTCGGAATGTAGTTCGTGTCCCTCTTGAATTCCTTGCCCGGTTCCACGTACGCGGCGTCATCGGCCATGCTTGTTGCTCCTCACCTCGACTGGTTCCTTCCGACGCTACCCAGTTCGGAGCCTCCTCAACCGGGTCAGGCTCGAACCACAGCTGTGTGGCACACGCCCAGTTCGGTGTATCCCAGCCGCGCGGCGAGGCGTCGGGCAATGGAGTTCTCGGGTCGCGAGCGCCACTGCGGGATCAAGCCCTCGTCGATGGCGTCGTTGGTAGCCAGTCGGCCGACCACCTGAGCGTGACCCCGTCGGCGATGAATCGGGTCGGTCAGGACGCGCATGTCGGCCAGAATCAGCTGCTCTTCCGAATACCCGGCTGAGGCGAGCGAGTGCGCCGAGTCTGCGGGCCTGTCGTCGCCGAGGAGCGTGAACCAATTCCGCGAAACCGATTCTCCGAAGGCCTCGGCAACGTCGGCATCGTCGCACTTCGCCGCCAGGTTGCGGACGTGCACAGCATCGTGCGATATCAGCGGATCGTGCACATCGATGGAATGGCCGATGTCCGAGCCGTACGCCAGCGAGTGCGTGCCGATCTCGTAGTGCGCCGAGCGGTCTCCGAGTAGCGAGGACATCCAGGTTCGGTCCGCACCGGGGCGGCCGGTGATCGAGCGGGAGGCATCCACCGCCCAGGACGGCCCTGCAATCACGGTGGTCCCGGCCAGTGACAACACTGTGACGTTGTCCGTCGAAACGAGATGTTCGACGCGGTCGGCGTCGGTGTCGAGAGCCGTGTCGTCCAGGCCCAGTTGTCGACACCAGGCCAGGCGAACGATGTCGAGTTTGTGGGAGTCGAACCGGCCGGCGTCGAAAAGGGGGAAATCCACGTGTCGAGACTAGCTATCGAGCCCGTGGGCGACGTTCTGGTTTCACCGTCCAAAAGCAATCTTTCGAACTTTTTTGCCCCCGGTGTTTCGCTCAGCGCCGATAGATGGCAGACTCGCATTTGAGATTAGAGCTTCGACGTGAAGATCTAGCTCGCTTACAGAAGGTTTACAGAATGACGCAGGGCAGTGTGAAGTGGTTCAACGGCGAAAAGGGCTTCGGCTTCATCGAGCAGGATGGTGGCGGACCGGACGTTTTCGTTCATTACTCGGAGATTCAGGGTAGCGGCTTCAAGTCGCTCGACGAGGGCCAGCGCGTGGAGTTCGAGGTGGGCCAGGGTCAGAAGGGCCCCCAGGCTACCGGCGTCCGCGCCATCTGATTCAAGCTTCGTAACCCGATTTCTCCTGGCGGAGTAACCTTCTCGAAGTAATCTCCACCAGAAACTCGGTGACAAGGCCGGATACACGGAAGAAATTCCGAGTATCCGGCCTTCGTCTGTTCGAACGGGACATCGACTACGGTCGGTGTCCCTTACGCGCTCGATAGGGCATTGTGCGCTATATGTCCGATTGATACCCAGGTCAGAGCATTGTCCGGGTTGCTCTTCGTAGGACCATGACCGTATATTCCAACTGGAATAATTCGATTGGGATATCCAGATGGGGGGGTCGATGCGAGGGGATGCAGTGAATCCGCTGGGGGTCTCGGTCCTCGCCCTGCTCTCGGAGGCGCCGATGCATCCCTACGAGATGTATCAGCTCCTTCTCGAGCGCAAAGAGGACCGGATCGTGAAGATCCGTCCCGGTTCGCTGTATCACGCGGTCGCTCGACTTCACGGGCAGGAGTTGATCGCCGAGGTCGGAACCGACCGCGGGGGAAATCGTCCCGAGCGCACGACCTACGAGATCACCCCCGCGGGCCGGCGGGTCCTCGTCGATCGGCTCGCCGAGATCCTTCGTTCCCCGGTGCGCGAATATCCACAGTTCACCCTCGGCCTGTCCGAGATGCACAACCTACCGGCGTCCGAGGCGATCGCTTTGCTCCGTGCGCGAATCGAAGACCTGGCTCGAGAAATCGAGGAACTGTCCGGATTCCAGCGCCTGGCGCGAGAACGTAAGACGTCCGAAATCTACTGGGCTGGAATCGATTACACCTACCACATGCTGGCCGCTGAAGTGAAGTGGTTGACGAGCTACATCGATCGCCTCGACAGCGGCGAGCTCGAGTGGCCGCATGCCATTTCCGCACAGCACACCACCCTGACCGATCGGCACCGACCACACGACCCCGACACCTCGGGGCACTGCCACACGACCCCGACGCCTCGGGGAACTAGGAGAACGCTATGAACGCCGTCGAGACCGCGCCGTTGCACAACGACATCAGACCGTGGCCCGCCCTGTGGGCGCTGTGCCTCGGCTTCTTCATGATTCTGGTGGACACCACCATCGTGGCCGTCGCTCAGCCCGCGATTCTCGCCGGTCTGAACACGGACATCAACAACGTCATCTGGGTCACCAGTGCATACCTCCTGGCCTATGCCGTTCCATTGCTGGTCACGGGTCGGATGGGTGACAAGTTCGGCCCGAAGAACCTGTACATCGCCGGCCTCGTGCTCTTCACCCTCGCGTCCGTATGGTGTGGACTGTCGGGGTCGATCGAGATGCTCATCGCGGCGCGTGCGGTTCAGGGTCTCGGCGCAGCGATGATCACCCCGCAGACGATGGCCGTGATCACTCGTGTGTTTCCGGCGGAGAAGCGCGGAACTGCGATGGGAGCATGGGGCGCAGTCGCAGGCGTCGCGACGCTCGTCGGGCCGATTCTCGGCGGTGTGCTGGTCGACTCGCTCGGCTGGGAGTGGATCTTCTTCATCAACGTGCCGGTCGGAATTATCGCAATTGCGTTGGCGCTGAAGTTCGTTCCGGTGTTGCCGACCCACGATCACAAGTTCGATCTACTGGGCGTTGCCCTCAGTGCCGTCGGACTCTTCTGCATCGTCTTCGGCATCCAGGAAGGTCAGAAGTACGACTGGGGTACCGGCGTCTGGATCCTCATCGGTGTGGGGTTGCTCGTCTTCGCGGGGTTCGTCTACTGGCAGTCCGTGAACAAGAACGAGCCGCTGGTGCCTTTGGCACTGTTCCGCGACCGGAACTTCTCGCTGTCCAACATCGGTATTGCAGCCATGGGCTTCGCGATGTCCGGCATGATGCTGCCGATCATGTTCTACGCGCAGAGTGTCACCGGTTTGACGCCTACCCGATCGGCGTTGCTGTTCGTGCCGATGGCCCTGCTCACCGGAATCCTCGCGCCCAATGTCGGCAAGCTCGTGGACAAGACGCATCCCCGCTACATCGCTGGATCCGGATTGTTCATCCTCGCGGCCGCGCTGCTGTGGTTCGCGTACGAGATGACACCCACCACCGCGATCTGGAGGCTGCTTCTGCCCATCGCGGCGATGGGTGTGGCGAACGCGCTGATCTGGTCTCCGTTGGCGGCCACGGCAACCCGCAATCTGCCGATGAGTCAGGCGGGCGCGGGCTCGGGCATCTACAACACCACCCGAATGATCGGCTCGGTACTCGGTAGCGCCGGCATCGGCGCGCTCATCCAATCGCGCTTGGCCGCCGAACTACCCAGCGGTGGATCAGCTTCGGGGGCAAACGAATTCGCCGGCCGCGTCCCGGAGATGCTGCGCGACGGATTCACCACCGCCATGTCGCAGTCGCTGATTCTGCCCGCCGCCGTGCTGATCGTCGGCATGATCGCCGTCTGCTTCTACGCCCGGCCTGCGTTCAAGTAAGTGCCTGCGGCAGTGGCGTACTCGAGTGCCCTGGAAGGCACTCGAGCGCACCACTGCTCATCGGGTCGTTCCGCAGGCTCCACTCCTACGCGAAGTGCACTACAGGCCCAGATCCCGGCCGATCAGTTCCTTCATGATTTCGTTCGATCCGGCCCAGATCTTGGTCACGCGAGCGTCTTTCCAGGCCCGGGCGGCGCGGTATTCGTTCATGAATCCGTAGCCGCCGTGCAGCTGGACGCAGTGGTCGAGAATCTCGTTCTGCACCTGCGAGCTCCACCACTTGGCCTTGGCGGCGTCGATGGCCGTCAGCTCACCGATTCCGTGCGCGGCAATGCAGTTGTCGATGTACGCCTGTGCCACATCGAGTTTGGTGACGAGCTCGGCGAGCAGAAACTTGTTCCACTGCAACGAGCCGATCTGCTGACCGAAGGCCTTGCGGTCCTTGGCGTACTGCAGCGTCTCCTCCAGAATGGGGCGGACGTGTCCGAGGTTGGCCACCGAGCAGCTGATGCGTTCCTGGGGGAGCAGCTGCATCATGTGGATGAAGCCGCCGTCGAATTCGCCGATCATGTTCGAGCTCGGTACCCGCACGTTCTCGAAGAACAATTCGGCGGTGTCGGATTCGGGCTGACCGACCTTGTCGAGCTTGCGGCCGCGAGAGAACCCTTCGGTACCGTTCTCGACGGCGAAGAGCGTGATGCCCTTGGCCTTCTTCTCCGGCGTCGTGCGGGTGGCGACGATGACGAGATCGGCGGAGTTGCCGTTGGTGATGAAGGTCTTGGAGCCGTTGATGATGAAGTCGTCGCCGTCCTTGACGGCGGTGGTCTTCAGCGCGGCCAGGTCCGAGCCACCGGACGGCTCGGTCATGGCGATCGCGGTGAGGATCTCGCCGCTGCAGAAGCCGGGCAGCCAGCGCTTCTTCTGCTCCTCGGTGGTGAGCTTCACGAGATAGGGCGCGACGATGTCCACGTGAATACCGAAGCACGACGCCACCGCGGCACTCGAGCGGGCGAGTTCCTCGGCGAGGACGGCGTTGAATCGGTAGTCCTCCGCTCCACTGCCGCCGTATTCCTCCGGTACTTCGAGCCCCAGGAAGCCGTTGCGTCCTGCTTCGAGCCAGATCTCGCGGTCGATGTACCGCTGTTCGACGAGCTTCTCCTCGACCGGGGTGATGGTTCGGGTGACGAACTCGCGCACCGATGCACGGAAGTCCTCGTGATCGGCCTCGAACAGGCTGCGCTTCATGTATGTGTTCCTCTCGGTAACGGTGACTTACCTGCGCACAATACTCGCTGGTAACAACCGCCCGAGACGGGTGTGGCACTATGCGAACCATGGCTGACGCACCCACTTCGCTCGTTCGATCCACCACCGATGCCGGCGCAGAGATCGCTGTGCTCACCTTCGATCACGGTCCGCTCAACCTCTTCGATCAGGCGATGTTCGATGCAGTGGCCGCGAACGTCGCCGATCTCGTCGCGAGTCCGCCTCGTGCAGTGCTGCTGCGCGCCGAGGGCAAGGTCAACTCGGCAGGCGTCGACGTGCACGTGTTCCAGGGCCTGTCCGCTGCGCAGGGTGCCGATCTGTGGCGTGGTTTGTTCGCAAGCATCGCGCATCCACTCGAGGCGCTGCCGTGCCCGGTGATCTACGCCGCGCACGGGTTGACGCTCACTGCGGCGTTCGAGATCTCGTTGGCCTGCGACATCATCCTGGCCGGACCGAAGGCGAAGTTCGGTCTGGTCGAGACCGTCGTCGGTCTGACGCCGTCGATGGGTGGACCGCAGCGTCTGGCCGAGCGAGCCGGGTCGGGTCGGGCTCGCGAGCTCGTCATGACCGGAGACCTGTACGACGCGCAGACGCTGAAGGAGTGGGGCGTGGTCAATCAGATCCACGACGACGTCGACGCTGCGGCGCTCGCGCTGACCCATCGACTGGCCGACGGCCCCACCGTCGCGCACGCGGCAACCAAACAGATTGTGGCAGCGTGGCGTTCCGGTGGCGTGGCCCACGCGGACGAGATCACCTCGGAGGTCTCGGGCGCTCTGTTCGAGACCGAGGATCTGCGCGGCGCGGTCGCGAGCTTCCTCGAGGTCGGCCCGGGTAAGGCGACGTACACGGGCAAGTAGAATCGTATGAGTGAGTAACGATCAGCTGGCCGAACTGCACCTGCACATCGAAGGGTCGCTCGAACCTCCGCTGATCTTCGATCTTGCCGAGCGCAACGCAATCACGCTGCCGTACAACGATATAGACGAACTACGCGCGAAGTACGAGTTCACCGACCTGCAATCCTTCCTCGATCTGTACTACGCGAACATGGCCGTGTTGCAGACCGCCGAGGATTTCGCCGATCTGGCCCGGGCCTACTTCCGCCGGACCGCGCAGGCCAGGGTGACGCACGCGGAGATCTTCTTCGACCCGCAGGCGCACACCGAGCGCGGTGTACCGCTCCAGGCCGTCGTCGAGGGATTGGCCGACGCCTGCGCGTCAAGTGAGCGCGAATTCGGCGTCACCAGTGGGCTGATCGCGTCGATTCTGCGCGACAAGCCGGTACTGCACGCGAATCAACTGCTCGACGACCTGTTGGCGCTGCAGGCCCCGATCATCGGCCTCGGACTCGATTCCGCCGAGGTGGGCTACCCACCGTCGTTGTTCGTCGACGTGTTCGCCAAGGCGCGCGCCGAGGGTTTGCACGTGGTGGCTCACGCCGGTGAGGAAGGCCCGCCCGACTACATCTGGCAGGCACTAAATCTGCTGAAGGTCGAGCGCATCGATCACGGGGTGCGGTGCCTGGAAGACGAAGCGCTGGTGAATCGACTTGTCGAGGAACAGATTCCGCTTACCGTCTGCCCGCTGTCCAATGTTCGGCTCAAGGTGATCGACAACGTCGAGCAGTTGCCGTTGCGGCAGATGCTCGAGCGCGGCCTGTCGGTGTCGATCAATTCCGACGATCCCGCCTACTTCGGCGGCTACGTCGACGACAACTTCTCTGCCCTCGAAGCGGGAATGGGCCTCACCGCGGCCGAGCGAAAGCAATTGGCCGAGAACTCGATTCGCGCGAGCTTCGCGACCGTCTAGGTCAGCACGACTGTCTCGATCAGTTCGCCGTCACCGAGATCTTCGGGTAGCCGGTGGCTCCGTCGGGAACGGTGTCGGCGGTCTTGTTGGTCTGCAGCTCTCCGGCCGAGTTGGTGGCGCGGGCTCGGATGGAATGCTGGCCCGCAGCCAGATCGAGCTCGACCGTCCATTGCCGCCAGGTGTCCTTGGAGTACTCCTCCGAGAGCGTGGCCGGCACCCAATTGCCCTCGTCCACTTGCACTTCCACGCCCTCGATACCGGTGTGCTGATCCCAGGCGACGCCCGCGACTACCGACTTCCCGGCGGGCACCGAGCTGCCCGATCGCGGGGTGTCGATGCGCGAGGCGGTCTTGATCGGTCCGAGAGCGCCCCAGCCGCGATCGGTCCAATACGCCGTCACCTTGTCGAAGCGGGTGATCTCGATGTCGGTGACCCATTTGGTCGCCGAGACGTACCCGTACAGACCCGGAACGACGAGCCGCGCCGGGTAGCCGTGCTCGACGGGCAGCGGTGCACCGTTCATCCCCACCGCCAGTAAGGCGTCGCGCCCGTCGAGCAGTACCTCCAGGGGAGTGCCCGCGGTGAAGGCGTCGCTGCTCGACGACAGCGCCATGTCGGCATCCGGCGAAATGCCTGCTTCTTCGAGAATGTCCTCGAGCGGGTAGCCGATCCACGTTGCGTTGCCCACGAGGTCGCCGCCGACGATGTTCGACACACAGGTCAGGGTGACCGTCTTCTCGACGGCCTGGCGCTGGGTCAGATCGGCGAACGTCAGCTCGATCTCGCGGTCGACCATGCCGTGTATCCGCAGCGACCACGTATCCGACGCCACCCGCGGCACGACCAACGCGGTATCGATGCGGTAGAAGTCCTCGTTCGGGGTGATGTACGACGCGAGGCCGTCGATCTGCAGGTCTGCCCCGACCGGTATCGGCGGTTGCGGTGTCGGGGTCGGAAGCATGAAGCCGAGTCGATCGGCGGTCACGGCGCGCGCCGAGGTGAGCATCCGTCCGGCCGTTCCCGCGACGACGCCGAGTACCGCAGCGCCGGCGGCGAGGGTCAGGAAGCTGCGACGGTTCATGCCCTCGGTCGCCGGGGTGGCGGCTCCGATGAGGGCGTGCAGCACAACGATGCCGACGATGACGCCGCCGATGGTCGGGACTGCGTAGAAAGCCGTTGCGTCGGGTCGCGTCACCGCCGCGAGTACGCCGAGCACGCCCAGCGCTGTGAACACCACAGCACCGATCGGTTTGCGGGCGATGCCTGCCGCGGCGGCGATACCAGCGATCACCACGGCCATGCCGACGAACAGGGCGAGCTTGTCGGAGGTGCCGAACGTGTCGATGGCCCATTCACGGACCGGGGCCGGACTGTTGTCGACGGCCGAGGACCCGACGGCCGTCAGTGGCGACGAGTTCGGTCCGATGGGGACGGCAATCAATTCACCGACACCGAGGACGACTCCGGCGGCGATGATGCCGGACAGCGCGCGTTTACCTGTGCTCACTCGCTCCAATGTAAGCGTGCGGGGAGTGGCTGCGTGCACGGGACGCTCCACTCGGAGCGTTGGCCTGGGGAAACCCACTCGAAGGTCGCAGAAGTGGAGCGGAAATTGCGCGTATCGTCACGCCGATCAACCGCTCAGGACAGCAGGTGTTCGAGATACTCGCTGCCGAACACCTTGTACGGGTCCATCGAATCGCGGATGCGGAGGAAATCGTCGAAGTGCTCGTAGGAATCACGCAGTTCGTCGCCGCCGAGGGAGTGCAGTTTGCCCCAGTGTGGCCTGCCGCCGACGCTGCGGCAGATGGCCTCGACGGCGTCGAAGTATTCGCGGTGATCGCGGCGGTGGTACTGGTGCACAGCGATGTAGGCCGTCGGGCGTCCGTAGGCCGTGGAGAGCCAGATGTCGTCGGCGGCCGCGAATCGTACTTCGACGGGAAACGCGATGGACATCGAAGACTGCTCGAGCCAGCGATCCACCTCGCGCAGCACCCGGCCGATCTCGGATGCCGGCACCGCGTACTCCATCTCGACGAATCTGACCGTCCGCGAGGATGCGAACACTCGGTACGAGCGATCGGTGTACTCGCGGGCCGACAGTGCCCGGGCCGAGACCGCGTTGAGTCGAGGAATCAGGGCCGGCACCCGCGTCACCATGCGGTTGAGCCCCTCGAAGACCGTGTTGGACAGTAGTTCGTCGTCGAGGTACGAGCGCACCTTTCCCAGCGGGCGCAGCACGGCGTTCCCGGGCAGGCGGGTGTTGCGTTTGGTCAGCACCCGGTCGGTGTGTGGGAACCAGTAGAACTCGAAGTGGTCGACGGCAGCGACGGTGGTTTCGAGCTCGGCGAGCGCTGCCGTCAGCGTCGACGGTTCCTCGACGGCCCGCAGGGCGAACGCCGGAACGCAGTCGAGCGTGATTCGGGTGATGACGCCGAGCGCACCGAGGCCGATGCGGGCCGCGTCGAACAGCTCCGCGTTCTCGTCGCGGGAGCACCGGACGAGCCGGCCGTTCGCGGTCATCAGCTCCAGAGCATGCACCTGAGTGGCGATGCCGCCGAAACGGGCACCGGTTCCGTGGGTGCCCGTGGAGATGGCTCCGGCGACGGACTGTTCGTCGATGTCGCCGAGGTTGGTCATGGCCAGGCCGAGGTCCCACAGCCGCACGGTCAGCTCGCGCAACCGAGTGCCGGCGAGCACCGTCACCCGGGCGGAACCGTCGTCGTCGCGGACGACCGATTCGATCCCACGCAAGGAATCGAGGCTGATCTGAACGCCGTCGGTGACGGCGATCGGAGTGAAGGAGTGACCAGCCCCGACGCATCGCACCGACCGAGACCGATCGACGGCGCCCTGCAGAACGCTGCGCACTTCGTCCACCGATGCGGGCTCGGCACGATGCGCCGGATATGCCTGCTGATTGCCCGCCCAGTTCTGCCACGACCGCTCGATCATCGAATCACTATCGCACCCTCGAAGCCGCAGGGTCGTTCCGCAGGCTCCACTCCCGAACCCTCGGGGTCGCGCCCCGTGGATCAATATGGGGCACAGACTTCGGCAGCCCCCTAGTATCGGGTCATGCAATCGAGGCTGCCCGCGGATGTGCGACGCGCACAACTGGTGCAGTCGGCGATCGACGTCGCCGAGCGGGTGGGTATCGAGTCCCTGACGGTGCGCGCGCTCTCGGAGTACGCCGACGTCACCAAGGGCATCGTGCAGTACCACTTCGAGACCAAGCAGGATCTGGTGATCGCGATGGGGGAGCACCTCATCGTCGACGTCACAGAGATTCTCCACGCGGCGTTGGACAGCGCTGTCGGCACCCGAGAATTGCCAGGAGTTCGGGGTCTGCGCGAGCTGGTGCACGGCGGACTGAGCGCAGTGTGGTTGTTGATCGAGAAGTCGCCGGATCGGCAGTTGCTCGCGTACGAGATCAAGACCTACCTTCTGCGGCATCGCGCGCTCGGGTCCGCCACCGCGGCCGAGATTGCCAATGGGCAGTACCGGATCCGCGACTCCGAGGCCCGGTTGTTCTTCGAGAAGTGTTCCGATCACACCGGCACGAGATGGCTCGAGCCGGTGGAGTCGATCGCGCGCTTCGGGATGGCGACGCTCGACGGGCTGGTGCTGCGGTGGCTGGTCGACGGTGACGACCTCGAGGTGCTGGCTCAGATCGACGACCTGTCCGGGCTGATCGCGGGCAAAGCCCTGGACCGTTGAGCACTCGCCGGGACTTCTCGGCTGCGGAGTGTTTGACTGTGTGGGTCCGGCAACGACGACGAAGGAATGTTGAAGTATGAGTTCGATCGCCGGTGTCGTCACCACCGACACGACACCACTCTCTCGGATAGCTGCTGCCACCGAGGGCCTCGAATCACCCTTGGCTGCAGTCGATTCCGTCGCTCTCGATGCCAATGCGGCGGCGTTGCGAGCGCGAGCGAAGGGGGTGCCGATTCGGATCGCCAGCAAGTCGGTGCGCTGCCGAGCGGTCCTCGATCGGGTGCTCGCAGCAGAAGGCGTGAGCGGGGTCATGGCGTACTCGCTGCGTGAGGCGGTGTGGCTCGCGCGCCAGGGGGTCGAGGACATCCTGATGGGCTATCCGAGTGTCGACCGCACCGCTCTAGCCGAGGTCGTCAACGATCGGGTTCTGTCGGGTCGCATCACACTGATGGTCGACGACGTCGCGCAATTGGACATCGTGCGCGACGCCACCCGCAACGACCTTCTCAAGCCCCGTATCTGTATCGATGTCGATGCCTCGCTGCGGATCGGGCCGCTGCACATCGGGGTCAGGCGTTCTCCGCTGCGCGATCCCGAGCAGGTTGCAGCCTTCGCGCGGGTGGCGCACTCGCGGGGGTTCCGGGTCGTCGGCCTGATGTTCTACGAGGCGCAGATCGCCGGTGTGCCTGATTCCAATGTCGCGGTGGAGTGGATGAAGTCGCTCTCGTCTCGTGAGATCTCCACGCGCAGAAGGGCAGTGGTCGAGGCGGTGTCCGCGGCGGTGGGTCACATCGAGATCGTCAACAGCGGCGGCACCGGGTCGATCGACTTCTCGGCGGCCGATCCGGTCGTCACCGAGGTCACCGCCGGATCGGGTCTGTTCGCGCCGACGCTGTTCGATCGGTATCGCGCTTTCTCGGCCGAGCCGTCGCTGTTCTTCGCGCTGTCCGCGGTGCGCAAGCCGACGCCGCAGATCGCAACGTTGTTCGGTGGTGGCTACATCGCGTCGGGTCCGGCGTCGGGGTCGCGATCCCCGAGGCCGGTGGCGTGGTCGAGAAAGGCCGCCGGAGTAGTGACGTCCGGGCTGAAGCTACTGCGCAACGAGGGTGCCGGTGAGGTGCAGACTCCGGTGAGCGGGGCCGACGAGGTGAAGATCGGTGATCGCGTCTGGTTCCGGCACGCCAAGGCGGGCGAGCTGTGCGAACGATTCGACACCCTGCATCTGGTGCACGCCGACGGATCCGTCGAGCCGGTCCCCACCTACCGCGGCGAGGGCATGGCGTTCGGCTGAATTCCGTTCTCGCACAGGCTCATGAAGGTGCCCAGCGTGCGCAGTCCGGCCGGGGTCGACGGCAAGTACTGGGTCAGTGCTCTCGATCGGACCAGTATCGCGGCCCACTGACCGCGAGAGACGGCGACGTTGAGTCGGTTGCGCGAGAGCAGAAACGACATGCCACGCGGAACGTCCTCGATCGCCGATGCCGCCATCGAGATCAACACCACCGGTGCCTGTCGGCCTTGGAACTTGTCGACGGTTCCGACCGATACGTCACCCAGTCCGGCGGCCGCGAAACGCTCGAGGACGACGGCGACCTGAGCGTTGTAGGCCGCGACGACGAGAAAGTCGGACTGCTCCATCGGCCGCGCGCCGTCGAACGACTCGGGGTTGCTCCACGATCGACCCAAGAGACTCTGCACTCGTGCGACGATTTCGTCGGCCTCTTCCACCGAGTCCGTGGAGTTACCGTGATGGTCGAGGTAGACGGTGTGCAGGCCGGGCTCCAGCCCTGACAGTGAACGAGCCTGTGTGACAGCCTTGTTGGACTGCAGTTTGCCCTCGTACGACAGCGCCGAGACGGGCGCGCACAGATCCGGATGCATCCGCCACGTCGTGGCCAGGAAGTACCCGCGATCGGCGGGCAGAGTCGGGTGACCGTCGGTGATCCAGCCCAGGGCGGATTCGTCGACGAGTTCGGGGTGGGTGCCCTGACTGACCTGCGGAAGCTGTGCCGGGTCGCCGAGCAGCAACAGGTTGCGGGCAGACACCGAGACGGCGATGGTGTTGGCCAGCGAGAACTGCCCGGCCTCGTCGACGACCAGCAGATCCAGGGCCCCGCGCGGTATCCGGCCGGGGTTGGAGAAGTCCCAGGCGGTGCCGCCGATCACGCAGCCCTGCTCGGCGTCGGTGACGAAACGGGCGTAGTCGGTGGGTTCGACGACGGTGTGGGCGGTCGGGGCCTTCTTGCCCACCTTGGCCGGGTCCACCCCGGCGGCCACGATGGTGTCCAGCAGATTGTTCACCACGTGATGAGACTGGCCCACCACGCCGATGCGCCAGTGATGGACGTCGACCAGTTCGGCGATCACTCGCGCGGCGGTGTAGGTCTTCCCGGTCCCGGGTGGGCCTTGAACGGCCACATAGGAGTTCGCCAGATCGAGCAGCGCTGCCGTGACCGCAGCTGCGTAGTCGTGGCCCTGTACCGCGGGAAGGCCTTTGCCGGAACGGGTTCGGGGCGCGGACAGCATCAGCAGATCGGCGATGGCCGTAGGCGGAAGGTGGGGCAGGGCAGCGCTGACCTCGGTGGCCGCTGCGACGATCGCCTCTTCGAGGTATTTGGTCGCAGGCGGCGGCTCGGGCGCCGTCGCGATGGGAAAGTCGGTGTATTCGGTCACGCCCTTGCGTAGGTTCTCCTGCACGACGACCATGTCGAGGGTGCCCACGTAGCCGGTCTGCACGATCTCGACCGACGTGGTCGCGCGATGGGTAGGTTGCTGTTTCGGCAGCCCTTCCGGGGCCGGGTCTGCGTAGAGGAGTTTGACCTTCGAGACCCCGAGCACGCCGTTGCTCAGATGTCCCACCAGCTTGATCTGTCGTCGTAGAACCCGCTGTGTGGGTGCCGTTTTCATCCAGTCGTGCACCAGTTCCGCGCGTTCGACTTTCAATACGTCCGCCGCATCGGGCCACTCGTCCATCGGATGGGTCAGTCGATCGAAGTGGGCCCACCAGAACGGCTTTCGCTCACGGCGGTGGTAGCCGATGGCACCGGCGAACAGGGCCACGGCCTGCTGCGTCGGGGTGCGGTCCCATGGCAGTCCCGCGTACTCGGCAAGTTCGAGTTCCAGCGGGCTCGCGGTGTCGGAGACGCTCTTGTCGAGGTCGAGCTCCTGTTTCACCCGCGGCGGAACACCGGCGTCCGATGCGCGTTCGAGCAACCAATCGCGCAGTCGTAGAGTCGATTCGCAGTCGGTACGGTTGTACTCGGCAATATCCGCCAGAAGAGCGGCGGCCTCGTCATCCTTGCCCTGGTCGCGCAGATCGCACCAGTTCGCGTATTCGACGATCGATGCGGCGGCGTCGGTGACGTCTCCGTCACGGGAGGCGGGCATGTACAGCGGTTCGAGTTTCTTGATGCTGTAGGACCGAGCTCCGATGCGTACTGCAGACCGGACAACGGGATACAGGTCTACCAACACGTTGTCCCGCAGCAGGTTGTCGACGGCGTCCTCGCCCACTCCGTAGCGCCCGGCGAGGCGCAGCAGTGCGGTCTTCTCGTACGGCGCGTAGTGGTAGACGTGCATGCGGGGGTATGCGGCGCGGCGTGCGGAGACGTAGTCGAGGAAGTCGATCAGGGCACGGCGTTCCTGCGCGCGATCGTGCGCCCAGAACGGAAGGAACTCGCCGTCGGCGGTGTAGACGCCGAACAGGTACTCGAGCCCCCATTCGCTGCTCCCGGCTTCGGCCCACAGTGGATCGCCCTCGAAGTCGAAGAAGATGTCGCCCGGGTCGGGTTCGGGGATCACTCCGAGGGCGTCGGCGTCGAAGATCTCGAATTCCGGTTCTCCGCTGTGCTCCTGGCGAACTTGCAGCGCCGCCTGGGCGCGCAGGTTCGCCGCCGTACGAGTGGACATCCCGTCGACAATCCCCGTGGAGGAGGCCAGCTCGTCCACCGTGGTGATTCCCGCGTCGAGCAGCTTCTCGCGGGTACTCGCGCGCATGCCGGCGACGAGAACCAGGTCTCGGTGCTGTTCCACCTCGACAACGCAGGCCTCGCACTGCCCGCACCCGGAGTAGCGCGAATCGAACCAATCGACGACGGTGCCTTCGGCGTGGTGCTCGTCGAGGATGTGTTGCAGATGGTCCCGGGACTGCCGGTAGACCGGAAGTATCTCGGCGAGAGCGTGAACGGAGTCGCTGCCGTCACCGAGCACGAGGTGTACATCGTCGCTCGGAGTCACTCCGCCGGCCCGCAGCGCATCTGCGTACGCCGCCAACTGGAGCAGAGCCGGCACCTTCGCGTGCCGCGACAGCTTGGTGTCGTACACGCCGTAGCCCGAACCCTCTGCCACCAAAAAGTCGCAGAAGCCGAGGAACCGGCCGTCGAAGAAGGTTGCCTGGTACACCACGGGGGTGCGTGCGGTCAGCGCGGTGAAGGTTGCCCACGCGGCGTCGGCCAGTTCCTGGGCGGTGCGTCCCGGTCTGTCCATCGTCAGGACGCCTCCGGGGTAGCGCAGCTCGAAGGCTGCGAGTTGACGCCGTTCGTGTTCGAATCCGAGTGCGGACGTGCGGTCGAGCATGGGGTCCGGTTCGGCGGCGGCGCGCGGGATCAGTCCGGTCAACCCGTCGAGTCGGCGAAGCAATGCGAATTCGCAGGACGCCGCCGCCGCGAGGTCGCTGGCGCTGTAGACGACCCGATCGCCGAGGAGGAACACAAGTGCCCACCCTAGCCATCGACGACAGCGGCGCCGGTCACGTTGCGCGCGGATGCCGACGAGAGGAGGCAAAATGATCGAATGCCATTTTTCGACGGAGCCACCGGTGCTGTCCATTACCGAAACTGGACCGTTCCCGATGCTCGTTTCGGTCTTGTGTTCCTCCACGGTCTCGGTCAGAACAGCGGCCACTATCACCGGTTCGCCCGGGTGTTGAACGGACGCGGAGTGGACGTGTGGGCGGTCGATCATGTCGGCCACGGTCTCACCGAAGGGGAGTTGACCGACGCGGCTCAGATACCTGGCCTGGCTCAGAATGCGCTGCAGCTGCTCGACATCGCCGAGGCCGAGCATCCCGAACTGTCGTTCGCGCTGATGGGGCACTCGCTGGGTGCCGCGACGGCCATCGCAGCACTCGGCGCGCATCCGGAGGCGGTCCGGTGCGCTGTGCTGTGTGGCACTCCGAAGTCGGTGACGGGCGCTTCCGACGACCTCTCCGACAATGTGATTCCGATCCTCGCCGTGCACGGTGTCGACGACCGCTTGGCTCCGATCGATGCAGTCCGCGAGTGGATCGGCGGTGTGCCCGACGCGTCCCTGCACGAGTTCGACGACGGAGGCCACGACCTACTGCACGAGAAGATCCACCTGCAGGTGACGTTGGCGGTCGCGGAGTTCCTCGACGAGCACATGTCCTGACCCGAGAACCGAGAAAGGGCCCGGCGTGCACAGCACGCCGGGCCCTTTCTCTTGCGTTCGATCTACGAGTAGATGGCCTCGATGTCGCTGCCACGCTCGGAGTGGATGATGTTGCGCTTGAGCTTCATCGTCGGGGTGAGCTCTCCGGTTTCGACGGTGAAGTCGTTCTCGAGGATCGTGTACTTCTTGATCTGCTCGGGGTTGGAGACCTTCTTGTTGGCCTCGGCCACGGCCTTGTCGATCTCGGCGACGAGGTCGGCGTTCTTCGACAGCTCCGAGAACGGGATGTCGGCAGAAAGGCTGTGGCGTTCGAGCCAGCCCGGCAGTGCCTCGGGATCGAGGGTGATCAGCGCACCGATGAACGGCTTGGCATCGCCGACGACGAGGCACTGACTGATGATGGCGTTGGCGCGCAGGGCGTCCTCGAGCACCGCGGGAGCGACGTTCTTACCACCCGCGGTGACGATGATTTCCTTCTTGCGGCCGGTGATCGAGACGAAGCCTTCCTGGTCGATCGACCCCAGATCGCCGGTGTGGAACCACCCGTCGACGATCGCTTCGGCGGTGGCCTTCTCGTTGTGCCAGTAGCCGCTGAACACCACCGGACCCTTGAGCAGCAGCTCACCGTCCTCGGCGACCTTGACCGCGTGGCCGTCGATGGGCTTGCCGACGGTGCCGACGCGCTGTTCCTTGGTGGTGTTGACGGTGACTGCCGCGCTGGTCTCGGTCAGTCCGTAGCCCTCGTAGACCGGGACGCCCGCGCCGCGGAAGAAGTGGCCGAGGCGAGCGCCGAGGGGGCCGCCGCCCGAGACCGCACGATCGCAGTTGCCGCCGAGGGCAGCCCGCAACTTGGAGTAGACGAGCTTGTCGAAGACCGTGTGCTTGAGATTGAGGACCAGGCCCGCGCCGCCCTTCTCCTGGGCCTCACTCCACTCGATGGCCGTCGCGGCGGCCTTGTCGAAGATGCTGCCCTTGCCGCCGTCGTGTGCCTTCTGCTTGGCCGAGTTGTAGACCTTCTCGAACACGCGCGGCACCGAGAGAATGAAGTTCGGCTTGAAGACGGCGAACTGATCCACCAGTGTCGATACGTCCGAGGTGTGGCCCACGGTCACCTTCGACTCGAACGAGCCGAACGACACCGCGCGGGCGAACACGTGCGCCATCGGGAGGAACATCAGTGTGCGGTTGCCCTCGCGCATGGAGTCGTGCAGGGCGATCTGGGTGGCCTGGACCTCGGCGTAGAAGTTCGCATGCGTGAGCTGCACACCCTTGGGGCGGCCGGTGGTGCCCGAGGTGTAGATCAGGGTGGCGGGGGAGGCGGCGGTGACCTGGTGCCGACGGGTGTGCACGTCCTCGTCGCTGACTCCCGCGCCGCGGGTGGTCAGCTCGTCGATGGCACCGTCGTCGATCTGGAGTACCTCACGCAGGTCGGCGGCACCGTCGGTGACGTCCTTCAGGTTGGAGACATGGGACGCGGTCTCGACGATCAGCAACTTGGTCGCCGAGTCCTCGAGGATCCACTGGGCCTGGTCGGCCGACGAGGTCTCGTAGATTGCGACGGTGCATCCGCCCGCAGTCCAGATGGCGTAGTCGAGAACGACCCATTCGTAGCGCGTCGCGCTGAGAATCGCGACGCGGTCGCCGAGTTCGATGCCCGATGCGATCAGGCCTTTGGCTACGGCGGTGACCTCTTTGGCGAACTGGCCCGCTGTGACGTCGGTCCAGGTGCCGTTCACGAGTCGCTGGAACGGTACGAGGTTCGGCGATTCCTTTTCGTACCGGAAAACGGTGTCGGCCATGGAAGCGTCGTCGGGAATGGTGAACGACGCCGGCACAGAATATTCGCGCACTGCTGGACC
Organism: Rhodococcus sp. 15-649-2-2; assembly: GCF_002258645.1. NCBI lineage: Bacteria > Bacillati > Actinomycetota > Actinomycetes > Mycobacteriales > Nocardiaceae > Rhodococcus > Rhodococcus sp. 15-649-2-2. The sequence continues at coordinate 78,741 of NZ_NPFM01000024.1, forward strand.
CCTTACGGAAAAATAGCGTGGTAGTTGTGCATTTCATCACACCCCGGTCCGTAACGCACCACCGAGGGTGTCCGGTTTGTGAATTTTTGGTCGGCTCAGGGGGAGTTGAGTGTGACTCGGAGTACAACTTAACCGTCCGCAGCCGCCCCTCGCCGCCGGGTCGTGTCTGTGAGGCTGCTCGCACGAGGTGTCGGTGGCACCGTTTTCGTCACCTGATCAGCGTAGAAGGGGTCGCTGGGGTCGAGCAGGTACTAAACTCGGCGATATATGAGCACTTCAGAATCTGATCAGGATGCCGCCGTGACGTCTGACGAGACGAGTTCGACCCCTCCCGTCCAGGGCCACGCAGGTGAGTCGCCTTCGACGACGGATGACGACATCACCTTTGCCGATCTCGGAATAGACGAGCGGGTCCTGAAGGCCCTGCGCGACGTCGGTTACGAGAGCCCGTCGCCGATTCAGGCGGCCACCATTCCACCGTTGATGGCCGGTAACGACGTCGTCGGCCTCGCGCAGACCGGAACCGGAAAGACCGCGGCGTTCGCGGTGCCGATCCTGTCCCGTCTCGACGTCTCGCGTCGGGTGCCGCAGGCATTGGTGCTCGCCCCGACGCGCGAGCTGGCACTCCAGGTCGCCGAGGCGTTCGGCAAATACGCCACCCATATCCCGGGCCTGCACATTCTGCCGATCTACGGCGGCCAGGCGTACGGCATTCAGCTGTCCGGCCTGCGCAAGGGTGCCCAGATCATCGTCGGCACACCGGGCCGTGTGATCGACCACCTCGAGAAGGGCACGCTCGACCTGTCCGGGCTCGAATACCTCGTGCTCGACGAGGCCGACGAGATGCTCAAGATGGGTTTCCAGGAGGACGTCGAGCGCATCCTGTCCGACACTCCCGAATACAAGCAGGTTGCGTTGTTCTCGGCGACGATGCCGGCCGCGATTCGCAAGATCTCCAAGCAGTATCTGCACGACCCGGTGGAGATCACCGTCAAGACCAAGACGTCGACGGCACCGAACATCACCCAGCGCTACGTGCAGGTTGCCCATCAGCGCAAGCTCGAGGCGCTGACTCGAATCTTCGAGGTCGAAGAGTTCGAGGCCATGATCATGTTCGTGCGCACCAAGCAGGCCACCGAGGAGCTCGCCGAGAAACTGCGCGCACGGGGCTTCTCGGCTGCGGCAATCAACGGCGACATCGTGCAGGCTCAGCGTGAGCGCACCATCGGTCAGCTCAAGAACGGTCAGATCGACATTCTGGTGGCCACCGACGTGGCTGCTCGCGGTCTCGACGTCGACCGCATCTCGCACGTCATCAACTACGACATCCCGCACGACACCGAGTCCTACGTGCACCGCATCGGTCGCACCGGCCGAGCGGGTCGCGCCGGTCAGGCTCTGTTGTTCGTCGCGCCCCGGGAGCGTCACCTGCTCAAGGCCATCGAACGTGCGACGCGCCAGCCCATCACCGAGATGCAGCTCCCGAGCGTCGACGACGTCAATGCGCAGCGCGTGACGAAGTTCAAGGACTCCATCACCGAGAGCCTCGGCAACGAGAATCTGGCTCTGTTCCGCCGCCTCATCGAGGACTACGAGCGCGAGCACGACGTGCCGTTGGTCGACATCGCAGCAGCGCTGGCCATCCAGTCGCGCGACGGCGAAGCGTTCCTGTTGAAGCCGGAGCCGCCTGCCCCGCCGCGGGCGCCCCGCGAGCCGCGTGAGCCGCGTCCCCCTCGCACGTTCGACGAGGATGCGGCCAGTTCGCATCACCGCAAGACGGGCCAGGAGATGGCGACGTACCGCATCAGCGTCGGAAAGCGTCATCACGTTGCTCCTGGTGCCATCGTCGGCGCCATCGCCAACGAAGGCGGACTGCGCCGAAGCGACTTCGGGCACATCAGCATTCGCCCCGATCACTCGCTGGTGGAGCTGCCTGCCGATCTCGCCGACGAGACGGTCGAGGCGTTGCGCCGTACCCGCATCAGTGGCGTGCTGATTCAGCTGCAGCCCGATTCCGGTCCTCCCGGACGCAGCGGCGGGCCCCGCGGCGGAGGAAAGTTCAAGGGCAGGCGCTAGCGCGCACGACCTCGAGGTCGAGCGTTTGGTGGCCGAGGCCGCGGGTATCCAGCCGCGCATGACCCACGTCACTCTCCGTGTCAACGGCACCGATCGCGAGATCGACTGCGACACCCGAACCACCCTGCTCGACGCACTACGAGAGAACCTCGATCTCATCGGGGCCAAGAAGGGGTGCGATCACGGGCAGTGCGGTGCCTGCACCGTTCTGGTCGAGGGTCGCCGGATCAACAGCTGCCTGACGTTCGCTGTCGCGCAGCAGGATCGCGAGATCACCACGGTCGAGGGGTTGTCCGACGGCGACACGCTGCACCCGGTGCAACAGGCCTTCGTCGATCGTGACGCGTTCCAGTGCGGGTACTGCACGTCCGGGCAGATCTGCTCGGCGGTCGCGGTGATCGAAGAGGCCAAGCAGGGATGGCCCAGTGCCGTCACCGAGGACCTCGAGGCCACCGACGTCGAACTCGATTCGGGTGAAGTGCGAGAACGTATGAGCGGCAACCTCTGTCGCTGCGGTGCGTACGCCAACATCGTTCCGGCCGTCCAGGACGCATCGTGAAGACCTTCGAGTACGACGCCGCTACCGCGGTCGACGACGCAGTGGCCCGCCTCGCCCGGGACGAGCACGCGATGCTGCTCGGCGGAGGAACCAACCTCGTCGATCTTATGAAGCTCGGGGTTTCGAGCCCGTCGACTCTGATCGATGTGACGCGATTGCCGTTGCACGACATCGAGGTGACCGCCGACGGTTCCCTGCGTATCGGTGCGGCCGTGACCAACAGCGACCTCGCCGTGCATCCGGTGGTGCGCCAGCGCTACCCGGTGCTCTCGCGGGCGGTGCTCTCCGGTGCATCGGGTCAACTACGCAACATGGCGACCACCGGCGGAAACCTGTTCCAGCGCACTCGTTGTGTCTACTTCATGGACTCTTCGAAGCCGTGCAACAAGCGCGAACCAGGCTCGGGCTGCCCTGCGCGCACGGGTGAACACCGAAACATGGCCATTCTCGGGGCTTCGCAGGCCTGCGTGGCGACGCACCCCTCGGATATGGCGGTTGCGCTGTCGGCACTCGATGCGCGCATCGTCGTTCGCGGAGTCGACGGCGAACGTGTTCTCGCGATCGACGACTTCTTCCGGCTCCCGGGGGACGAGCCCGAGCGCGACAACACGGTGGCTCGGGACGAGATCGTCACGGCGATAGAGATTCCGAAGCCGGCCGCCACCGCCGTCTCCACCTACCGCAAGGTGCGGGATCGGCAGTCCTACGCGTTCGCGGTCGCCTCGGTTGCCGCGGTTCTCGACGCCGAGGACGGGATCGTGCGCGGAGTGTCGATCGCGTTGGGCGGCGTCGCGCACAAGCCGTGGCGAGCACACACCGCCGAGCACGCACTGTTGGGCACGACCGCCGAGGAAGCGTCGTTCCGGCGGGCCATGGCGCTCGAGCTCGATTCAGCACAGCCGTTACGCGACAACGCGTTCAAGATTCCGCTGGTGATCAATCTGGTTGCCCGCACTCTGGTCGAACTCGTGGAATCGAGCGCTACGAAAGAAATGGGAGACCGATCATGACGGCCTCGATCGGACAGTCGATTCGGCGTACCGAGTCCATCGCCAAGGTCACCGGTAGGGCGCGCTACGCCGCGGAACAGCCGCCGGCCGTCGGGCAGTTGTATGCCTGGTACGTGCCCGCAACAGTTCCCGCCGGGACGGTCGAACACGTCGAACTCGGTGCCGACTCCTCGGTGCACGCCGTCCTGTGGCACGGCAACGCCGAGAAGCTCGGCGAGGTCGAGGATGCAGAACTGCTTGTGCTGCAATCGAACACCGTCGCGTACCGCGGCCAGATCGTGGCCGTCGTCGTGGCCGAGACGCTCCAAGCCGCGCGGGCCGCCGCTGCCCAGGTGCAGGTGCGGTACGGCGACGTGCGCTCACCCGACAACACTCTGACCGCCGAGCACAGCTCCCTGTACGCGCCCGAATCGGTGAACGCGGGCTTCCCCACGGACGTCACGGTCGGCGATCCGGATGCTGCGTTGGAGACGGCCGAGCACGTGATCGACAGCTGGTACTCGACGTCTCCGATGCACAACAGTCCGATGGAGCCGCATGCCACCACGGCGCAGTGGTCCGATGGCGTTCTGACACTGTGGGACTCGACGCAGGCACCGTCGGGCGTTCAGGGTGACCTGGCCACGGCGTTCGGTCTCGAACCCGAGAACGTTCGCGTGATCGCCGAGAACGTCGGCGGCGGATTCGGAGCGAAGGGCAGCACTCGGCCCAATGCGGTCCTCGCCGCGATGGCTGCGCGGGCCACCGGCAAGACCGTCAAGCTGGTCCTGCCGAGGCAGGCGCTGTTCGATGTCGTCGGATACCGCACCCCGACGCTCAATCATGTTCGCCTTGGTGCTGATGCGAGCGGCGCACTGACGGCGATCGCGCACGATTCGTTTCAGCAGACCAGTACGATCTTCGAGTTCTGCGAGCAGACCTCGGAATCGACTCGGCACATCTACGCGGCGCCCAATCGCCGCACCACTCACCGACTCGCGAAGCTGGACGTCGGAACGCCGCGGTGGATGCGGGCACCCGGCGAAGCGCCCGGCATGTTCGCCGTCGAAACGGCCATCGACGAACTGGCCGAGGCCACCGGAATCGACCCGATCGAGTTGCGCATTCGCAACGAGCCCGACGTCGATCCCGCGAGTGGGAACCCGTTCAGCTCACGCAGCGTGGTGCAATGCCTACGCGAGGGAGCCGAGAAGTTCGGCTGGGACCGTCGGGTCTCGACTCCGGGACAGCGCAGAGAAGGCAACGTCCTGGTGGGCATGGGGGTCGCGACGGCCAGCTACCCGGTGCTGATTTCGCCCAGTACCGCGGCGGCGCGAGTGGAGCAGGACGGCACGATTACGGTATCCGTTGCTGCGTCGGACATCGGTACCGGTGCGCGGACCGTGCTGCGACAGATTGCCGCCGATGCTCTCGACGTCGACGCGGATACCGTCACACTCGAACTCGGCGACAGCGCACTGCCGAAAGCACCTGGAGCCGGCGGCTCCTCGGGTACCTCGTCGTGGGGCTGGGCCGTCACCAAGGTGTGTCACGCGCTGAAATCCCAGGGTTCCTACGAGCCGGGCAACTCGGCCGAGGCCGATACGACCGATGACGTGGAGGGGCAGAAGGAGCTGGCGCGCATGGCTTTCGGCGCTCAGTTCGCCGAGGTTGCCGTGGACATCGACACCGGTGAGGTACGGGTGCGTCGGATGCTCGGGGTGTTCGGCATCGGCGCGGTGATGAATCCACGGCTGGCTCGGTCTCAGCTCATCGGCGGCATGACGTTCGGGCTCGGGATGGCGCTGATGGAAAGTGGCATCGTCGATCACGAGTTCGGCGGATTCGCCAACCACGATCTCGCCGAGTATCACATCCCGGCGTGTGCGGACGTCACCGATCTCGAGGCCGTGTGGATCGACGAGGTCGATACGGAACTCGCGCCTATGGGTGGCAAGGGAATCGGTGAGATCGGTGCAGTCGGATCCTCGGCGGCCATCGGGAACGCGGTCTACAACGCGACCGGCGTCCGAGTCCGCGACCTTCCGATCACCCTGGACAAAGTGCTGCCGCATCTCTAGAGCGGCTTCGCCGCATGTGAGTGGAAACTCGACCCCTGCTACGAAGTTCCACTCACATGCCTCGACGGATTCGTTTCGCAGACTCCACTCACATGGGGCGCAGCCCCTCTACGCAAGTATCCGCTGCAGGAACTGTCGGGTGCGGGGCTCGGTCGGGTTCACGAGCACCTGCTCCGGCGTGCCGCGTTCGAGGACGACGCCGTTCTCGATGAACAGCACCTGATCGGCGACTTGCTGGGCGAAGCGGATTTCGTGGGTGACGATCACCATCGTCCACCCCTCGGCGGCAAGGTTTTTGATGACGGCCAGTACTTCGCCCACGAGTTCGGGATCCAGGGCCGAGGTGGGCTCGTCGAACAGCATCAGTTTGGGGTGCAGGGCGAGGGCGCGAGCAATTCCGACGCGCTGTTGCTGGCCGCCGGAGAGCTGGAACGGGTATTGATCGGACTTGGCGTCGAGGCCGATCTGGTCGAGGATTGCGTGAGCGTCGCGGACGGCGTCGTCCTTGGCCCGCTTCTGCACGATCACCGGTCCCTCGATGATGTTCTGCAACACCGTCTTGTGCGGAAACAGATTGTGGCTCTGGAACACCATGCCGCTCTGAGACCGGAAGTGTCGGAGTTGAGCCGCGCCGACGGGTTCGGCGAAATCCACCGACACATCGCCGATTCGGATGATCCCCGCATCGGCTCGGTCGAGAGCGTTCAACGTGCGGAGGACCGTGGTCTTGCCGGATCCGGACGGCCCGATGATGACGGTGACGGTGCCGGACGGCACGGTGAACGAGATGTCCTTCAGCACCTCGAGTGGCCCGAACGACTTCTTCAGAGCGGATACTTCCAGTAGGTCTGTCATTTGGCCACGTACCTGTCGAGTCGGACTTCGAGCTTGCCTTGGAAGAACGAGAGAACGATGCAGATCAGCCAGTAGTAGAGCGCTGCAACGGAGTAGAGGGTGAAGAAGTCGAAGGTCGGTGCCGCCGCGAGTTGCGCTACGCGCAGTAGCTCGGTCACCAGGATGGTCGACGCGAGCGAGGTGTCCTTGACCAACGAGATCAGCGTGTTCGACAACGGTGGTACCGCGGTCCGTAGCGCTTGCGGAAGTACGATGCGCTGCAGCGTGGTTCGGTATCCCATGCCGATGGTCTGCGCGGCCTCCCATTGGCCCTTGGGCACGCTCAGTATCGCCGCACGGATGACCTCGGCGGCATAACCGCCGACGTTCAAGGAGAACGCGACCACGGCGGCCGGGAACGGTGAGATCACGATCCCGAACTGCGGTAGCCCGTAGAAAATGATGAACAACTGCAGCAGCAGGGGAGTGCCGCGAATGATCGAGACGTAGAACCTGGCGACCGCAGCGAGCGGCTCGAGCGACGAGATGCGAGCCAACGCGACTGCAAGGGCAATGACGAGTCCGACCACAAAACTGATTGCGGTCAGCGGAATGGTCATTGTGACAGTGGCTTTGAGCATCGGCCACAAGTTGTCGAGGACCAACTGAGTTTTGGACGGTGCCGTCGACGCGGCGTCGTCGCTCACCGGAACCACGGTGTCTGCCGTCGGTGCGGCGACGTCGCTACCGAAATACTTTTTCGAGATCTCGGCGATGGTGCCGTTCTCACGCAGCGTGTCGACGGCCGTATCGACCTCGTCCATCAGGCCGCTGTTCTTGCGGGCCACGAAGGATTGCAGTGTCGTGTCCCCGGTCTCGCCGGCAATCTTCACACCGGTATCGCCGGTCTGCTGTAGGTATTCGGCGATCGCGAGGGAGTCGTTGACGGTGGCGTCGACGCGGCCGTCCTTGACGAGGGTGACCGCCTGGACGAATCCCTCGACGGCTTCGACGTCGGCACCTGCGTTCGCAGCGACCTCGGCCCAATTGCTCGTCGAGGATTGGGCGGTGGTCTTGCCTGCCAGGTCGGCGAGAGTCGAAATAGTGGAGTCGTCTGCAGCGGTGAGGATCTGACCTTCCGACACCGTGTAGGGCGTGGACAGGTCGTATGCCGATTGCCGGGCCGGGGTGATCGAGACCTGGTTGGCGATGAGGTCGAATCGCTGGGATTGCAGGCCGGCGAATATCGAATCGAACGGCGTCTGCACGAAGTCGACGCGTACCCCCAGTTCCGCACCGACGGCGTTGATCACGTCGATGTCGTACCCGGTGAGCTGCCCGTCCGCGCCCTGATAGCTGAACGGGCTGTAGGTGCCTTCGGTGCCGACGACCAGCACCCCGTCGTCGCGGACGCGGTCCAGCAACGACTGCGAGGACGAGCTGCATCCGGACAACCCCAGTATGGCGATAAGAATCGCGACCAGAGCAAGAGTAGATCTGCGCACCATCCGCGCCTGCTTTCACCGTAACTACGAGTGCATCGAAACCTACCCGTCGATCTCCAATTCCGCTGACACCACCACGGTGTTGTTCATCGGTAGTGCGGCCACCCCGAGTGCAGTGCGTGCGTGCGCACCGATTTCGGGACCGAAGATCGCCAGCACCAGGTCGGAGAAGCCGTTGACGACCGTTGTGGTCTGGGTGAAGCCGTGATCGGCATTGACCGAACCGGTGACGGTGAGCCACGCGCTGATTCGATCGAGATCGCCGACGGCGCGTGCGACGCTACCGAGGAGAGCCAATGCGGTGTCGCGCGCGGCATCGGTGGCCGCGTCGAGACTCACGTGCGACGGGACTGCACCGAACGGGCCCGCCAGGGTGCCGTCCGGGGCCAAGGGAGAATGCCCCGAGGCGAACACTCGGTTGCCCCGTACCCGCACCCACTCGAACGAGAACTCGAAACCGGGCGGAGCGGTCGGTTCCCCGGGCAACGTGAAACCGAGTTCGGTGATGCGACGTTCGATCTCCATGAACGAAAATCCTGTCAGACCGCAACACCGTTGATGGTGCGAACGGTCCAGCGAGAACCGTCGTGCTCGAGGGTGGAGACACCCGCGTTCAGAATTCGCGGAGAGTGCCGACGTCGGATCGCGTCGAAGATCGCTCTGATGACGCCGCCGTGCGCCACGGCGATCACCGCCGAGTCCGGGTAGCGCGATGCGATGTCGTCGACGGCGCGCACGCCTCGCACGATCAGGTCGGAGCGGGGCTCCAAGCCTGGGTACATACCGTTCGGCCAGTGCGAATAGGCGTCCCAGTCGGTGAATCCTTCGGCCTCGCCGAAGTGTCGTTCGGCCAGATCGGGGAACTCGGCGGTGCGTGTCAGGCCGAGGTGTGCACCGATGATGTCGGCGGTTTCGGCTGCTCGGATCAACGGTGAACTGACCAGGTGGTCCCACTGGCGGTACTCGAGTTCGTAGCCGGCCTCGCGGGCCTGAGCACGGCCGGTGTCGTTGAGCGGAATGTCCGACGAGCCCTGCAGACGCCCGTGCAGATTCCAGTTCGTTTCACCGTGCCGAACCAGTGCCAGAAAAGTCATAGTGAGCGGAGAATATCCCAGAGTTACCAGGGAGTACGGTCGATACGAAGATACGTGAACGAGCTTGGAGGATTGTCGATGAATCTTGCCCTGACAGAAGAAGAGGCCGCGTTCCGTGACGAGATGCGGACGTTCTTCACCACGAAGGTCCCCGCCGAGATTCGCGAGAAGAGCGCGACCGGTCAGGAGTTGAGCAAGGACGAGGTGGTCACGACCATGCGAATCCTCAACGAGAACGGCTTGGCGGTGCCGCATTGGCCCGCCGAGTTCGGTGGCCGCGACTGGACCGCTGTGCAGCGCCACATCTGGCTCGACGAAATGCAGCTGGCGTCGGTGCCCGAGCCCCTGGCCTTCAACGCCTCGATGGTCGGCCCGGTCATCGCGACGTTCGGCTCTCAGGAGCTCAAGGAGAAGTTCCTGCCGAAGACGGCGAACCTCGACATCTGGTGGTGCCAGGGCTTCTCCGAGCCCGAGGCCGGATCGGACCTGGCGTCGCTGCGCACCACCGCTATTCGAGACGGTGACGACTACATCGTCAACGGGCAGAAGACGTGGACGACGCTCGGCCAGTACGCCGACTGGATCTTCGCGCTCGTGCGGACCAACCCGGACGCGCCGAAGAAGCAGGCCGGAATCTCCTTCCTGCTCATCGATCTGAACACCCCCGGCATCGAGATGCGGCCCATCAAGTTGATCGACGGCAGCGTCGAGGTCAACGAGGTCTTCTTCGACAACGTTCGCGTTCCGGCCGAGAACCTCGTCGGCGAGGAGAACCAGGGTTGGAGCTACGCCAAGTTCCTGCTCGGCAACGAGCGCACCGGCGTCGCCCGGGCCGGACACACCAAAGTGCATCTGGGACAGGCGAAGAAGCACGCCGCGCAGACCAAGGTCGGCAGCGGCACGCTACTCGAGGACCCACTGTTCGCGGCCAAGATGGCCGAGGTCGAGAACGAACTTCTCGCCCTCGAGCTGACTCAGCTGCGCCTGGTGTCCAGCTCGGACGACGGCAAGCCGAATCCGGCCTCGTCCATTCTCAAGCTGCGGGGATCGGAATTGCAGCAAGCCACAACCGAATTGCTGATGGACGTCGCCGGCCCGGACTCGCTGCCCTACGAGGCGGGCGAGGACATCGAGAGCGAAGGCTGGGCGCAGCGCTCGGTTCCGGGGTATCTCAACTACCGCAAGGTGTCGATCTACGGCGGCTCGAACGAGGTTCAGCGCACCATCATCGCCTCGGCGATTCTCGGACTGTAAGGGAGCATCTGAAGACATGGATTTCGAACTCAACGAAGAGCAGAAGCTGCTGCGCGACACCACTCGTGAGGTCCTCACGCGGGCCTACGACACCGAGAAGCGCAACAAGATCGTTAACGGTGAGCTGGGTTGGAGCACCGACGTCTGGAAGCAGCTGGCCGAGGTCGGTCTGCTGGGTCTGACGTTCAGCGAGGAAGACGGCGGCATGGACGCCGGTCCCGTGGAGATCATGGCGGTGATGACCGAGGTCGGACGACGCTTAGCACCCGAGCCGATCCTCGATGCCGTCCTCGTTCCGGGCGGCTTGATCTCCGAGCTCGGCAGTGCCGAGCAGCGCTCGCGGCTCCTGCCGCCGGTGGCCGAGGGATCGTCGATGCTGGCGTTCGCGCACAACGAATCCGGCAGCCGCTGGCCCAACATCGAGGTCGCGACCACTGCGACCGAAGACGGTGGGTCGTGGTCGATCAACGGTGTCAAGAATCCGGTACCGCACGGCGGTAGCGCCGACGTGATCGTCGTCAGTGCCGTGCTTCCCGCAGGAGGAACCGGACTGTTCGTCGTCGACGCCGACGCGACGGGTCTCACGCGCAAGTCCTACGCCACGCACGACGGTCAGCGCGCCGCACAGATCGAATTCGTGGACGTCGCGGCCGAGCCGCTCGGCACCGCCGAGAACGCAGCTGCCGCGATCACCGGTGCCGAGGTGCGGGCGCAGGCCGCGCTGTGTGCGGAGGCAATCGGTGCGATGGAAGAAGCGCTCCGCCTGACCACCGATTACCTCAAGGCGCGCAAGCAGTTCGGGGTTCCGCTGGCCAAGTTCCAGGCGCTCACCTTCCGCGCTGCGGACATGTACGTGCTGCTCGAGCTCGCCCGCAGCATGAGCCTTTACGCCACGATGTCACTGTCCGACGGCAACGTGGACACGACGATCGCGTCGCGGGCGAAGCTGCAGATCTCGCGGTCCGGGCGCAAGCTCGGCCAAGAGGCGATTCAGTTGCACGGCGGCATCGGCGTCACCGCCGAGTATCCGGTCGGGCACTACACCAGTCGGCTCGTGGCCATCGAGCACACTCTCGGTGGTGCCGACGAGCACCTGCGCATCCTGGCATCGAAGGTCTCCGATCACGATCTCATCGGGATCTGACGCTCCTCGGAAAGACACGACTCGGGCCCGGCCACCTTCGAAAAGGTGACCGGGCCCGAGTCGTGTCCAGAGACGTCAGCTGCCCGAATCGGCCTGAACCACAAGGTCGGCCACGGCTGCGGGGTTGGAGACCAGGATCGCGTGCGAGCCCGGTACCTCGGTCACTGTCGCCCCGGCCCGTTGCGCCATGAAGCGCTCCGCCGAGGTCGGGATGATCTGATCCTGCTGGGGGATCAACGCCCAGGACGGGGTATCCGCCCACGACGGTGGGCCGCTCGGCTCGAGCAGTGCACCGGCGGCGATGGTCTTCTGGTGAGCGACCATGCGCGCAGCCTGCTCCTCGCTCACGTCGGGCGCGAAGAACGGGCGGAACAGCGCGGGGGTGATGTACGAGTCGACGTTCTTGCCGATCAGGTTGGACGAGTCGTCGACGATCGACAGGCCGATCACCGGCGGAACCAGGGCGGTCACGGGGAATCGGAACGGATCGAGTTCGAGCGCGACGGGTTCACCTTCGACGGGCATGAATGCGGCGACGTAGACCAGCGCCTCCACATTGTCGGCGTGCACGTTGCTGATCACCGTGCCGCCGTACGAATGGCCCACCAGGACCACCGGGCCGTCGATGCTCTCGACAACATCGGTCACGGAGGCCGCGTCGATCGCGGGCCCGCGCAGCGAGTTCTCTGCGGTCACCACCGGGTAGCCGCGGCCGCGCAGGTTCGCTGCGACGCCGTCCCAGCTGGTGCTGTCGGCGAAGGCTCCGTGTACGAGAACCACGGTAGGCAGGCCCTGCGCAGCGGCCGGGGCCGCGCCGATACCGACCATCGTGCCCACGGTCAATGCCGCGGCCGCGAGCAGTGAAGTCCACTTCGGTTTCGTCATGCTCTCAACCTGTCACACGCTCGAAGTTTCCGCGGTGTTCACCGCGAAGATTCGACCAGCTTTTTCTCAGTGAACGCTCGTATGCTTGGCTTGCAGCAGTGGCGTTCGCCCGGCCGGGCGAACGTGAAACGGTAGGTCCGATCGTGAGCGAGAGTTCGATGAAGTCTCGGATGGCCGAGTACCCACGCCCCCATCACTGCTTGTTGCACGTCAGCGACACGCATCTCGTCGACGGTGGCGGTCGGTTGTACGGCGGCGTGGACAGTGAGTTGCGGCTCGAACAGGTGTTGACCGACGTACGCAACTCGGGTGTGCGACCCGACGCGTTGGTATTCACCGGAGACCTGACCGACAAGGGTGAGGCCGGCGCCTACGAGAAGCTGCGGGCGTTGGTCGAGCCGGTGGCCGAGGAGCTCGGTGCGCAGATCGTCTGGGCGATGGGCAATCACGACGACCGTGCGACGTTTCGCCAGAAGCTGCTCGACGCCGAACCGACCGTGCAGTCCATCGATCGCGTCCACGACGTCGACGGCCTGCGCGTCGTCACGCTCGACACTACGGTTCCCGGCCGCCATCACGGTGAGCTCGGCGACGAGCAATTGGCCTGGCTCGCCGACACACTCGCCACGCCCGCCGAGTTCGGGACGATCCTGGCGATGCATCATCCGCCGGTGCCGACCGTGCTCGATCTCGCAGTGCTGGTCGAGCTGATCGATCAGCCGCGCCTGGCCGACGTGCTGCGCGGTACCGATGTGCGCTCCATTCTTGCTGGGCACCTGCACTATTCGACGACGGCCACGTTCGCGGGTATTCCCGTCTCGGTGGCGTCGGCCACGTGCTACACCCAGGATCTGAACGTGCCCGCAGGCGGATTGCGCGGTCGCGACGGTGCCCAGGGTTACAACCTGGTCCACGTCTACGAGGACACCGTCGTGCACTCGGTGGTGCCGACGGGCTCGTACGACACTGTGGGAGAACCGGTCTCGGCGGAAGAGACGGCACGCAGGCTCGATGCGGCGGGAGTCACCATCGCAGACAGCGCACGGCGGAAGACGTTCAGCGACGCCTAGCGCTGTTCGCGTTCCCAGGGCGCGACGATAGGGAAGTACTTGTCCAGGAACTGCGTCACGGTGCGGGTGCGCAGATCCAGGTCGACTTCGGGGAAGCTGCCGTCGTTGAGGCAGAAGAAGTCGACAGATCGCTTGGGGAGCAGCTTCTCCATCAAGTCGAGGCCCGCTACCGACGTGGTGTCGATGTACCGAACCTTCGCGTCTTTCTGGACCACCGCGCGTCCGCTCATCAATGCGTAGTAGTGGTACAGCGAGTTCGTCACCGAGATGTTGGTACTCGCTCGGAATGCACTCGCCGCTGTGGAGGCGAACTCGTCCGGGAACTCGTTCTCCATTTCCTGCATCACGCTGCGGCGCAACGGAGTTGCTGCGTGTTCCAGATGTCGGGTGGTGGTCATTCCGAATCGGTCCTGCAGGATTCGACGGTTCACCCGCGCCGCGTTCTCGAAGCCGCTGCGATCGGCGTCGCTGTAGCCCAACCCGATTCGCGTCGTCGCCTCGATGAACATGCTGATTCCGCCGGGGGAGAAGAACATCGACGGGCTGACCGGACGACCGAAGAACATGTCGTCGTTCGAGTACAGGAAGTGCTCGGACAAGCCGGGGATGTGGTGCAGCTGGCTCTCGACGGCCTGCGAGTTGTGTGTCGGCAGAACCGAGGTGTCCACGAAGAACGCCTCGCTCGGAACGAATGTCACCTTGGGATGGTCGGCGAGCCACGCCGGCCTCGGCGAGTCGGTGGCCACGAAGATGCGCCGGATCCACGGTGCGTACAGGTGGACCGACCGGAGGGCGTACTTCAGCTCGTCGATCTGTCGGTAGCGGGCCGCTGAATCGTCACCCTCGCCGACGACGTAGTTCGCCATCCGCCGCGCACGCTGAGCCTGGAACTCTGCGGACGAGCCGTCGACCCAGGAGAACACGATGTCGATGTCGAAATTGATGTCCGACGCATGGTCGGCAAACATGTTCTCGATGGTCGGCCACGTTCTACCGAAGCGTTCGACGGTGCCGCGGACGGCCTCGTCGGGCCGAATGTTGCGGCGGGTCAAGGAGTTCTCGATCGGCAGCACGATCTCGGACGGGGAGAAAGACCACAGCTCGATCTGCACGGCCGTCGACGCGCCGTAGTACAACCCGCTGAACGGCTCGACGCGCGGCCGGTAGAGGCGCACGATCCGCGCGTTCGCGGACGGCGAGAGTGTGCCGTCGGCTACCAGCACGGCTTTCCCTCGGGCGTCGACGGTCTTGGAGTAGAACGGCTCGGCGCGGCAGGCGTGCACCAGCGCTGTGGTGAGCGCGTCCCGGGCAGCCAGTTCGATGGCGATGACGGGTCGTTCGTCGTTGCCGCGAACGAGCAGGTATTTGATTCGTGCGGCGTCGAGGACGGCGCGGACGAACAGTAGATCCTCGACCATCGCCTGATGTGGGGTGGTGGAGGTGATCGTCAGTGCGTAGCGGCCGTCGTGGCTGACCACGTCGGATCGTTCGCTCAGGCGGGCTGCGGACGCTGCAGATTCTCGGGTGACGGCATCATTTGTCTCGTGCTCCGGTGGAACGAGGTAGATATCGTGCGGGGCAGAAGACGAGGTGATGGCGTTCCTTCCTGAGTGCGCGCGCTGGCCGGGGAAACCCGGTGCCGACTCAGTCTAGTGCAGGTCCGCGGCTTTCTTGACGCGCTGCGGTAGAACCCAGTTCGCCGCGACCAGGCCCACCACAACTCCGGCAGAGTCGGCGAGAGCGTCGGCGACCGATCCCGAGCGTCCCAGGGGCAGGATCGCCTGCAGAAACTCCGAGAGCGCCGCGAACGCCAGTACCCACAGAGCGGTCCTCGCCCAGCCGATTCCGGCCAGACGGGAGGTGTAGGCGAGGGCCGCGAACAGCGTGAAGTGAATGATCTTGTCGCTGTGCTGGAATCCGGAAGGCACCCCCGACGCGGGGGTGAAGAGAACGATCAACGCCACGACGAACGTGACGGCCAGGGGAATTCGATACGTCGACAGCGAGAACACCGCTCGAGTTTACCGGCGTTGCAGCACCACCACCGTGTCGATTCGCCCGTCGCCGTCCGGCGTCGTACGGGTGCGGTGTTCGGCGTGGATCACCTCGAATCCGTCGCCTGCCGCTGCGACGACCGGTTCCGGTGCGAACAGTCGGTGCTTGGCCGGATGCTGCGAGGCATGGCTGTCGCTGGGACTGTGCCCGACGATCAGTAGACGGCCTTTCGGCGCGACCGCTGCGGCGAACCTGCGGGTGGTCAGTTCGAGTTCGTCCGGTGGCACCTGCAGGAAGTGCACCGACACCAGATCGAACGCGGCAGCCGGGGGAGTCCAGTCCAGAACGTCTTCCTGTTGCCAGTTCACTGCGAGTGTCCGCGGCTCGAGCGCCTGTTGTGCTGCGCGAGCGCGGCCGAGGGCAACATCGGAGATGTCGACGCCGGTCACGTGCCAGCCTTCACCGGCCAGCCACAGGGAGTCGGCACCTTCTCCGCAGCCGATGTCCAGGGCGCGGCCCGGAGTCAGCTCGGACGCTTCCTGTACCAACACGGCATTGGGATTTCCGCTCCAGATGGCGGTCCGCTGGTTGTAGAGGTCGTCCCAGAACGCTTCGTCGAAGGCACCGTTCTCGAAATCCGGCTCTGCGCCGGTTCGGTCGGTGGGATGAGTGTGAGCATGTGTGTGGTCGGCCATACTTCGAGACTGCCCGCTCGCGGTCACGGACGCAAACAAATTTGCTGTTTCGGCAACAGTGGATCTGAGTAGAGTGGTGTGTCATGACCGAACAGGAACGTGAAGTACTGACGTGGGCGACGTTCGGAGACGCCTCACGCGACCTGACCGAGAAGATCGTCGACGACGGGTTCGTTCCGGACATCGTCATCGCGATCGCCCGCGGCGGACTCATTCCCGCGGGCGCGATCGCCTACGCGATGGGCGTCAAGGCTGCGGGCACCCTCAATGTCGAGTTCTACTCCGACATCGAGGAGACTTTGCCCGATCCTGTTGTCTTGGAACCCCTTCTGGACACCGATGCGATCGTCGGCAAGAAGTTGCTCGTGGTCGACGACGTCGCCGATTCCGGCCGCACCCTGGCTCTGGTGATCGATCTACTGAAGGCGCATACGCCCGACGTGCGGTCGGCCGTGATCTACACCAAGCCGAGAACCATTGTGCAGCCCGATTATTGGTGGCGAGAAACCGGCAAGTGGATCAACTTTCCATGGTCCACGTTGCCGGTCATCACGTGAGTCGACTCGTCTTACTGATCGCTGACGTCGATCAACACCTTCCCGACGGTTCCTTTCTCCACGGCGTCGTGCGCGGCAGCGGTCTCGCTCAGCGGGAAGCGGTGCAGTGGTAGACCGGTGGCCTCACCCACCTCCAACACACCTGCGGCCGCCGCGGCGCTGACGTCCGCCTCGGCGTTACGCAATGCCTCGTCGCCGACGGTGTAGAGGAGTACGAACTGGTAGCGGGTGTTGAGCACCATGTTCGGCCGGACGTCGAGGGTCACGGTGTCTCCGCCGTTGTTGGCGTAGACGGCCACCGATGCGCGGTTCGCTCCCACGGCAGCGTTGAGCGCGGCGTTCTGTGCGGGAGCAACCTCGACGACGAGATCGATTCCGGCAGGCACCAACTCGCGGATCTCGGCTGCGGCGTCGCCTGCCTTGTAGTTCGCCACGTGATGCGCGCCTGCGGCGGTCGCCAGTGCGCCCTTCTCCGGTCCGCTGACCGTCGTCACTACGGTCGCGCCTGCCCAGCGGGCCAATTGGATTGCGGCATGTCCGACGGCACCGGCACCACCGGCGACGAGTACCGACTTGCCTTCCAGTGCGCCCGGGTGCAGCCGCGCGGGTCCGTCTTCGGACACCGTGAGTGCGCGGTGCGCCGTCATCGCGGGCACCCCGAGGCTTGCGCCCACGTCGAATCCGACGCCGTCGGGCAGAGGTACCACCCGGGAGGCGGGCAGGATTGCGAAAGACTGTGCTGTTCCAGTGGGACGCTGGTGCTGGGCCAGGTACACCCAAACACGATCTCCGACGGAGACGCCATCGACGTCGGGGCCGACCGCGTCGACCACTCCGGCACCGTCCTGGTTCGGTACCACCTCGTCGAATGCCAGCTTCTCACCCGGGCCGGAGCCGGTCCGGTTCTTCCAGTCCGTCGGATTGACGCCCGAGACCACGATGCGGACGCGGACTTCGCCTGCGGCGGGCTCGGTCACCTCGCGATCCTTCAGCTCGAGGACGGACGAATCGCCGGTGCGGGTGTACACAATTGCTGGAGCGGTCATATCTGTTCCAACGCGCTCGGACCGCTCCGATGTTCCCTACGGCCTCATCGGGGTATGCATGAGTGGTCATCAGTGCTGTCAGAGAAGAGATGGACCTTTATGAATCACAACGACCTGCTCACCGACGCGTTCGGCCGGATCAAGGAACTCGTCCACTCGGTGCTGGACGATATCCCCACTGCCGCGTTGACGTATCGACCCGACGCCGACGCCAACAGCATCGCGTGGTTGCTGTGGCACCTGACGCGGGTGCAGGACGACCACATCGCGGGTGTGGCCGGGAGCGAACAGGTCTGGACGTCGGACTCGTGGTTCGAGCGTTTCGGACTACCGTTCGACAAGTCCGACATCGGCTACGGCCAATTGTCCTCGGACGTCGCTCAGGTCACCTCGAGCGCCGAGTTGCTGCGTGAGTACCACGACGCCGTGCACTCGAAAACCGTTGCGTACGTCAGCAGTATCTCGACCGACGATCTGGACCAGGTCGTCGACGAGAACTGGGATCCGCCGGTCACATTGGGTGCGCGACTAATATCGGTGGTGTCCGACGACCTGCAGCATGCCGGGCAGGCCTCGTACGTTCTCGGCCTGTACACCCGGCAGGCCTAGCCGTCAGGCGTAACGCTTCTGCAGGTTCTCCAGCGTCTTACGGATGTTTCGACGCTGGAACTGCGGGAACGTCTTGCCGCTGGTGACGATCTTGTCGAACACGAGGGCCAGGGCGTCGGGCCATTTCGTTCGGTCGTCGGTCCAGGTTTCGGTGACTTTTGTGCCGTCCGCGACCTGCTCGAAGTCGTATCGCCAGGTTGCGTTCGCGCCCTTGATCTTCGGAGTGCTCTTGCCGATCGCGTGGACGCGGAACTCGAAGGTCTTGCCCGGGTCCGCCGCGGTGACGGTACAGCGAGTGATCCACTTCGCCCGGCCGCGCATGTTGGTTCCGTCGAACACCATTCCCACGTAAGCACTCTCGCGAGGTTCGTGGACCGTTGCGCCGGTATTTTCGGGGCTCCACTGCCCCATCTTGGTGGGGTCGCTGATTGCAGCGTAGAGAGTGTCGGCGTCGGCGTTCACGACGATGCTGTCGGAGACCGCGAGTTCGCGTTTCATGATGACGCACCGTTCTTCAGGCCGGGATGAATACGAGTGAGCATGGGCACCAGTAGCGTTCGCGGGGTGATCTGGGCGAAGATCGATCCGATGCGGTTCGCGGGCCCGGGGATCGAGACCATGCGTCCCTTGGTCATGTCGTCGACGGCAGTCTTGGCCACCGTTTCTGCCGACACCCACATGATCGACGGAAGTGCCTTCTCTGCATCGTCTTTCGCGAAGCCCGCGGCCTCACCGAATCCGGTCTGCACCGGTCCGGGGCACAGCGCGGTGGCGGTCACTCCGGTTCCGCGCAGTTCTCCGGTCAGAGATTGAGTGTAGGAGAGCACGAACGCCTTGCATGCGCCATATCCGGCCTGTCCGGGCAAGGGCTGGAATGCGGCGGTCGAGGCGACGTTGAGCAGCGCGCCGCGTCGGCGTTCGATCATGCCGGGGAGGAATCGGGTGCAGAGGTCTGCGACGGCGACCACGTCGACCTCGATCATGTTCATTTCCGCATCCGGATCCGATTCTGCGACGGGTCCGAGGGTGGAGTGTCCGGCGTTGTTGATCAGAATGTCCGGGATGAGGCCGAGATCGGTGATGCGTCCGAGCAGTTCGGCGCGAGCAGTGCGGTCGGAGAGGTCTGCGGCGAGCACTTCGGCTCGGACTCCCCGTGCTCGGATCTCCTGTGCCAACTCTTCGAGCTTGTCGGCACGCCGGGCGACGAGGATGACGCCGTGGCCTCGGGAGGCGAGTTGGCGAGCGATGGCGGCCCCGATGCCGGACGACGCTCCGGTCACGACGGCAGTCCGATCGGGTGCGGGACGAGGAAGGCTCATGTGTCCCACCGTAGCGAATGCGTGTTGTGCAGCGCATTTGAATCTCAATGAGAGGTTAGCCTAGTCTAACTTTAACGTCCCTTTGCTTATCGAGAGGTAGCCATGTCTTCTGCTCCAACGGCCGGTCGGCGGTCTGTTCGACGGTTCTCCGCGCTGTCCGCGCTCGCCGTGTCGGTCCTTGTGGTCGGCGCATGTGGCAGCAGCGACACCGCCGAGACGCAGAACGCCGACGGCGGTGACTTCGCGTCCGTGACGATCGATTCGGCTTTGGGGCAGGCGGTCATCACCGAGAAGCCGGAGCGCATCGTGACTCTCGGGCAGGGTTCGGCCGAGACGGCGATCGCGTTGGGCACCGTCCCGGTCGGTGTCGAGGAGTATTCGTGGGGTGCCGACGACACCGGCTATCTGCCGTGGGTGCACGACGCCGTGACGGAGTTGGGTGCCGAACTTCCCCAACAGTTCACCGGCGGTACCGAATTGAACATCGAGGCCGTCGCGGCGCTCGAACCGGATCTGATCCTGGCACCGTGGTCCGGCATCACGCAGGATCAGTTCGACAAGCTCAGTGCCTTCGCCCCGGTGGTTGCGTACGAGGAGCAGCCGTGGACAACGACCTGGGAAGACCAGATCACCGTGATCGGCAAGGCCATGGGCGAACAGGAGAAGGCTGCGGAGGAGATCGACAAGATCGAGAGCCGCTTCGCGGACGCCGCCGCCCAGCACCCCGAGTATGCGGACATGAGCTTTTCCTACATCTACAACACCGGTCCCGGCACGCTCGGCGTGTTTCTCGCCGACGAGCAGCGCGTCGCGATGGTCCGCGGTCTCGGGTTGCAGGTCGATCCGGTAGTCAACACGCTCGACGAGACCGAGGGCACCGACTCGTCGGTCATCGGGTTGGAGAATGCGAATCTGCTGAACGATTCCGACTTGATCTTCACGTTCTACTCGGACCCGCAGAACCGCACCGACACCGAGAATCAGCCTGCATACAAGCAGATTCCGGCCGTGTCCCGGGGTTCGGTCGTTGCGCCGACGGATCAGTCGTTCGTCACAGGATCGTCCATCATCAATCCGCTGACTGTGCCCTGGGCACTCGAGCGATATGTGCCGATGATCGACGAGGCTGTCGCGAAGGTCGACACCGGCACGTCGTCGGCTAATTGAGCGGAGCGTAGGGGAGGCCACGGTGGTCTACTCGAATCATCCCGTAGGACAACCTCTTCCAGCCCCGCATCGTGTTCTCGGTGCGGGGCTGGTTCCGTGTGTGGGTGGTTATGTGATGTGGGGGCCGGCTCGGGCGTGGGATTGTCGGGGTTGTCGGTACGGGTCGACGGTGGCGGGTGGGATGAACCACGGGTGGTTGTCAGTGCCGATGAAGACTTCCCAGTCACTGTGGTGGATGAGGCGGTGGTGGAATCCGCACAATAGGACCAGGTTGTTCATGTCGGTGGGGCCACCGTCGGTCCAGTGCCAGATGTGGTGGCCTTCGGTCCAGGCTGCGGGTTTTCCGCAGCCGGGGAACGCGCACCCGTGATCGCGGGCGGTCAACGCGCGTTTCTGTTTGGCGGTGACGGTGCGGGCGGTGCGGGCGAGGTTGATCGGGGAGCCGTTCTCGTCCATGACGATGGCGGTGAGGAGGCAGTCGCAGGCGAGTTGGCGGGACGTCTCGCGGGTGAGTGGTCCCATCCAGGGCAGCCACCCGACGGTGGTGCCATCGCCGAACAGGTCCCGATAGGCGCCACGATCGGCGGCCGGTCCACTGTCGCAACCGTCAGCGTCACCGCCGCTGCCACTATCGCAATCATCGCCGCTGCCGATGCCGTCGCCATCACTGCTGCTGCAGTCGGATTCGGTTGCGGTGCTGCCGTTTCCGCTTCCGTTGCCGTTGTCCTGCCCTCGGCGAAGGTCGGTGAGATCTTTGAGGGTGATGTGCAGGTTGAGGTGCGGTTTTTCGCCGCCTTCGGTGGGTCGATTACTCGAGGCGAGGTAGCGGTCGAGGATGTGCCCGAATGCCTCGGCGCGCCGTAGAGCGGGGCTGCGTTCGTCTTGGGTGCCGTCGGCGGCGGGTCGGGGTTCGGTCAACGGTGAGAGCGCGGTGAGCAGTTTCTCTCCGGTGATGGCGTCGAGGTCACCTTTGAGCGCCAGCCGCCCGTTCAAGGTCTTCGAGGCAAAGAGTTCGTTGCGGTCGGTGTCCTCGGGTGGCGGCTTCTTGCCACCGTAGGTGTCCTCGAGTTTGGTGATCGCTTCACGGATGCGGTCGGTGCGTGCGCCGGGTCCGGTCGCAGCTTTGATCATGGCAGCGCGGGCGATGTCGCGACCCTCCTGCGGGAGGTTCTTGGGTGGGGTTTCGGCAAAGGTGAGGATCAACGCGGCATGGTCGACGGACATCACGCCGGTGTTCACGGCGTCGGCGATGTCGGGGAAGTTCTTCAGTCCGCGGGCGAGGGCGACGATCTTGGTCGCTTTGCCGGGGGTGAGCAGGGTGGTGGAGGTCAGCCACCCGGCGGGTCCGGGGAATCCGAGTTTCTCCCGGGAGACGCGAGTATCGATCTCGGCGACGAGGGCGATGCGTCGGGCTTCCATCAATTGGATCTGGTGGGAGACATCGGCAGCGTCGGCGAGGAGTTCTGCCTCGCTCAGTTGCCAGATATCTGTGGTCATGAGGTAAGTGTATCGAACGCATGTTCGATACACAATGATAGTCGAATCGAAAACTATTGCCGTGCATAAGGATTCGTGAATCGGGACCTGTCGGTAGCCTGTGGTAGGAGCTACGGAGCCCGTTTTCCGATGGTGATCGCCGCAGCGATTTCAGTCCGAGCAGCGCTGTGACTATTTCGATTTTTTACGCGTAATCGACCAGCACCAACTCGTTCCTATCCGCCGCTGGCGTTACTTGGGTGTCTTCGTGGCGGTTCATCTGCCGCGCGGGCGGTCCGCGACCACGTGGGGAGCGTCGCGCATGCAGATTCGCCCAACGTACGGCCATCGGACCGATGCGGCGTTTCGTCACCGAGCGCGACGCTCTCGAAGTTCGGAAATCCGCGGTGCAGGCATCCGGCGCGTCAGTACACCTCGCGCTGACGTTCCTGTTCCAACACTTGCTCGAGGTCATTCAATCGGTTCATCGACGACACCTGCCTCGCCGTGCGGTGATTGAGTGCCAACATCTCGCGGTGCCGGTGTACGAAAGCCCAGTAGCCGGCGGTGAACGGACAGGCGTCGTCGCCCAGTCGCTTTTTCGGGTTGAATTCGCACGGCTTGCAGTAGTCGGTCATGCGATTGAGGTACGCCCCGCCCGAGGCGTAGGGCTTGGTGGCGATCACGCCGCCGTCCGCGTGCTGGCTCATGCCGATCACGTTCACCGGCATCACCCAGGCGAACCCGTCGACGAAAGCTGTTGCGAACCAGTCGGTCAAGGCTCGGGGGTCCCAAGCATGTTGCAGCGCAAAGTTTCCCAGAATCATCAGTCGAGGAATATGGTGCACCCAGCCGCGGTCGCGCACGCCGTCGACGGTGCTGGACAGGCATTTCGCCACCACGGCATCACCGTCCAACTCCGTCAGCCAACTCGGAAGGGGTTCATGCGCTTCGAGCTTGTTGCGCTCGAGGTACTCCGGCCCCAGATGCCAGTACAGGTGCCATACGTATTCGCGCCAGCCGAGAATCTGCCGAACGAAACCCTCGACACTCGCCAGCGGGGTGCCGTCTCGGTGGGCGTCCTCGGCAGCGTGCGCCACGTCCAGCGGTTGCAGCAGGCCAAGATTCAGCGGGACCGAGAGGAGCGAGTGCGACATCGTCCAGTCGTCGGCCATCACCGCGTCCTCGTACTTGCCGAAGTCGTCCAAGCGGTAATTCACGAAGTGCGCCAACGCCTCCGATGCCTCGGCCGCCGTCACCGCGAATACTCGTGGCCCGTCGACTCCGACGGTGTCGAGGTCCCAGTCGTCGAGGTCGGCGCGCACCTGATCGTCGATGGCATCCTCGGTCGGCCACCACGGCTCTTCGACACCCAGGGTCAACCGACCCTTCGGCGGTGGCGACTGATTCTCGGCGTCGAGGTTCCACTTCCCCGAGACGGGATCGGCACCGTCCATCAGCACGTCGAATCTCTTGCGCTGCTCCCGGTAGAACGTCTCCATCCGGAAGGTCCCACGCTCGGCCGCCCAGTCGGCGAACTCTGCCCGGGGAAGCGCGAACATCGGCGTCGGCAGAATCTCCGAGACCAGGCCCTCCTCGTGCAAGGCGGCGACGAACTTCTCCGCCGCGTGTGAGGTGGGCTCGAACACCACCACGGGTTTGCCGTACTCGGCCAACCCCTCGCGGTACGTCTCGGTCTGCAGATAGGTGACGCGATCACCCAGCTCATCGGCCAGATGACGCATTCCCGACAACACGAGGTGCAGCTTTTGCCGGTGGTATCTCCGACGCCGGAACACGCGACGGGACTCGATCATCAGCACGTCTCGCTCGGCATGCTCGTCCACCGAGTGGAAGTGCGGGCCGAGCTGATCACCGAACAACCACAGAGCGTCCATTCTCGGAGTGTTCTCCCGCAGCGACGAAGGCAAACCCGCGTCCGGAGCATGGCCGGCTGGTGAACACTGGGGCCGACCCAGGCGCGCCTTACTTGACCACCGACCATCCATCGCATGGACTGACCCGATGCACGCTGAGTCTGCGCTTTCCAGAAGGACGTTTCTTCGCTCGTCGTCGGTGGCCGTCGCGGTGGCCGGAGTGGCCACGACCCTGCCTGCGACTGCCCACGCGCAGGGCAGCGACCGAGGCTTCTTGCACGGGGTGGCGTCGGGAGATCCGTTACCCGACGCGATCGTTCTCTGGACCCGCATCACCCCCACGCCCGACGCCACCCCGGGCTCCGGCGTCGGCCCGCAGGTGTCGGTGACGTGGCGGATTTCGCGTAGCGAAGACATGGGTGACGTCGTCTCCTCCGGCACCGTCTCGACCGGCCCCGATACCGATCACACCGTCAAGGTCGACGTCGACGGCCTCAGCGCGGGCACCACGTACTTCTACGACTTCCGGACGAGCGACGCGGCATCGGCCGTCGGGACCACGCACACCGCACCGGCCAACAATGCCGACATCGATGCGATGCGCTTCGGCGTCGTCTCGTGCTCCAACTGGGAGTCGGGCTACTTCGGTGCCTACCGGCATTTGGCCGCCAGGACGGACTTGGACGCCATCGTGCACCTCGGCGACTACATCTACGAGTACGAGACGGGCGGCTTCCCGGGGCGCGACGGCGTCGTGCGGCAGCATTCGCCCACGCACGAGATCGTCACGCTCGCCGATTACCGTCAGCGGCACGGTCAGTACAAGTCCGACCCGGATCTGCAGGCCGCCCACGTCGACGTGCCGTGGATCTGCACGTGGGACGACCACGAGTCGGCCAACGACGCGTACGACGGCGGTGCCGAGAACCACACTCCCGCCACCGAGGGCGATTGGTACACGCGCAAGGCCAATTCGGAGCAGGCCTACTACGAGTGGATGCCGGTACGCGCGGCAGGCACCGCGACCAACCGTCATCTGTACCGCAGGCTCCGGTTCGGCAACCTGCTCGAACTCTCGATGCTGGACCTACGGACCTACCGCTCGCAGCAGGTGTTGCCGTTCAACGGTCCCGAGGTCGATTCGCCGAACCGGACCATCACCGGTGCCGAGCAGATGCAGTGGCTCACCGACGGCATCGTCTCGTCGCCGACGCAATGGAAGATCGTCGGCAATCCGGTGATGATCACTCCGACATTGATCCCGCCGCTCGACCGCGACGCCGCCAGGGCGGTCACCTCGCTGCTCGGAATTCCCGAGGGCGGTCTGCCCTACAACGCCGATCCATGGGACGGCTACACCGCCGACCGCCGCAAGCTGCTCGGAGCGATCGTCGATGCAGGCGTCGACAACACGGTCTTCATCACCGGCGACATCCACTCGGCCTGGGCCTGCGAGGTGCCTCTCGACGCGGCGCACTACGCAACGACGGAGCCTGCTGCCACCGAGCTGGTCGTCACCTCGGTGAGCTCGGCCAACATCGACGATTTGACGCACACTCCGCCGCACACGCTGGGCCGGGTCGCCGAGGAAGCATTCAAGGCGCTCAACCACCACGTCAAGTTCGTCGACCTCGACAGCCACGGGTTCGGTGTCTTCGAGGTCACCAAGACGGCGGCTCGGATGGACCACTGGTTCCTCAACGCCAAGGAGGATCCGCAGACTGCGGTGTACTGGGGAGCGGGCTTCACCGTCGACTCCGGCACTCAGCGCGTTCGGGCGGCAGCGCCCCCACGGGGCTGACACGCCATACTGGACAGCGTGGCTGTACCGAAAATCGTCCTGTTCTACGTGTTCACTCCGCTGCCCGATCCCGAAGCGATCAGGCTGTGGCAACAGTCGCTGGCCGCGTCGAACAATCTGACCGGACGCATCCTGATCTCCGAACACGGCATCAACGCGACGGTGGGCGGTGACGTCGACGACGTCAAGAGGTACGTCCGCGGTACCCGCAGCTATCCGGCCTTCAAGGCGGCCGACATCAAGTGGTCCGACGGCCTCGGCAACGACTTCCCTCGGTTGTCCGTTCGAGTCCGGGACGAGATCGTCACATTCGGAGCGCCCGGGGAGCTGAAGGTCGACGCCGACGGCGTGGTCGGCGGTGGCACTCATCTGAGCCCGGAGCAGGTGCACGAGCTCGTCGATTCCCGTGGGGACGACGTCGTCTTCTTCGACGGCCGCAACGCTTTCGAAGCCGAGATCGGAAAGTTCAAGAACGCGGTGGTGCCCGACGTCGAAACGACGAGGGACTTCGTCTCGCAGCTCGATTCCGGTGCGTACGACCATCTGAAGAAGTCCCCGGTGGTCACGTACTGCACCGGGGGAGTGCGGTGCGAGGTGCTGTCTTCATTGATGGTGGCCCGTGGGTTCGAGGAGGTCTATCAGCTGGACGGCGGAATCGTCCGATACGCAGAGACTTTCGGCGACGACGCGCTCTGGGAGGGCTCGCTGTTCGTTTTCGACAAGCGGATGGCACAGAACTTCTCCGACCACACCGCCGTCATCGGTCGTTGCAGTTCCTGCGGCAACCCGACGTCGCGGTACCAGGACTTCGACGGTGATGCCGGCCGTGGTTTGCGGTTGATCTGTATCGATTGCGCCTGAGTGATGCTGCCTTTTCGGGACGGTCTCGCGCCTATGAGACTGCTTCTACCGCATGGTGATCCGGCTACCACGATCGCCGAGTATCTGGAACGTGAGATGCCCGAGGACGACTGGCGGCGGGCCATGCTCGACGCCGAAGTGGTCGACGAGAAGAGCAGGCCCGTTTCCGTCGACACACGGTACCGCGCCGGCAGTCAGGTGTACTTCTATCGTGTTCCAGCGCAGGAGGTTCCGGTTCCGTTCGAGATCGGCATCCTGCACGAGGACGACGACCTGCTGGTGGTCGACAAGCCGCACTTCCTCGCCACCATCCCGCGTGGTCGGCACGTCACACAAACCGCGACGGTGCGACTACGTAAGCAGTTCGACTGCCCCGACCTCACGCCCGCGCACCGACTCGATCGCGCCACCGCCGGGGTGCTGCTCTTCACCAAGACCAAGCATGCCCGACGGCCGTATCAGGAACTCTTCTCGACGCGGAACGTCGCCAAGCAATACGAGGCCGTCGCGGGATTCGATGCGGCGCTGCAGTTTCCGCGCATCGTACGGAGCCGAATCCTCAAGGAGCACGGGGTCATGACGGCGTACGAGGAGCCGGGGGAGCCGAACAGCGAGACGCGCATCGAACTCGTCGAAACGTTCGGTGATCGTGCCCGCTATCGACTGTTTCCCAAGACGGGAAAGACGCACCAGCTGCGGATTCACCTGTCCTCGTTGGGTATTCCTATCGAGAACGACCCGTACTATCCGGTGTTCACCTCGGTTCCTGCCGACGACTTCACCAGACCCTTGCAGCTCCTCGCCCGGGCACTGAACTTCACGGACCCCCTGACCGGTGAGGCCAGGCGCTTCGTCAGCGCCCGCGTACTCGAGGTCTGACGGGTTTCGAATCGTTCGTTCGGACGATTGTGACGATTCGGGCGCGCGATTAGCGTCGCGTTCGGAACGTGTTCGACGGAATCGAAGAGGAGAACAGCGTGAAGCGTCGTATTGCTGTCGTGTTGGGAGCCGCAGTCATCGCCGTAGCATCGCCTGCGGTCGCGGTAGCCGATACCGGAAGCGCCAGCACCGGTAGCTCGAGCGGAGCGATTTCGGATCTGTCTCGGTTGTGGGAGGCCTGCGCGCTGACCATCTTCACGGGACAGTGCACCGGAATCGTGGCCACGATTCCTCAGTACAACCTCCCCTGAACCGACAAACGCGCGCGCATTCGCCAGACGCTCGCGGAACGGGTAACCATTCCGTGAGCCTCCAGCAAACGCGCGCGCGTTTGCGTCCAGCCAGGCCCTACTTGGCCAACGACCGCGCCATTCCGCGTTCGATGGCGGCGACCAGCTGCGGGCGCAGTTCGGCGGCGGGGACGATGTGGTGCACCGATCCGACGTTCTGCGCGCGCTGGATGTTGTGGATGGCCTCGAATTCGGCTGCCACTTCACCCAGTTTGGCGTTGCGGGCGTTCGCTCGCACAGTGCCGAGCTCGACGCGCAGTGCCGAGCGGGTGGCGTCGTCCTCGGCTGCGTTCAGTCGTGCTTCGAGTTCCTTGACCTCGGAGTCGGCTGCGGTGCGGGCGTTGACGTCGCGGGTGAACACCACTGCTGCTGCCGGGGCACCACCGAGTACGGAGGCGAAGGATCCCTCGACGGCGAGGACTTCCATGTTGTCGTTGAGCGCTCCGGAGAACACCACGAACGCGCCGCCGTGGTAACGCGAGACCACACAGAACACGACCGGTCCGTCGAAGTTGACGATGGCACGGCCGATCTCGGCACCGTATTCGAGCTGGATGTTGCGCAGCGATTCCGGTGATCCGTCGAAGCCGGAGAGGTTGGCCAGCACCACGATCGGCCGGCTTCCGCTGGCGGCGTTGATGGCGCGAGCGGTCTTCTTCGACGAGTTCGGGAACAAGGTGCCCGAGGTCCACTGATCGGGGCCGTCGGAGGGGAACCAGCCCTTGCGGGGGATGGCCCGTGACTCGATGCCGATGACGGACACCGGGATTCCGGCGAGGTGGGCATCGAACACCACGGAGGTGTCGGCGTCGGCCATGTCGGCCCAGCGCTCGAGCACCGAGTGGTCCTGGTCCACCACGGCGCGCATCACGGTGCGAATGTCGAACGGCTTCTTGCGGTCCGGGTTGGTGACCGAGGAGAAGATGTCGCCGACGGTGGTGAAGTCGCTCGACGGGTGCACGTGCGGGTAGGTACGCACGTCGCGCTCGGTCGGGTCTGCGGTGGCTGCGCGGCGTGGGAAGCGTTCTCCCGGTGCGGCATACGCGTGGTCGTAGTGCGCGAACAGGATGTCGCACGCGGCCCGCAGGTTCGGTGCCCAGTACTGCGCCTGGCCGTTGGGGCCCATGACGCGGTCGTAGCCACCGATACCGAAGTTGTCCTCGGCCGAGACGCCACCGGAGTAGTCCAGGGACTGCTTTCCGGTGAGCACCATCGCACTGTCGGGGGTCATCACCAGGATGCCCTTGGTGTGGGTGAGCATCGTGGCTTCGGCGTTCCAGTAGGGCTGCGCGCCGACGTTGATGCCTGCGACGACGATGTTGATCTCACCGCCGGCCTGAGTGAAGGTGATGATGCGACGCAGGCCGCGCGAGACCCAGTCCATGTTCTCGGTGCCCGATTCCATGGAAATCGTTGCACCGGAGGACAATGCGAACCACTCGACGGGCGCACCGAGTTGCTCGGCGAGGTCGATGGCCGCGACGATCCGCGAGCACTCGGCCTCGGCGACCGTGCCGAGTGCCTTGGTCGGGTCGCCGAACAGCGCGACGCGAGTGATGCCCTCGGGGTACTTGGCGGTCGGTGTGGTCGCGAGACCGACGATGACGCCAGCGGTGTTGCGGCCGTAGGGACGATCGACCGGTGCGAGTACGCCGTCGGCGTCGAAGTCGTACTCGGTGAACGTGCCACCGTTGCTGCTCAGCAACGGAATGAGCTCGTACGGGTACACGGTGCCGCGGGCCTGGGAGCGTTGCACCTTCTGGGTGTACTCGTCGAGTGGGCGCATCGGCTCGGTCGGCGGCGGGGTCACCTTGGCGACGATGCCTGCACCGGAGCGGTACGACAGACGCAACGCGACCTCGCGCGGTGTTGCGCCGGGTGTTTCGGCCAGACGTGCGATGAGGGTGATCTCCTCGAGGCCTGCACCGATCGTCAGCGGCGCGATGTGCCGGGCGATGGTGGCGATGCGGTCGGCGGGCACGTTCAGTACCGGCCAGACGTAGAGCACGACGCGGTTGGCGTCGAGTCGCTTCTTGCCGCGTCCGGCCTGGGCCCGGCGGATTCCGTCGAGGCAGGCTGCGACGGTGCGCTCGATCTCGGGTACGGCGACGATGTTGCCGGCGTCGTCCAACTGTGTTGTGACACCGCGGATCTCGGCCAGGGCAACCAGTCGCTCGTCGGAGGGGTTGGCCTTCGACGTCAGGTGGAACAGGTACGTTCCGGCGCTGGCAGGCAGGCGAACGCCGTCGAAGTTCTTCAGTCGCCACAGGTCCAGTCGCTGACCGGTCAGCGGGTGCATGTCCCGGATGATCGTGTCCTCGGCGAGGGGCTCGGATCCCTCGACCGTGGTGCGGCGGTAGGTCATCTTTCGGGTCGCGGACCCGAAGGCGGTCACGGTGACGCGACGCCAGCGGCCGGTGCTCGGGTGCGCGGCCAGTGCAGCCTGGAGTTGTTCCGAGAGGGCGTCGCCGTCCGTCGGCGCGTCCGGCCAGGACAGGTAGAGGTCCACGGCCAGGTGCTCCGGTGACGGACCGGCGATGTCCTCGACCGCGTCGAGAGTGGCTGCGAGAGAATCGAAGTCGGTAGCGGTGGAGACGAGGTGCAGTCGCTCGCCGGAGAGCTCGAAGTTACCGGTGACGAAGTGCTTGCCGTCGCGGTCGAAGGCCTTGACGTCTTCGAGGGTGCGGATCTCGTAGTACTGGCGGGTGATCACCTCGAGCAGGGCTCCGGGATCGGTGATCCGTTGTGCCAGCAGCTCGATCAACGGCTCCGGGGTAGCGACGAGAGCGGCGACGCGCGCCGAGTAGTCGGCGGCGTCGGGGTTCTCGGCGAGGTACTGCAGACTGCCGCGGACTCCGTCGTAGATCTTCTCTCGTGCGGTGCGGATCTGCGGCTCGTCGAACAGTCGGAAGCGCAGGTTGCGGGCGACATCGCCGATGACGGGGTAGCGGGCCTGGGTGGCACCGATGAGTCGTTCGAGTACCTCGGCCATGGCCGGAGTGGCGTCGGGTTGTTCCGAGCAATCGCTGAGCCAGTGGCCGAGCAGGGCAGCGATGACCGGAACCTGGTTCTCCATACGCTGCAGGGCGAGGAAGACGCGGTAGACGGCTTCTTCGAGCTCGGGTGTGCGGCCTTCGTCGATGGCGGCGTCGTAGTGCGCCAGGGCGCGAGCGAGCTTGCCCCGGAACGATTCCGGCAGTCCCTGCACGTCTGCGTCGAGCGACTGCATGAACGAGTGGAAGTGCTCGCGCGGGGAGTGGACGCGCTCGTCGTTGCTCTCTTCGTCCATCGTCGGTCGGTTGCGCGAGATTTCGCAGATATCGGCGAATGTGTTGAGCAACGACAGTTCGGCACTCACCAGCTCCGAGTCGTTCCGCGGCACGTCGGCACGCAGAGTCTCGTAGGTGGACAACAGGTTTCGAGCGCGAGCTCCGCTGACGTCGAAACCGGTGATGAGGGCTGCGAGCTCGTCGAGGCGGTCCAGGGCGC
Organism: Rhodococcus sp. 15-649-2-2; assembly: GCF_002258645.1. Lineage (NCBI taxonomy): Bacteria > Bacillati > Actinomycetota > Actinomycetes > Mycobacteriales > Nocardiaceae > Rhodococcus > Rhodococcus sp. 15-649-2-2. The sequence goes on from NZ_NPFM01000024.1 coordinate 110,353, forward strand.
GGCGCTGCGGCGAGCGCTGCGCGGCGTCGTCGATGCCGCGGAACTGCACGCGCGGTGCCTGCTCGGACACCTTCTGCTCACCGGCCTGATCGACGCGCAGCAGGGCTGCTCCGGCGTCGACCTGGCCGTTGACCGAGGCCAGTACCTCACGCACGGTGCCCGCGTACGGGGACCGGACGGCAGTTTCCATCTTCATCGATTCGAGGACGACGAGGGTCTGTCCCGCTTCGACCTCGTCTCCTACGGCGACCGGGACGGCCACGACGACGGCGGGGGCAGGCGCGCGGACCAACCCGGCCTCGTCCTGGGAGATCTGGTGGCTGATGCCGTCGACCTCGACGAGGAAGTGGGCGGCTCCGGCGACGGTGACGACCTGGTAGCGACGGTCGCCGATGACCAAACGGCTCTCGTAGGCGCCGAGGCGTTCGACGTCGACCTGCAACTCCCCGATGGCATCTCCGTCGATGCTGTAGCGGTGCGTGCCGGTTTGGCCTACTTCGATCTTGTAGGCCTGGCCCTGGTAGTTCAGTTCGACGGTGCGGCCGATGGCATGGGTGGCGCGCGGACGACCACCGCGAGCGGAGTTGAGGAACGCGGTGCGCTCGCGGCCTTCCTCGGCGTCGTAGGCATCGATGGCCGCGGCGATGATGGCGATGTCCGCGACGGCCGTCGGGCCCACCTGCGAGCCGGCCTCGGTGCGATCGAGCCAGCCGGTGTCGGCCGAGGCGGAGATGACTTCCTCGCGGTCGAGCAGGCTCAGCAGGAAGGACTTGGTGGTGGTGCCGCCGTCGATGACGACGGTGGTCTCGCGTAGTGCGTTCCGCAACCGTGCGAGAGCTTCGCTGCGGTCGCGGCCCCAGGCGATCACCTTGGCGACCATCGAGTCGTAGTCGGGCGGGATCACGTCGCCCTGGGCGATACCGGTGTCGACGCGGATGCCGGTGCCGAGCGGGAACTTGAGCAGCTCGACTGTGCCGGGAGCCGGCGCGAAGCCGTTGTCGGCGTCCTCGGCGTTGAGGCGGGCCTCGACGGCGTGACCGAACTCGGTGGGGCACTCGCCGGGCAGTGCTTGACCGTCGGCGACGAGGATCTGCAGCTTCACCAGGTCGATGCCGGTGGTGTACTCGGTGATGGGGTGCTCGACCTGAAGTCGGGTGTTGACCTCGAGGAACGTGAAGATCTTCTGCTCGGGCTGGTACAGGTACTCGACGGTGCCTGCGCCCTGGTAGCCGGCGGCCTTGACGAGTTCGGCGGAGGCCGTGCGCAGCTGATCGGCCTGTTCCTGGGTCAGCAGCGGCGAGCTGGACTCCTCGATGACCTTCTGATTGCGACGCTGGATCGAGCAGTCGCGCACACCCGGAGCCCACACGTTGCCGTGGCTGTCGGCGATGACCTGTACCTCGACGTGGCGGGCATCGGTGACCAGACGCTCCAGGAACACGACCGGGTCGCCGAACGAGCGCTCGGCCTCGCCCTGGGTGCGCTCGAGGGAGAGTTCGAGTTCGTCCTCGTGGAAGACCTTGCGGATACCGCGCCCGCCGCCGCCCGAGCGGGCCTTGATGATCAGCGGGTAGCCGATCGCCGCTGCGTGACGACGTGCGTCCGCGCGGGTCTCGACCGGTCCACCGGACCACGGTGCGACCGGGACGCCGACCTTTTCGGCGAGGATCTTGGCCTCGACCTTGTCGCCGAGCAGACGCATCGCGTCGGCGGACGGGCCGATGAAGGTGATGTTCAGTCGGGCGACGAGGTCCGCGAACGTCGGGTCCTCGGCGACGAAGCCCCACCCGACCCAGACTGCGTCGGCACCGGACTCCACCAGCGCCGCCTCGAGGACGCTGTAGTCCAGGTACGCCGAGCCGCTTGCAGGCTTACGCAGCGTGACGGCCTCGTCGGCCTGGCGGACGAACATGGCCCGCTTCTCCGCCTCGGTGTGCAGCGCTACGGTGCGGATGCCGTAATCGTGTTCGGCGTTGAGCTCTCGGACGGCTCGGATCAGCCGTACTGCTGCCTCGCCTCGGTTGACTACTGCAATCCGCTTGAACAACGTATCTCTCTTCGCTCGGTATGGGCGCACTTCGTCGGTGCACTCTCGATGGAACGTGGATTGGTGCTGAGCATGTCCGTTTATGTGCCATCGGGTCGTTCCGCAGGCTCCACTCCTACGCTCATGCAGCACTCCGACCGACCTATTCTAACTGCAATGCGCCCCCGTGCATCGCCAACGACGTTCGGCGTGAGTGTGATTGATCACCAAGATCGGAATTATCCTCTGTGACAACCTATTTCGATTCCTTCCGGACGGTGCTACCGGGCAGTAACACTCTCGTACCCGCGAGTAGCGTTGGCGTAAAAGCTAATTCGCTGTTCGGACACCTACGTTCCTACCGGCGAGTACATTACCGGTGGGTACAACTCGGCCGAGTCCCGTCGAGTAAGCCGATACGTCACGCATCCAGCCCTCGCTCGGCGTCTCCGTCGTCGGTGAACGGCAGCCGCAGCGCGTTGACCCACAGCCTCGTCGCGGTCTCGAGCAGGCCCTCGTAGTCCGCCGCGGCCCGACCGCCGGCGGCGTCGACGACGAAGTGATTGAACGCCAGACGACTGATCATCGAAGAGAGGGCTCGGGAAGCGAGAAGGGGATCGAGTTCGGTGTCGGCCAGGCCTCGGTTCTGCAGGCTCTCGATGCTGCGAGCATTGCGTCTGACGAAGGCGTCGGCGCGCTCGCGACGTAGCCGGCGAAATTCGGGATCGATGTTCGAGACCTGCTCGAGCAGGGCCATCAGCTTCGCGTTGCGCTGGTACGCCTCGAAGTAGGCGCGATTGCTCGCTGCGATCACGGCTACCGGGTTTTCGTGGGGATCCACCCGTTCCGTTCCGGGGTGCAGCATGTCGTCCCTGGCCTGTTCGAGCACCGCGGCCAGGATTTCTTCTTTGCTGGTGAAGTACGTGTAGAAGGTTCCGGCGGAGCACCGAGCAGCGCGGGTGATGTCGATCAGTCGGGAGTCGAGGTATCCGCTCTCCTCGAAGACGCGTCGTGCGGCCGCGACGAGCGAGGATCGAGTTCGTAGCCCGCGTGGGGTGATCGGCAGCTCCCGATTCGGAAGGTCGCCATCGGACTCCGGCGCAGCAGGCATTCAGTCTTTATACGTCATTGTGCGCACGGTTCCGTGCGGATGAACCTGCGAATCTCACCCCGCTGCGGAACTCGCGTGATCGTGCGGATTCGAGCGGGCACCGGGGGAGTGGATCGGGGTGTTCCGCTGTGGTGCAGACGGCCACCGAATCTCGGTCTTTGTGACCGGGCACTAGAACGCATTCTGTGTGCTCAGCACGCGGTGAACAACTGCTTTCGAGCGGCTAGTGTGGCCGGGGTGCGCAAGCACTGTCCCTGAAATGGGACGACCATTCGAGTATTTGTGGGGAAACTGTGACGGCTGCAGCGGCTACCGGTCGTGAACACGACGACGAGCTCAAGAGCAGGGTGCAACGCCTGCTGCGCTTCCTTCGCGAGATCGTCGAGGCGAGATCGAACCCTGTGCTGCGATTCGACGATCACGTCCAGGTCGAGTGGGTGCATTCCGGTGACGTGCCCATGCAGCTCGATCCGCTGGCCAAGCAGGGTGGCGTGGTGCTCCGTGCGCCGCGCATCGCGGTCGACGAGCCGCCCGCACCTCCCGAACTGCTGTCGGGGTGGCTCGATCCTCAGATCGTCGCCGACAGCCGCTACCGCGAGCTGGAGCTGGCCGACGCGGCGTCGGTGACGTCCCGCCGTCGTGCCGAGGCGCAGGAATCCGATGCCGACTTCGACATCCGCAAGGCGTACGAGATCAAGAAGGCTTTCGAGGAGTACTCGCAGTCGTGGAAGGAGTGGGCGCAAGAGGACCGGGAGCGGCGTCCACAGGCCGCGATCTACCAGGCCCTGCAGTTGATGATGCAAGAGCTCGCGTCTCGGCCCGAGTCGATCGAACTGGTGGTGGCGTCGGGGTTGCTGACGTCGAGCAACGTCGATCCGCAGCGCAGTGTGCGCACCCACCTGGTCACGCAGCCGGCCAACATCGAGCGGGACGTTCGTACCGGGGACCTGCTGGTACGTCTCGCGGCGAACACAACCCCGCGGCTCGAGGACGGGCAGCTGCTGACGGGCTCGAACGAATTCGATACTTCCGGATCGGTTGACCTGGCGCAGCAACTTCACGACTCGGTCACCTCGCCCGTCGGAGCCGGAATGGAGCAATTCCTCCGAAACTGGGCTGCGCGAGTTCCGCGGCACGAGATCGAGGTACTCGATCGGGTCGGACCGCCCGGAGCTCTCGCCTACATCGACGACGACCGAACACTGACCATCTCGCCTGCCCTCGTGCTCCGTACCCGCAACTCGTTTGCGTTGGTCGAGTACTACGAGCAGATGATCGCCGATCTCGAGTTCGCCGACTCCCCGGTACCGCTGGGTCTCGCGCAGCTCGTCGACGCCATCGAACCGGCCGATCGGTTGGCGTGGCTCGAGCGCACCGGAGCAGGTGAGTCGGCGGTACTGGCCGAGGATCCTCTGTTTCCGTTGCCGGCGAACGCGGAGCAGTCGCAGATCATCGAACGTCTCGGACGCGACAGCGGTGTCGTGGTCGAGGGGCCACCCGGTACGGGCAAGACCCACACCATCGCGAACCTGATGTCAGGTCTGCTGGCGCGCGGTCAGCGGGTTCTGGTCACTAGTGAAAAGTCACAAGCTTTGCGGGTGCTGCGTGACAAACTGCCGCCGGAGCTGCAGGAGCTCTGCGTGTCCATCACCGACCTCTCTCGTGGTGGTTCGGACGAGCTCAACCGCAGCGTCGCGAAGATAGCCGAACGCAAGACCTCGTTCGACGAGGCCAGCGAGGTGCAGAAGATCGAGGCACTGACGACGCAGCGTGCGGCGGCTCTCGCTCGGCGAGCCGAGCTGCTGGACCGCGTCAGCGCGCTCCGTGAGTCCGAAACCGTTGTGCACGAGTATGTTTCGGACGGATACGACGGCACGGTGTCGTCGATCGTGCGCAAGGTCAAAGCGGCCGAGAGCTCACACGAGTGGCTGCCGGGCCCGCTGCTGGCCGATCGGCCACCACTCGACGGTGCCCAGGTCGATCGCTTGCGCACGTTGATCGCGACCTCGGACGAGAATCGTGCACTGCGCTCCCGCCAGGTGCTGCCCCGCCCGGAGACGATGCTGCCGAATTCGGCCGAACTCGCGGCGCTCTGCCAGCGTGCAGGCGCGCAGATCGACACTGTCTCGCCCCAGGCCCAGTCCCTCATCACGCTGCTCGACGGCGTGCAGCCGGCGGTGTCCGCCGAGATCAGGCAACTGTGCGAAGAACTTGCCGCCCGAGTTCGAGCGGTGGTCGAACTCGACGATTCCTATTCACGCCTGACCGATTCGGTGCTGTCCGGCGAAGCCGCGCACCTGTGGTCCCGGGTCAGCGGACTGGACCTGATGGTGGAGACGGCAGCTGCGTCGGATCGCTACGTCGGTGCGCACGACGTGCAGTGTTCGTCGAGTTCGTCGGCGGCGCTGGCGGCGATGGATGCGCTGGCCGGAGCACTGGAGTCGGGTGTCGAATGGAAGCCGCGGTTCCGTCGCAGCGAGGAACAGAAAGCCGTCGAGGCTCTCGACATCGTGGCCACGGTCGACGGACAGCCCGCGACGACGGCGATGGCCGCGCGCCTGGTGGCCGAACACCTCCGCGCGCTGGACTCCGTGCAGAGCGCAGCGGTGCTGCTGGCCGACCTTGCGATCGTCGTTCCGCTCGACGGAACGCGTTCGATTCGTGTGAACGACGTGGCGCGGATCGCCGATCGGCTCGGCCTGGTGGCTCAGGTGGTGTCCGCACGTGACGCCCTGGTGCACCGTCTCTACGCCATTTCCCCTGCGGCACCGTGGATTCGAAGCCTGGCCGAGGCTCACGAGGTCGCCGGAGCTGCCGACGCCATCGCCCAGCGAGCGGACATCGACGCCGCGCGTGCCGAACTCGAGGCCCTGCAGTTCTCGGTCGCCACTCGCATCGATGCCGGGCCGTCGCCCGAGGGCTCGACCCTGGTGAGTGCGTTGAGCACCGCCGATCCGGTGGAATTGGCCGCCGCCGTTGCCTCGTATTCGCAGGCATGTGCCGAGCAAGAAGATCAACTCCTGCTCGAATCGATGTCGGCGTCGTTGTCCGCGGTGGCACCCGCCCTGTTCGATCTGGTCGAGGACACCGCCGCTGATCTCGAATGGGACGAGCTCAGTTGGCAGATGTCGAAGGCCTGGGCGTGGCGTCGTGCTCGCGAGTGGGTCGGCGAGCAGCACCATGGCGGTCTCGAACAGGAACTCGAAGCGGAATTGGCCGCTGCCGATACCGATATCGCTTATCTCACTACCCGTCTCGCTGCCGCGAGTGCGTGGCGCAACAGTCTCGAGCGCATGACAGCCGTCGAGGTCCGTGCGTTGCAGACCTACCGCGAGCACATCTCCAGCATCGGATCCGGGGCCGGCAAGTACGCCGAAACCTACCGCAGTGCAGCACGATCGGCGATGCGCGAGGCGCAGAGCGCGGTGCCTGCCTGGGTCATGCCGCTCTCGCAGGTGCTCGCGTCGATTCCGCCGGTACCGGGTAGCTTCGACGTCGTCATCGTCGACGAGGCCAGCCAGGCCGACATCACCAGCCTCTTCCTGCTGTATCTCGCGCCTCGCGTGATCGTGGTGGGTGACGACCGGCAGTGCGCACCCGCCGACGTCATGCAGACCGGCACCCTCGAGGACGTGTTCGATCGGTTGGATGTCTACCTGCCCGATCTGCCCGAGCACGTACGGGCGACTCTGACGCCGAGGTCGAGTCTGTTCTCCATGCTGCGCACCAGGTTCGGCCAGGTGGTGCGGTTACGCGAGCACTTCCGGTCGATGCCCGAGATCATCAATTGGTCGAGCCAGCAGTTCTACGGAGACTCACCGCTCGTTCCCGTGCGGCAGTTCGGGGCGGATCGGTTACCGCCGTTGCGGCACACGTACGTTCGCGGTGCAACGGTGACCGGAAAGAATGCGTCGCTCGTCAACCGCACCGAGGCCGTTGCGATCGCTCAACAGATCGCCGACTGCCTCGAGGATCCCTCGTACGACAACTTGACCTTCGGCGTCGTTGTGCTGCAAGGACAGTCGCAGGTCGACGAGATTCGCAACGAGTTGATCAAGCGCATCGGCATCGAACAGTGGGAGCAGCGGCGGCTGCGCGTCGGCACACCGCCGGACTTCCAGGGCGACGAACGTAACGTCGTGTTTCTCTCGATGGTGGTGGCACCCGACCAAAATTTCGCCACCCTCACCGCCAACCAGTACAAGCGGCGGTTCAACGTGGCGGCCTCGCGGGCACAGGATCAGTTGTGGCTCTTCCACTCGGTGACGGTCGACCGCCTCAAGCGAGCGGACCTGCGCAACTCGTTGCTGAGCTATGTCACCTCCGTTTCGCCCGCACCGGCCGACCCGATGCCGGTGAACGTCTCACGGGAGGTCCGGACGGCCCCCTTCGAGACGCTTCTCGAGCAGCAGCTGTGGAGCGACCTCGTCGAACGTGGATTTCACGTCAATCCCGGTGTGATGGTGAACAATCGGCGTCTGGGCCTCGTGGTCACCGGGGAATCCTCGCGGCTGGCGGTGGAGTGCGACGGCGACACCTTCCTGTCCACCTCGGCGCAGCGGTTGGCCGATCTGCAGCGTGAGCAGGAACTCAAGCGCTGCGGCTGGACGTTCTGGCGGGTACGTGAATCGGAGTACTACCTCGACCGCGATGCGGCGTTGGAAAGTCTCTGGGCAACGTTGGCGCAGCTGGGAATCAAGCCCAACAGCGTTGTGGTGGAGGGCGTTACGTCTTCCGACGAAGCGTGGACGCCGGTGCCGCTCGAGGCCTCGCAGTTCGACGATTCCGGTGCCTTCGATACCTCGTCCACCGACGACTCTTCGGTGCACCATCGATCGGTGTTGTCACTGTGGAGCATGCCGCACATCGACATTCCGACCGAGGCCACTTCCGGAGATCGAGAAACATCGGCTCCGACGCCGACCAACGGCTCTCGAAGCGTCGACGGAACCGGAACGACCAACGGGTCGGGAACCAACGGTGCCCACGCGACCAACGGATCCGGCGGGTCCGCCGCGTCCCGTGGCTCTGCACACCCGAACGGGTCTTCGACGTCGAGTCGATCGCCGATGACCAACGGATCCACGCAGCCCAAGCTCGAGAAGCAGGCACCCGCAGAGGCCGAACATACGGCCGACAACGGAGCGACATCACCTGCACGGGCAGGGGAGGAGACTGCGGCTCGAGACGAGACCACGCCGAGCGTCGTGCGGCCCGAGTCCGGCACTACCGAGTCCGGCACTGCCGAGTCGAACGGGGCGGACGAAAGTCCGGTGGAGCCCGAGAAGACCGACGTCGAGACGAGCGTCGGTCTCGAAGAATCGGAGGACCAGAAGATCGCCGAGCACGAACTCCCGCTCAACGGACTCCGCGGCTACACCACGCGGCGTCGACCGTAGCGCCCGCCGATGACAGATCGCCGGACTCAGCAACCCGACCGGCCGGCCTCACCCTCTCGTTCGCGTCGCCGCCGGATAGTGGTGCCCACCGTCGTGTTCTCGGTCTGCGCGGTACTTTTCGCGCTGCCGACGTGGACGGTTGTGTTCGCGGGCGCACAGTGGGGATCGGCTGTGCAGGTCGTCGGGACCTCGGTTGCGGCCGCCGCGTTCCTCGCGCTGCCCACGTCGATGTACCAGGGTCACCGGCCCGGTCCCGAGGGGCGAAGCAAAGATGCCTGGGCGCGCGTCGGAGATGTGCTGCTCGGTCTGGTCTGGATCGCATTCGTGTGGTCGGCGCTGTCGTTGCTGCTGCGGCTCGGCCTGTGGTTCGCCGGAGTCGACGACCCGGTGCGATCGCGGATCGTGTCGGTTTCGACCGTGGGAATTGTGGTGGTCCTTGCCCTGTGGGGTCACTACGAGGCGATGCGCACACCGCGGGTGCGGCACACGACCGTGCGGATCGACCGGCTCGGCCCTCGATTCGACGGTCTGCGAGTAGTTCTGGTGACCGACACGCATTTCGGTCCGCTCGATCGGACAACGTGGTCGCACCGATTGACCGATGCGGTCAATGCACTCGAACCCGATGTGTTGGCCCATGTGGGAGACATCGCCGACGGTTCGGTCGGTCGGCGTCGACAGCAAGCGGCACCGCTCGAATCCATGCTCGCAACATCGGCGCGCGTGTACGTCACCGGCAATCACGAGTACTTCGGCGAGGCGCAGGAGTGGCTCGATCACATGGAGAGCATCGGGTGGAACTCTCTGCACAATCGGCACGTGGTGCTCCATCGCGGTGACGATGCCCTGATCATCGCCGGCGTCGACGACGCCACGGCGAAGGGTTCCGGTGCGCCAGGCCACGGTGCCGATCTTCCTCGAGCTCTCGCAGGTACCGATCCCTCGACGCCTGTGTTGTTGCTGGCCCATCAGCCCAAACAGATCGGCGACGCCGTCCTGGCGGGTGTCGATCTGCAGGTGTCCGGTCACACGCACGGCGGCCAGATCTGGCCGTTCTCGGCATTGGTCCGCCTCGACCAGCCGGTCGTACACGGACTGAGCAGTCATGGCGACCGAACTCAGCTCTACACCAGCCGCGGATCGGGCTTCTGGGGTCCGCCGTTCCGGGTGTTCGCACCGAGTGAGATTTCCGTTCTGACGTTGGTCGCCGGCTGAGGCAGCGACACCTGGCAGTATCGGTCACGTGAACAGAGCCGAAGACGTCGTTGTGGTCGCAACCGATCTCGACGGCACGCTGTTGCGTTCGGACCGAACGATTTCGGCGCGCACGGCCGACGCGATGGCCGGTGCCGACGCCGCCGGAATCAGGGTGGTGTGGGCGAGCGCACGGGCGCGTCACTCCATCGACGAACTCGCTGCGTCCTGTGGCTTCCGGGGGACGGCTATCGGGGCCAATGGGGCGGTGGTTCTCGATCTGGCCGACGGTACCCCGAACATCGTCGGTACCAGATCGGTACCGGCCGAGACGGTCGCGTCGGTCAAGTCGGTCGTGCGGTCTCTCGTACCCGGCGTGGCCTTCGCGACCGTCGGTGCCACTCGATTCGTGGCAGAGGCCGGGTATGCGGAACTGTGCGTGTTCGCCGACCATCATCGGCAACCCCACGAGATGGAACTCTCCGATCACGGCTTGTCGGTCGAGGTCGAGCCGACGGTCAAAATCGTTGCCCGGCACAGGGATACGAGCAGTGAGGCCCTGTACGAGCTCGTCGCTGCGGCCGGCCTGGCCGGGGTGGAGTTGACGCACTCGGGTGCGCCGTACATCGAGATGTCCGCTGCGGGAGTTTCGAAGGCAAGCGCGCTGCACGAGTTGTGTGAGCAGTGGGGTGTATCGGCGGATTCGGTTGCAGCAGTAGGAGATGCGCGCAACGATTTACCGATGCTCGCCTGGGCGGGCACGGCGTTGTGTCCGTCGAATGCCGCGGCACCGGTGCTTGCCGTCGCAGATCGAGTCCTCGGATGCAACGACGACGACGCGGTCGCACGCTACCTGGAAGAACTCACCGCACTCCGCGCCGAACTGTAACGTCCGGTCTGCTCGTTTCGACCCTGTGTGAAAGGCTGGCCCCATCATCGGCAGAAGGACACCATGAGCTATCCAGGTTCGGGGGACCCCTCGCAGCGCGCCTACGGGCAGTACGGCGCGCAGCCGAATCCGTCCGATCGAGTGATTCCACCGCCGGGTTATTCACCGGACACTGCCGACTCCGGGGCTTCCGATTCCCCGTCTCCGTCCGGTCGTCCCCTTCGCCCGCCGCGTGCCGCAGTGCAGCCCAATGTCGCAGCGCAGCCGCGTGCCGCAGTGCAGCCCAATGTCGCAGCGCAGTCGGGAGGGCCCGGTGCAGTTCCCTTCCCGCCGGTGTTCGCGGGTGGTCCGCCGCAGTCGCCGCGCAATGGGAACGGCGGTCTCTGGATCGTCGTTGCCGTTCTGGTGGCGGTAGCACTGATTCTCGGTGGAGTGTTCGCCTGGTTGACGCTGCGCGACGACGCCAGTCCAGCCGTGGCGTCGGCGAGTGCCGCACCGCCGTCGGTGGAGAGCGACGGCAGCGCTTCGGGCGCGGTGCCGGGCTCCTCGTCGACGGGTGGACAGGAATCGGGCGTGACGACTCTGCCGGCGGGTGCGCAGACCTGCCCGGCCACCGTTGCGTCGACCGGCGGCCTTCGGGGTTCGGCAGTGGGGTCGACGGCAACGTCGTGCCCGTTCGCCGAGGAAGTGCGGTTGGCCTACACGCGTGGCGGCTCGGATCGTAATTCCAGAACGGTGGTGGCCAGCAGTCCTGTCACCGGCAAGCGGTACGAGATGAACTGCGTGTCGTCCGCGCAGTTGGTGACGTGCACCGGTGGCGAGAACGCTGTTGTCTACCTCTTCTAGGTCGATGCACCGCGGCACCGGAAGCTTCTACGCGGTCGCTCTTTCGCTTGCACTGCTGGTCTCCGGTTGCACGATTGCCACGGACGACGGCATTGCGACGGATACGTCGGGGGTCTCCGAGTCGACGTCACTGCCGATGCTCCGGTCGGACCGACCGACGTCGGACCCTGGAGTGTGGAGCACCGCAGTTCCGGTCGAACCGTTGCCTGTCGCCGATCTCGCTGAGGAGTTCGGCGTACTCCAATCCGCGGCAGGTGGCCCCATCGGCCTTGCTCTGGTTCCGGTCGGTGGCGGTCCGGTCACCGTGCTCGGAACGTGGACCTCCGGTGTCGCGTGGTCGACGGTCAAAGTACCGATGGCCGTCGCCGCTTTACGCAATGGCGGTGACGCGGTTCTGGCCGACGCCGCAGCGGCGATCGAAAGCTCCGACAACGCGGCGGCCGACGCGCTGTGGGGTTCGCTGGGTGATTCCGCTGCTGCGGGTGCCGCGGTCGAGTCGGTTCTGCGGCAAGGCGGTGACTCTGCCACGACGATTCGGAGGGAGCGGATCCGTCCCGAATTCAGCGCGTTCGGGCAGACCGAATGGTCTATGAAGGACCAGGCGACGTTCGCGGCCGGTTTGTCGTGCATTCCGGATGCGGGACCCGTGGTCGAGATGATGAACAATGTTGTGCCGGAGCAGCAATGGGGCCTGGGGCAGCTGTCCGACGCAGCGTTCAAAGGCGGCTGGGGGCCGCGCGTGGATGGTGGCTACGTCGTGCGACAAGTCGGTATCGTCACCACCGTTGCTGGACGTGTCGGTGTAGCGATTGCGGCGCAACCGGATTCGGGTTCGTTCGCCGACGGAACCGCCATGCTCGACGCGGTCGGTGACTGGCTGGAGTTGCGCAGTGATCGGCTTCCCGCGGGGCACTGCCTCTAGCGATTGTCGAGGCCCGGATCGGCGCAGGTAGCCTCTGGCGTGCCAGTGATTCGTCCGCCACCGAAAGGCCCATGCTGTGAACGACGCCCAGTCGCCGGAGCCGACCGAACCCACCACGATTGCCGAGTACTTGAACGCGCACGCGATACGGGTGTCCCCGCTCGACGGTGCCGCGGCGGCAGAGCTGGGCATCACCGTGCCGGTGCCTGCAGGCTGGCAGACGCTCGATCCGGCGCAGTTTCCCGGTGCCACCCAGGTGATCGTGGAACCGAATCTCGTGGAGAACGGGTTCGCTCCCAATGCTGTGCTTCTCGTCGGTGCCCTCTCGCGCACGATCGATCCGGAAGCGTTGATGGCGTTGGGTTTCGGAGACGGGCGGGCGATGCCCGGCTGGGTGGAGCGCGAGGCGAGTACGGCGTCGTGGCTCGGTTGGCCGTCGCGATTCATTCGGGGTTCCTATGTCGCGCAACAACTCGAAGCAGCGGTGACGACTCGGTACGTGTTGGTGGGCGTCGATACCCAGTACCTGGTGCAGTTGACGGTGACGACGTTGGCATCTCAGCTCGACGCGTTGGCCTTCGACGTCACAGCGATCAACGACGGCTTGACGACCAGGGGATCGTAGCCTCGGATCCATCGATTCAATTTATGGCAGCAGTAGGTAATTACGATTGTCCGACGGTGAACTCTTCGCTTGGCTGGTGAGGTACCAATCGAGCGAAGGGTGATGTGTCATGCGAGTACTGCTGATAGGTGGAGCGTCGGGAATCGGGCGGGCCGTTGCTGCCGAGATCGTCGACGGGGGAGGCGAGGTGATCCTCGCCGGTCGACGTCCGGATGTGCTGAACGACGCGGCCGCGGCGATGGGTCCAAGGGCAACCTCGGTGATCGTCGATCTGACCGACGAGGAATCGATCGCTGCAGCGGCCGCGGAGGTCGGATCGGTCGATCACGTGGTGAGTCTCGCGGCCGATCACGCGAACGGTTCGGTCGCCGACCTCGACGTCGCCGACATCCGAAAGGCGTTCGACACGAAAGTGATCGGGCCCATTGTGCTGGCCAAGCATTTCGCATCGAGTATTGCGGAGGGCGGCTCGCTACTGTTCTTCTCCGGGGTGGCCGCGTGGAAGCCGGCACCCGGTCTCTCGGTGATGGCGACGACCAACGGGGCCGTGGTGTTTCTCGTGGAGGCGCTCGCGGTCGAATTGGCTCCGATTCGGGTCAACGCGGTGTCGCCGGGCATCGTCGATTCCGGCGCGTGGGATTCGATGGGAGCAGGGAAGGACTCGTTCTTCGCCGAGACAGCGCGAGCCAATCCTGCAGGTCGGGTCGGCCGGCCGGACGACGTGGTGGCCGCGGTGCTCTTCGCGCTCACCAACACATTCGTCACCGGTACCACCGTGCACGTCGACGGCGGAGGACGGTTCGTCTGAGGCGGGTGTCGCTCGGGTTGTTGTTGCTGGTGGGGACGAGCTGACGCATGTCATCGCCGCGGGCCGGCTGGAATCCCGCGGCGGAGCAGGTCGGCGACGAATCGCTGAACCAAGGCGTCACTCGGCGATCCGACCATTGCGACCACGGTGCGACGTAGGTTCGGTTGTAGGGGCTTGACGACGCCGTCGAATCGGTCAGGGAGAGCAGACGTCGGCACCAGCGCAATCCCCAAGCCTGCGCGGGCCAATTGCGCTGCGGTAGTGGCGCTTCGAGTACGCGTGCTGACCGTCGGGAAAATATCGTGCGCCGCGGCCTCGGCGTCTATCCACCCTCCGAGTCCATTCGACGGGTGGTAGTGGACCATCGGTCTACCGCGGAGGTCGTTCCACGAGATGCTCGGCTCGTCGGTGAGGTCGAGGCCTTCGGGTATCACCGCGACGATGTCCTCGGTGCCGATCTCGGTGACCTGCCCGGTGAATCGGTCGGACGCTGGGCCGACGGCCAGGTCGGACGCGCCGGTGGCCACGGAGTCGGCCATGGCGTCGGCGCTGCTGTGTTCGGAAAGCTCCACGTCGACGTTGCGATACTTACGGGCCCACGTGCGCACGATCGGAGCGACCACAGGGACTGTCATCGTTTCCACACAGGCCAGCCGCAGTCGTCCGCGAGAACCGTCGGCCACGGCTCGTCCGGTGTCGACCACCCGATCGGCCGCTGCCAGTGCGGCTTCGGCGTCGGCGAGTATTGCCAACCCGGTCGGGGTGGGACGAACACCGCGAGGTAGTCGCTCGAGAAGGGATGTGCCGATCTCGGTTTCCAACGCGGCCAACTGATGCGACAGGGCGGGTTGCGAAAGGTGCAGGCGCACCGACGCCGCGGTGACCGAGCCGCACTCGACGACGGTGACGAAGCATTCGAGGGCACGCAAGGTCGGCACGGTTCGAGGGTAGGTGACGGCTGTGTGCTCGCAGCCCGGGCGGGATCACCTCACGGGGTCCGACGCCTGTGTCCGACGCATCGATCCGGCTAAGGTCGATCGCATGTCGATCAGAACCGGCCGCGTCCGGCACTTGTCGGTGGTCCCGGATCTCCCCGATCCCGGGGAGCTATCGGACGGCGGTACGACCCAGGTTACGGGGCGAAGCCTGGTCAGCCTGGTGCTCGGAGTGACCATCGATCACACGCGACCGGAGATTTGGCGTCGGGTGCGGGTGCGCTCGGACTTGCTGCTGTCCGAACTGCACTCGGTGTTGCAATGCGTGCTGGGTTGGGAAGACCGGCACATGCACGCCTTCAGCATCGGAACCGTCGGTGCGATGCGTCGCTTCGAGATGGCCGAGACACTCGATCACGAACCGGACGACGAGGCAGTGAGCGAAGAGCGGGTTCGGCTCGACGAGGTGCTCACGGTGCGCGGATCCGTGCTGATCTACGAGTACGACTTCGGTGACGGATGGACACACACCATCGTTCTGGAGCAGATCGATTCCGACATCGACGACCTGCGATCGGTCTGCCTCGATGGAGCTCGCGCGTGCCCGCCCGAGGATTGCGGCGGGCCGTCGCATTATGCGCAGGATCTCGACATCGCTGCCGATCCAGCCGATCCCGAATTTCCCCGCCTGCTCGAGAGGTGGGGTCCGGCATTCAACCCCTACCGGTTCGACGTCGGTGCGGTCAACAAGAAGTTGCACGCGCTCGACACGGGACGCTCGGTTCTCGCCGAGGCGGTGGCGACGGCACCCGCTATCGGCAGACTCTTCGATCGCGTGCGTCCCACGGAAGTGCCGTCCTTGATGGCGCTGTTACCCCGATGCGAACTCACCATCGAGAGTTCGGTGGATCTTCCGGTGGCCGAGATCGCGATGGCCAAGTTGGTGTGGTTCCTGGGCCGGATCGGCGACGACGGAGTTGTCCTGACAGATGCCGGCTATCTCAAGCCCGCACTCATCGCGGCGATCCGCGAAGAGCTCGATTGGGGTCTTGGATGGGTAGGAACGAGCAACCGCGAGATCGACCACCATCAGGTGACCGACCTTCGCGAAGCCGTGCGACACCTCGGATTGACGCGGGTATCCAAGGGGCGACTGATGCGCACGAAGCTGGGGGCGAGCTTGGCCGGCGACCCAGTCGGGCTGTGGCGACATGCAGCCTCGCGACTTCCGTTGGGTAAGGAGACGTACGAGACCGACGCCGCGACGCTCTTCCTGATCTCGCTCGCTGCATCTGCCTCCTCCACCCATCGCAACGAAATGCTGATCGAGACCGTGGCCGAGCTGGGTTGGGCAAGTGAGGATTCCGGTGTGTTCGACGCGCAGTTCGCGGCGCAGGCCACAGTGAGCTTCCTCGACCTCATCGGTGCCCACGGTCCGCAGTTCTACTTCCGGCAGGGTGTATCGGACTCGCCGAGCTGGTCGCGGCGATTCGCGCGCGACGCCTTGCTCACCTGATTCAGGCGTCCAACGGGGTCGATCTTGCTGTGGACACTCCTGACCTGCCGATTTGCGTTGGTGGGGTTGGTGGCGTAACTTTTGTCGAGTCAGAGCGACGGACACCGACCCGGTCTTCACGGACAGGGTGAACGAGGTTGGACGTGTGGCTCGGCAGGTTTTATCCCCCAAGAGTCGGGCCTTGTGTCCGAGACCAAGCTGGGATAGGCTGGAACAGTTGCCCTTGAGGCCTTCGGACTGTGTGTTCGTGGGGTTCGAGTGTGTGCGTGTTCTTTGAGAACTCAACAGTGTGTCGATGAATGTCAGTGCCGAATTTTTGTTTGGTGAAAGCATTCGATGTATCAACCATCCGCTTGTGGTGGTTGTTGTCGGGTGTTGTTTGAAAAATGCTAGTTGAGTTTATTTGCTAGTGATTTGACTCTTTATGTTTATGACTGATTTGCAGTTTCGACTGTTGATCGAGAGTCTTTTACGGAGAGTTT
>NZ_NPFM01000018.1:0-123006 GCF_002258645.1 Rhodococcus sp. 15-649-2-2
CGCACATCCTCGAGCAGAAGCGTCTGGGCAAGCTCGTCCGCCCGGCCGCCCTGTACACCGGCCCCGAACCCCGTACCCCCGAGTCCGTCGACGGCTGGGTGGCGCGAACGCCATCCTGAGCGGGAAGGTCGTCGATTGGAGCTATCGTCGTGCTGATGGCTGGGAACGTGCGGGATCCCGGGGCCTCGGTGGCCTCGCGGCTGCTGGCTGTGCTGTCGGTGTTCGACGAACATGCCCCTGCGTTGACGTTGACCGAATTGGCCGATGGCGCAAGCCTTCCCATTGCCACGGCCCACCGCCTGGTACGTGAACTGGTCGACTGGGGAGCGCTCGTGCGCTCGGACGACGGTCGGTACGTAGTGGGGCGTCGACTGTGGAAACTCGGATTGTTGGCACCGGATCAGTCCGATCTGCGCGAGATCGCGTCGCCGTTTCTGCACGACATCTACGGTGCGACTCTCGCGACGGTACACCTGGCCATTCGGGACGGCGACGAGGTGTTGTACCTCGACAGGTTGGCAGGCCATGCGTCCGTGCCTGCAATCAGTCGGGTGGGTGCGCGATTGCCGTTGTACTCGACCGGGGTGGGCAAGGTGCTGTTGGCGTATGCGCCGAGGGAGGTGCACGATCGCGTACTTCGAAACCTGACTCGCATCACCCCGTTCACGGTGACTCGACCAGGGCAGTTGGAGAACGAACTACGCCGGGTGCATCGCGAGGGATACGCGCAGACGGTCGAGGAGATGACCCTCGGGGCGTGTTCTGTGGCCGTTCCGATTCGCGACGGCGAGAACGTGGTCGCATCCTTGGGACTCGTGGTTCCGAGTATCGGGCGTGATCGCGTCAGACTGGTTGCGGCGCTACAGGTTGCGGCCCAGGGAATCGGCCGCAGCCTGAGAACTGGGTAGCCTCTTCCACTCAGTGGAAGCTCTGGCTTGTAGAGACGTGGATCACCGCGGTGTACTCGACTCATGCGTACACAGGTTGCCATCATCGGTGCAGGGCCCGCGGGTCTGCTGCTGTCCCACCTGCTCGGTGAGCAGGGGATCGACTCCATCCTGATCGAGTCGCGTACTCAGGACTACGTGCTCGCCCGGATCCGCGCCGGAATTCTCGAGCATTCGACGGTCCAGTTGCTCGACGAACATGGACTCGGGGAGCGCCTGCACCGCGAGGGCCACGAGCATCGCGGTATTTATCTGCAGTGGCCGGAAGAGCGGCACCACATCGACTTTCGTGATCTGGTGGACAGAAGCGTGTGGGTCTACGGACAGACCGAGGTCACGAAGGATCTCGTGGCGGCACGCGAGAAGGCCGGCCAGCAGATCTACTACGACGTCTCCGATACCGCGCTGCACGACGTCGAATCCGACGACCCCTACGTCACTTTCACGGACGCGTCGGGCAACGCGATGCGGATCGACGCGGACGTCATCGCCGGATGCGACGGCTCCTTCGGGCCGAGTCGTGCTGCCATGCCCGATGCTGTCCGCAACACGTGGGAACGGGTGTATCCGTACTCCTGGCTCGGAGTTCTCGCCGACGTCGCGCCGTCGACGGACGAGCTGATCTACGCCTGGCATCAGGACGGCTTCGCCATGCACTCGATGCGATCGTCGACGGTCAGTCGGTTGTATCTGCAGGTGCCGAACGGCACCGATATCGACACCTGGTCCGACGATCGAATCTGGGATGCGTTGGCAGACAGGCTCGGACACGGTCAGGACGGGTGGGCGCTGAACCCGGGACCGATCACCGAGAAGAGCGTGCTGCCGATGCGCAGTTACGTGCAGACACCGATGCGACACGGCAATCTGTTTCTGGCAGGCGACGCAGCGCACATTGTGCCTCCCACGGGCGCAAAGGGTCTCAACCTCGCGGTTGCCGATGTGGCTCTGCTCGCACCTGCACTGGCGCAGTTGCTGCAGGGGAAGGGGGCACAGAGTGCTGACACGTACAGCGACACGGCACTTCGACGCGTCTGGCGTTGCACGCACTTTTCGTGGTGGATGACGACGATGCTGCACACGGGCGACGACCCGTTCGATGCGCAGTTGCAGCTCTCGCAGCTGAAGTGGGTGGCTTCCAGCGAAGCGGGCGCAATGGGACTGGCGGAGAACTACGCCGGTTTGCCGATCGGGTTCTGACCTCTTGGGAACTACCGTCGGCGATCGAGCAGGTAAGTAACTGCAACACCGGCGACCAATCCCCAGAACGGAGCGCCGAGGCCTCCGACGTCGGTGCCGGAGATGGTGACCAGCAGGGTGATCAGGGGCGCGAGCATCGGGCGGCCGGACGACTCGGAGAACGCGGCGGTGAATGCACCGCGCAGTGCCTCGAGCATTGCCAGACCGGCGAGGGCCGCGATGAACGTTGCGGGCACCACGGACAGGCCGCGCACCAGCAGTGGTGCCGACACACCCACCACGATGGCGAGTGCGCCGCAGGTCATTCCGGCGATGTACTGCCGTGACCGTGCACCGACGGCAACGAGCAACGCGTTGGTCGGACCGGCCAGACACGTCGATACCGCACCCAGTGGCGCGACGAGAAGTGACCAGATGCCGCACGCGATGGTGACGACGGTCATCGGTGGTCGATGGCCCGCAGAGTTCAACACTGCGGCACCCTGACCGTTCTGAACCGCGACCACGGTGATGGCAAGCGGTATCACCAACTGCGCCAGTGCCGCACCACTGAACGCCGGCGCAACGAGCTCCGGTAAGCCGATCAGGGGGAGCTCTGCCGCAGGCCCCGTCATCCGTGTGAATCCGCCTGTTACTGCGAGAGCAGCGAGACCCGTGACCAATGCAGCGAGCACCGGCGGTACCCGCTTCGACCACGTCGCGGATCGGGTCAGCGCCAACCACGCCACGACCATGGCACCGGCGACGATCACATTGGACGAAACAGACTGCACCAGTCCGGTTCCGAACGACAGAAATGCACCGGCCACCATCGCCATCACCACGCTGTGCGGCAGAAAATCCATCAGTTTCGTCACCACCCCGGTGGCTCCGAGCACGATGATGAGGACCCCGGTAGCAAGGTAGGCCCCGACGACCTCGGGCCAGGTCAGCGACGCCAACGATTGTCCGACCAGAACAGTGCCCGGAATGGTCCAGAAGAAGCTCAGCGGCATCCGATACACCCAGCTCGCCACCACGGTGAGGATGCCGTTGAGTACGAATACTCCGAAGACCCACGACGCTGTCTGTGCGGCGGTGAGCGAGCCCGCTGCGGCGGCACCCATGATGACCGCAACCGGCCCGGTTGCGCTGAACAGCACGCCGGTTGCCCCTGCACCGACGTACTGCCCGCCGAAGTCGGCGCGTAGAGCACGCAGACTCGGCGGGCGACGCTCCGGTAGTTCGCCCGAGGCGAGACGCTCGAAAATATCTGTCATTCAGCTACTTTCACCGGCTCGATGGGTACTGGATCGGATCGGCGCAGGGCTCGAACCGCGGGAACAGCGGTGGTGACCAGTGCGCCGAGCAGCGCTACGACGGCAAAGATGTAGAACGCGGTGGACGACGCGATGCCGGCTCCGAGCAGGATTCCGCCGAGCAGCGGTCCGAGTATGCCGCCGAGCCGGCCGAATCCGGCGCACCACGCAACTCCTGCTGCACGGGCGGTGGTGGGGTAGTAGTTCGAGACGAATCCGTAGATCAGCACCTGAGTGCCGATGGCACCGATGCCTGCACCGGCCACGGCGACGAGCAGGACTCCGAGCGGGAAGTTCAGCGTCAGCAGAACCAACGACAGCGCGGCGAGGCAGAAGGTGACCGCGATGACGCGCTGTGGTCCGGTGCGGTCGGCGACGCGAGACGCGATCAGGCCACCGATGATGGCACCACCGTTGAGCACCAACAGAAACGACAGTGAACCCTTGGCGTTGTAACCGGCCTCGGACATGATCTGTGGCAGCCAGGTGTTGAGGCCGTAGGTCAGCAGTAGGCCGGAGAAGCTCATCAGCCCGAGGAGAGCCGTCGGGCGCAGTAGTGGCTTGCGGGCCAGTGCTGCGAATCCGACGCGATCGCCGGCGACGACCGGCTCTGCGTCGGGCATCGGAATGCCGGTCCGTGCGCAGATCTCCTGTGCATCGGCGACGCGGCCGTGTGCCAACAGCCACCGCGGGGATTCCGGCATCCGCAGCAGGGCCAGCGGTAGCAGTACGAACAGTGGGAGTGCGCCGATCCAGAACAGTCCGCGCCAGCCGATCGAATCCTGCAGGGTGATCGCGGCCAACGACGCCAGGACGCCACCGGCCGGAATGCCGCTGTAGACGATGGCGTTGAACAAGTTTCGACGTCCGGGTGGTGCGAATTCGGCAATCATGGCACCGACCGTGGCGACGAGGCCGCCGACTCCGATACCGGTCAGGAACCGAAGTGCGCCGAACATCGTGACGTTCTGTGCGAGTGCAGTGGCCCCCATTCCCACCGAGAACCAGACGATGCATGTCAACATCGTTCTGCGACGGCCGATCCGATCACCGAAGGCCCCGGCGGTCAGAGCGCCGACCATGACCCCGATCAGCGCGTAGGAACCCAGCGCGCCCGCAGTTTGCGGATCCAGCGCGCCCAGCTGGGCGGAATCGGCAAGCAGCGTCGGCAGGACGGTGCCGTAGACGACGAGGTCGTAGCCATCGAAAACAATTGCTGCCGTGGACAGTGCGACGATCCACAACACGCTGCGGCGGTGCCGGTCGCCGGCCCAGGTGGTGCTGGCTGGTGTGCCGGTTTTGATGGAGTCCGGTGCAGTCATCGGGGATCCTTTTCGGTCAGGGAGTACCGCTTGAAGGCTGAATCGGCGCTGACGGCCGAGCGGGTTGCATCACTGTCCCAAATCGTGGGCTGAGTCACACCAGGGCTTTGCCTAGTGCTTACCTCGGCATTGCGAAAGTGGGTGCGCTGCGATCATGTCGTCGAGCCGTCGTCGGTGGACCTCGCAGCCGCCAGCTCCGCTCTCGAGCGAATGCCCATCTTGGCGTACACCCTGGTGAGGTGAAACTGAACTGTCTTGATCGACAAGAACAATTCGGCCGCGACCTCGCGATTGGTCATTCCTGTGGCGACCAGGCTCGAGACGGCGTCCTCCTGCGGGGTCAGTGCATCGTGAGCTCTGTCCTTCAGAACGGCGTGCACACCACCGGCTTTGAGTTCACGGTCGCACCGTCGTACGTACGTGGTTGCCCCCAGTGCCAGATAGCCTTCGCGTGCCGCGCTGACGACGGCATCGGCCTCGCGCCGCTTCCCGGCTCTGCGCAGGGTCTGCCCGTAGGCGTAGTTGACTCGGGCGCGGTCGTACGTGAGGGGCAGCGGTGCCAACGAAGCGAGGGCGTCCTCGAATGATGCTCGGGCAGAGTCGAGATCGCCCATCGCGCCGTGCAGTCGGCCACGAGCGCAGGCAAGGCGTGCGTGTGCGGAGCGGTGACCACGATCGCGCACTCTGGCCTCGTGTGGAATCAGAAACTCGTCTGCCTCGTCGAGTCGGCCCTCGACTATCAGTGCATTCGCGTACACATCCGGCCACGCCCAGAAACCGGGTTCGGATACGTCGGCGTGAGCCCACTGCTCGGTCAAGGGGGCAAGAGCGCGGAGGACCCCGCCATAGTCCGCTTGTGCCTCCGCGATGGCCGCACGACCGAGAGCCGCTGGCACCCTCATGATCTCGTAGTCGCGGGCGCCGGAATCACCGCGGTGTGCGCTGGTTGCGGCGGCCACCCAGTCTCCGCGGAGTGCGTGGATCTGCGTCGCGGTCCACTGGAGCAGTGGAACGATCAATGCGGCACCGGAACGGTCGGCCAAGTCGGAGCCAGCTCCGACCAGCCGAAGCGCCGCATCCCACTCGCCGGTGACGAAATAGGTGCGCGCCAGCCAACCGTGAGCCCACAACGAGATTCGCGTCGAACCGCCGAGGAAGTCGGTCGGTGCTGCGGCCTCGAGTTCCGAGCGCGCGAGATCGATGTGGTCCGTTGCGAAGTGGAGCCAGCCCGCACCCATCTGCACCCGTTGTCCGACGGCCCCGGTACTGGCGTGACCCCACAGGTCTCGGTAGCTGCTCAGTGCTTCTGCGACACGCCCTGTGCCCGCCAGACCGAGGCCTCGAATGGACTGCGCCTCGACCGCGGTTGCGTGGTCGGCTCCGACGAGTTCGACTGCGCGATCGGCCCACAGCACGAGGTTGGCACCGTCGCAGCGCGCCAGATTGTGCAGTACCTGCCGATGACAGATCACAGCGGCGACCTCGGGGTCGTGCCGCGTCCGTACGAGCTGCCACGCCCGGGTGAGTCGAGCTTCGGCTTCGTTGGGGCGGCCGCGCAGGATGGCCAGATAGCCGAGTACGGCATTACGCGTAGGGGTTTCACGGAGACTTTCGATCTCGGCGATGTAGTCCGAGGCCGTCCGCATGTCACCGGCGCCGATGAGGGCGTCCACCGCGCGGACGAGCCGATCCTCGCGCGCATGCGGTTCCTGGGTCGACCGGCTCGACAGAAGGTACAGCCGTGCTGCCGTCGCCCATTCGCCGATTCCTGCACGTGTCGCTGCGAGCGCGTCCAGGCGGTCCGAGACCAGTGGATCGGGCAGTGGCGACGCGTGGACCAGGTGCGCCAGCTGATCGGCCGGGTCGGCCTCGGCTGCGGCAGCGGCTCGATGCACCTGCGCGCGCTCGACTCTGCTCATCGTCGCGAGCACCGCGGCGCGGACTGTTGGATCGTGGATCTCGAGGATGGTCGCTGCGGAGCTGCGTCGGACGGTCACCAGTGCGAATCGTTCTGCGAGATCGACAGCAGGCCAGGGATCGTCGATGCCGGCGACCTCGCACACCGTGGTCAACGGTCGGCCATCTTCGAGAACGGTGACGGCCGAGACCAGACGCCGAGCCTCGTCGGTGCAGAGAGCGAGAGTGGTCCGAACGTCTGCCTCGACGAAGGCGGGCGCAGGCAGGTCGGGGCGAACACCCTTCCAGGTCTCGCGCGGCACCTCGTCCAGCAGCGCCAAGGCGTGTCGGGGACGTCCACCGGTGTGACGCGTCAGGTGAGCAGCCGAGGACGGTGACAGGATGATCCCCTGCAGGGCAGCGATTTCGGCAACGGCCGACACCGTCAGCGCCGGTACCGCCACGGACAGGTCGGCTGCGCGATCGAGAACCCGGTGCGACTCGATGAAGCCGTCGGGCAACGGATTTCGAGTACAGACGACCGCGAGTCTCGCGGATCGGTGGTGCCTGACGGCGGAGGCGAGTGCACGGAGAGAGTCGACGTCGCAGTCGTGCGCGTCGTCGATCAGCAGGATCGTCACGGCGTCCGCCGCCAACGCGTCGGCGATGCGGTGTCCCCATTCGACCGGGTCCGTCCCTTCGATCCCGACGCCCGGGACGAGTTGCGTGACGAGGCCGAACGGCACGTGCGTTTCCCACGGCACCGCACCTGCGCGGCGCACCACCGTGCTCTGCCCCTCGCTCCCGACCGTCCGTTCGACTTCACGCAAAATCGACGATGCGCCGATGCCCGCCGGGCCGGTCAGCACCACAAAGGTCGACGTCGTCGCGGAGCCGTCGAGCGCCCGAATCAGGACGTCCAGCAGTTCACCGCGGCCGATCAACGGTGAAGGGGACATGACGTCACCGTATCCGCGGCGTACGAGTGCGTCCGGCGATCGAACCAACACGGTCATGACTCAGCCCGGGTCGCCGCCGGCGACCGGGAGCACGGTACCGGTGATGTACGACGCCTCGTCGGAGGCGAGGAAGCAGATCGCCGCGGCTTGCTCGTCGAGTGTTCCGTAGCGTTTGAGCAACGAGGAGTCCACGGTCTGGTCGACGATGGCCTGGTACCAGTTCTTCTCCTGCTCAGTCGAGGGTGCGGGTCCACGAGCGACGCGTCGCGGTGGTGCGTCGGTACCGCCGGGGGCCGTGGCAACCACCCGAACGCCGTGCGGTGCTGCCTCGAGGGCCAGAGTTGCCGTGATGGCGTTGACGCCCCCCTTCGCAGCTGCGTAGGGAACCCGGTGGATGCCGCGGGTTGCGACCGAGGAGACGTTGACGATGGTGCCGCCGCCGCGTTCGATCATGTGCGGGATCACGGCGCGGCAGGACCACAGCGTCGGGAACAGCGACCGGGAGATTTCCTTCTCGATCTGCTCGGGCGGGTACTCGGCGTACGGCTTGGCCCAGATGGTGCCGCCGACGACGTGAATGGACACGTCGACGCGTCCGTGTGCAGTGAGTGCGGCGTCCACCACCGATGAAGCGCCCTTCCAGGTTTCGAGGTCGGCGATCACAGGGGTGGCCTCGACACCGTCTTGCCGAAATTCCTCGGTGAGGGATTCGACCAACTCGGACCGGTCGGCCAGAATCAGTGCTCCGCCTTCGGCACCGATCCGCCGGGCCACGAATTCTCCGATGCCCTGGGCCGCGCCGGTGATCAGCACGACCTTGCCTGCGAATC
Organism: Rhodococcus sp. 15-649-2-2; assembly: GCF_002258645.1. Classification (NCBI taxonomy): domain Bacteria; kingdom Bacillati; phylum Actinomycetota; class Actinomycetes; order Mycobacteriales; family Nocardiaceae; genus Rhodococcus; species Rhodococcus sp. 15-649-2-2. Next base: position 8,453 of record NZ_NPFM01000018.1, read on the forward strand.
GACCCGGGCTGACGAACTTGGGCGTTTTGTTCGCCCGGGATTCGTTCATGGCGCGTTTCATCGTCGCCTTCGAACGGTCGGCGTGATCGGCGATCAATGCCCGTGCGCGCTCACGGTCTCCGGCCTCGAACGCGTCGACTATGTCGAGGTGATCCTGGGCGCAGAGCGGATCGCACCACGTCGCGTTGCGCAGCACGTCCTCCATTGCGGCCTTGACGCCGAGAGCCCGATAGGCCTGCAGCAGATGCTCGTTGCCTGTTTGGGTGAAGAGGTAGTCGTGGAAAGCGGCATTGGTCTCGGTGTACGCGGCGGCATCGACGAATCGGTCGCCGGCGACGTAGCGAGTGGTGGTCTCGGCCAACAGTCGGTATCCGGAGATCTGCTGCGAGGACAGCCGGCCGATCACGAGTTCGAGGGCACCGAGTTCGAGGGCGCGCCTGGCCTCGAACACGGCGTCCGACTCGTGTACCGATGGATGCTCCTCGCCGATCTCGTACCCCGAACTCGAAGCCGGGGCAGGTTCGGGACTGCGCGTGACGAGCGGCTGGATATCCCGCGAAGGCCAGATGTGTTGTGCTGCAACGGAGTGTGCCTCCGGAGTGAGGAGCAGATCGGAGCTGTCGTCCAACCCGGTCCGGTCGGCGGCCGAGCCGGCGACAGTAACGCGCTGACCCGCGATCGCGCGCATGGTGTCTGCTTCCTCGGAGTCCGAGAAGCTCATGCCGTGCGAGTACAGAGGCTCCGCAACACGACTGCCGAACACGGCTCGACCGAAGATGTTCCTGCCGTCCAGGGCGGGCTCGACGTCATCGTCTGTGGGGTTCTTCGCGGGTGCGTCAGCTGCTTCGATCGTCGCTTCCGCCTGTTCGTCGACCGGCGTCGGCTCGTCGTCCACCGGAGCCGCTGCAACCGAATCGTTTTCGTCGCCGATGCTTTCCTTCGCAGCTGCCGAGGACGGCGCGAACTTCTCGTAGTAGAAGCCCGTCGGTTCGATGCCGGCCTCGCTGAAATGCGTTCGGACGGCCTCCACCATGGGAGGCGGACCACACAGGTAGACCGCGACATCGCCGCCGTGGAGATGTGCGTCGGTCAACAGGGCAGTGACGTACCCCTTGTTCGCAGCGGTGGTCGAGGGGTCCGAAACGCAGTGATCCCACGTGAATCCATCCAGTGTCGAGGCCAGGCCGGCGAGCTCGTCCAGCTGGACGACGTCGTCGTCGGTACTGGCGCCGTACACGAGATGCACAGGACGAGTGCTGGATTCGCCGGCCATGGTGCGCAGGATCGAGAGGATCGGAGCCAATCCGGTTCCGCCCGCCAGTAGTAGCGCAGGTCGCTGAGCCTCGCGCAGAAAGAAACTGCCGTGTGGGCCGGTGAACGAGATCTTGTCGCCCACGGCCGCCGTGTCGCTCAGGTAGGTGGACATCAACCCGCCCGGGGTGAGCTTGACCAGGAATTCCAACTCGTCCGATCCGGAGACGCAGCTGAAGGAGTAAGACCTGGTTTCGTCGGAGCCGGGGACGGTGATGTTGACGTACTGGCCGGGGAGAAAGGCGAGCGTGCCACCCGCCGGTGCCTCGACGGCGAGCCTGACCGTGGTGGGGGAGAGTTTCTCCACGGCGGTCACGATCGTGTCGTGCGTCGCCGCTTGGGTTTTCGCGACCGCCGACGTGCTCGCGATCTGCAGCACCAGATCGGAGGTGGGCTTCATGCTGCAGGGCAGACAGTAGCCCTCGTCCGATTCCGACTGCGAGAGCGCGTCGTCGAGGTAGGTACCGCCGTCGTACTCACCCGACTCGCACAGAGCCTTGCAGGTTCCGCACGCGCCGTCTCGGCAATCGAGAGGGATGTTGATCCGCGAGCGGTAAGCGGCGTCGGCGACGGTCTGGTCGTCCTCGCAGGTGATGAAGCGGGTGACGCCGTCCTCGAAGGACAGTGCGACGGAATGGCTCACGATGGAACTCCTCGGGATGACGGCAGGTCGATCAGAAGTGATAGATGTCGACGACGTGGTGGATGTAGTCGTTCTTCAGCACCACGGTCTTGCGCCGGATGAGCGGCGAGTCGCCGGAGAAGTCGATCGTGTAGAAGGAGGTTCCGTAATACGGATCGATGGTCTTGTACCGGAAATACATGGTGTGCCAGTTGAATCGGACGTCGACGATATCTCCCCGACGTTCGATGACCTCGACGTTGCTGATGTTGTGACTGGTCCGCGGTTCGGGTATCGACGTGGCACTGGACCGTTCGGTCCTGATGCGGAACACACGATCCTCGAGCCCACCCTTGTTCTCGTAGTAGATCAGTGAGATATCGGTCTGGGGATCCTCGGTGAGCAGGTCGTTGTCGTCCCAGCAGGGCATCCAGTACTCGACGTCGTCCGCGTAGCACGTGAGCCACTTCTCGAATTCGCGATCGTCGAGGTAGCGCGCTTCGCGGTAGAGGAACTGCTCTATGGATGACTGGGTGATCAGGCGCGACGGGGCGGTCTGCCGGCTATCGGTGTTGTCGACGGTGGCAGTCATGTCAGACCTCCTGTGCTGCAGCGGGTGCGGAGTCGGCTGCGCGCTGCTTGTCGAGGGCAGCGAGCAGTGTCTTGCGCCAGTAGCCGTGTTGGACGGGGAACAGGCCCTCGTCTTCGTTCTTGACACCCGCCGAGATGACACCGGGCATGTCGAGTGCCTCGGCCACCGGATCCGGTCCGGTGAGCCAGTGCTCCGCGCCGCGGCTCATGTCGTTCCACGGCGCATTGGTCGCCTGGAACGTCAGCTGGCACGAGCGGAACTCCTCCAGGTCGTCGGGTGTCGCCATGCCGGAGGCGTTGAAGAAGTCCTCGTACTGCCGGATCCTATGTGCGCGAGCCTCTTTGCTCTCGCCCTTGGGTGCGATGCAGTAGATGGTGACCTCGGTCTTGTTGGGCGCGATCGGCCGGAAGTGCCGGATCTGCGTGCTGAACTGATCCATCAGGTAGACGTTCGGGTACAGGCACAGGTTGCGTGAACCCTTCACCATGAATTCGCCCTTGGCGTCGCCGAACTTCTCCTTCAGCGAGTCCATCTGGTCCCACAGTGGGCGATCCTGGGGGTTGGCCGCCCAGGTCCACAGGCAGAGATGGCCGTTGGGGTAGGACCAGTAACCGCCGCCGGACTTGCCCCAGCCGCCGGCGTCGAGCGCCTTGGTGGTGTTCTTGGATTCACCGTTGTTGCGGCGTGAGGTGGTCGCGGCGTAGTTCCAGTGCACGGCGCTGACGTGATAGCCGTCGGCCCCGTTCTCTGCCTGCACTTTCCAGTTTCCGTCGAAGGTGTACGACGAGGATCCGCGCAGAACTTCGAGGCCCTCGGGAGACTGGTCGACGAGCATGTCGATGACCTTCGTCGTGTCACCGAGATGCTCGGCGAGGGTCGAGACGTCGTCGTTCAGGCTCGCGAAGAGGAAACCGCGGTAGCTCTCGAATCGGGGGACCTTGGTGAGGTTGTGCGATCCGTCGACGTCGAATGTGTCGGGGTAGCCGGCGCCGTCGGGATCTTTGACCTTGAGCAGCGTGCCGTCGTTACGGAACGTCCAGCCGTGGAAGGGGCAGGTGAGCGTGGTGCGGTTGTCCGTCTTGCGTCGGCACAGCATCGCACCGCGGTGCGCGCACGCGTTGATGAGGCAATGCAGCTCGCCGTCCTTGTCGCGGGTGATGACAACGGGCTGCCGACCCATGTGCACCGTGAAGTAATCGCCGTTGTTCGGGAGCTGACTTTCGTGGGCGAGATAGATCCAATTGCCCTCGAAGATGTGCTTCATCTCGAGCTCGAAGACCTCCTCGTCGGTGAAGATGCTGCGGTTGGCGCGGTAGATGCCCGCCGCGACATCGTCGATCACCGCTCCGTCGATCGTGTTCTGTACGTGATCCAGCATGTCGGTCATATCGGGTTCCTCCAGGCGCTTCGAGTTCGATTACAAGCGACTGTGTCAGGGAGTGGCCGCCGTCACACCAGGGCTTTGCCTAGGCCCGACCTGGGTGGATATTGATCGCTGACACTTATCAATCGACGCAAAATAGGTCTTTGTCAACGATGGATTACATCCCTACTGTGGTCAGGGTCACCCCACCACGTACAGAGAGGCTCGTTCATGGAACTTCGGCACCTCTACCACTTCGTGGCCGTGGCCGAGACTCGGCACTTCGGGCAGGCCGCTACGCGGCTGCACCTGGCTCAGCCGGCGTTGTCGCAATCGGTTCGCCAGTTGGAGGCCGAGCTGGGTGTGACGCTGCTGGCCAGGACGACCCGTCAGGTGAGCCTGACTCCGGCGGGGGAGTTCTTCTATCGAGAGACGCTGCGCAACCTGGACAACCTCGAGCAGAGTGCGCGGGGAGTACGAAGGATCGCCGACGGCCGATACGGACTGGTACGCATCGGCTTCACCGGTACTGCGGCCTTCGATCAACTGCCGCCGATCGCGCGTGCGATCAAGCAGCGTCTGCCCGGTATCGCGTTGGAGATCCACGGGGACCTGCTCACCCCTGCTCAGGTGGACGGTCTGCGCTCGGAACACCTGGACGTTGCGGTGCTGCGGCCCCCTGTTGCCGGTGACGATCTGGTGTTGCGGACGATCACCACGGAATCGTTGGTGCTCGCATTGCCCGTCGATCATCGTTTCTCCACCGAACCGGCGCTCGACGTCGCCGATCTCGCGTACGAGGACTTCGTCATGTACGCCGACACGCATTCGGTGGTCAACGAAGCCGTCGTGACGAGCTGTCGGGCCGCGGGCTTCAGCCCCAGGCGCGAACACGAGGCCCCGGACACCTCGGTGTTGCTCGCGCTCGTCGCAGCCGGGTTGGGCGTTGCGTTGGTTCCCGAATCCGTCCGCGCTCTGCAGTTGAACGGCGTCGTGTTCCGCGACATCGCCGGCGCGAGCACCATCGATCTGGCGTTGGCCTGGTGCCGAGACCGGCCGTCGGCCCTCGTCGATGCCCTTGTCGGCGCTCTGGAGGACGCGGGCGTGCTTCCTCGACTCGAATCATCCGTACCGTCTGCACAGTCGAAGGGCGTGTCATGAAAATCGTTGCAGTCGAGGCGATCCCGTACTCGATCCCGTACCGCAAGCCGCTGAAGTTCGCCAGCGGTGAGGTCTCTGCGGCCGAGCACGTACTCGTTCGGGTACATACCGACGACGGAGTCGTGGGTATCGCAGACGCTCCGCCCCGGCCGTTCACCTACGGCGAGACGCAGCAGGGAGTGGCTGCGGTGATCGAGACCATCTTCGCTCCGGCGATCGTCGGCCTCACCCTCGTCGAGCGCGAGGTGGTACATGCGAAACTGGCTCGTACCGTGGGTAATCCGGTGGCCAAGTCGGCAGTGGACATGGCGATCTGGGATGCCCTCGGTCAGACCCTCGACCTTCCCGTCACCGAATTGCTCGGCGGATACACCGACCGGATGCGTGTGAGCCACATGCTCGGGTTCGACACCCCGGCTGCGATGGTCGACGAAGCCACCAGGATGCGGGAGACGTACGGAATCGAGGTCTTCAAGGTCAAGGTGGGCCGTCGGCCCGTCGACCTCGACACGGCTGTCGTACGCGCTCTCCGAGAAGGACTGGGCGAGGGCGTCGAACTCTACGTGGACGGCAATCGAGGCTGGACCGCCGCCGAATCTGCGCGTGCCATGAAAGAGATGTCGGATCTGGGTCTTACTCTCGCCGAGGAACTGTGCCCGGCCGACGACGTCCTCGGCCGCCGCTGGCTGGTTCGGCAACTCGACATCCCCTTCGTGGCAGACGAATCCGCGACCACCCCGGCCGAGGTCACCCGTGAGATTCTCGGTGGTTCCGCGACTGCGGTGAGCATCAAGACTGCGCGCACCGGGTTCACGACGTCGCAGCGGACCCACCATCTGTGTGAGGGCCTCGGCATCGACGTGGTGATGGGGAACCAGATCGACGGACAGCTCGGCACGGCCTGCACCGTTGCCTTCGGCGCGGCGTTCGACCTGACGTCGCGTCGAGCAGGCGAGCTGTCCAACTTCCTCGACATGAGCGACGACCTGCTGACCGAAAAGCTCGAGATTCGGGACGGCACGCTCAGCGTCCTACCCGGCTCGGGACTCGGTGTTCGCATCGATCCGGACAAGCTCGCGAAATACCGCACCGACCAATGATTTTCAGCCCAGCAATTCAACTTCACCGCAAGGAGTAGACATGAGTGTCGACCACGTAGAGACGAACCACCTGTCCGGCGAGGTGGCCACCGCTGCCGCGTCGGGTGCGAACGCCACCGAGCGTTTCACCTCCGACAAGCAGGCGGCGGCGAACACCCCGCCCGAGCGAGTCAGTCTGCTCGCCCGCCAGGTGCTGTCTGCTGTCCACGACACCATCCGTGAGCACAAGGTCACCTACGACGAGTACAACGCCCTCAAGGCGTGGCTGATCAACGTCGGTCAGACCGGAGAGTGGCCGCTCTTCCTTGACGTCTGGGTGGAGCACGTCGTCGAAGAAGTTGCCGGCGAAGCACGCGAGGGCAGCAAGGGCACCATCGAAGGCCCGTACTACGTCCCGAATGCACCCGAGTTGGGTTCGGCCGCAATCCTGCCCACCCGCGACGGTGAGCTTGGCACCCCGCTGCTGTTCCAGGGTCAGGTAAGGGCGGTGGACGGTACGCCGCTTGCGCACTCGGTCATCGAGATCTGGCATGCCGACGCCGATGGCTTCTACTCGCAGTTCGCGCCCGGAATCCCGGAGTGGAATCTGCGCGGCACGGTGACCACGGACGATCAGGGCCAGTTCTGGATTCACACCATGAAGCCTGCGCCGTATCAGATCCCGACCGACGGTGCCTGCGGCAATCTCATCTCCGCCGCCGGCTGGCACCCGTGGCGTCCGGCGCACCTGCATCTCAAGGTTGCGGCCGATGGCTACCAGCAGATCACCACTCAGCTCTACTTCCCCGGTGACGCACACAACGACGACGACGTTGCCGACGCCGTCAAGCCGGAGCTCATCCTCGACCCCCGGGAGGTCGACGGTGGCCAAGAGGTGACCTACGACTTCGTACTCGACAAGGGCTGAGACGCATGCTCTTTGCCGTGAAGATGGATGTCGCGCTGCCGCAGGATCTCGACGCGGACGTACGAACCGACACTCTCGCACGAGAGAAGGCGTACTCGCAGCAGCTGCAGCGCGACGGTGAATGGGTGAGTATCTGGCGCATCGTCGGCCAGTACTCCAACCTCAGCATCTTCGACGTGCGCGACAACGAGCGGCTCCACGAGATCCTGTGGAATCTACCGCTGTTCCCGTACATGAGCATCGACGTGAGCCCGCTGGCCAAGCACCCGTCGGACATTTCTGCGGTGTGAGATGACCCGGGAGATCGAGCAGTGGCGAGACGAACACTGGCGTGACGAGCTCGGCGAGGCGTTCGCGGGGTTGGTGCCGGAGGGTGGCGACGATCGTCCGTTGACCGGATGGATAGAGGGCACCACCGTCGGTGAACTGGGCGCATTTCAGGTCGCCGGCTCGCCGCAGACGGTACGACGGACCCGCTCGGCTGTGCGCAGGAGACCCACTGATGCAGTGAAAGTCTGTGTGCAACTGCAGGGTCGGGCCGTCGTGCGGCAGGGTGATCACGAGCTGGTCATACATCCGGGCCAGCTCGGAATCTACGACACTCGGCGAGCCTACGATCTGCGGCTGGAGGGTGACTGGCGTTGTGCGGTGATGGTGTTTCCGCCCAACGCCCTTCGGCTGCCGCAGAAGTTGATCGAGGCCACCATGCAGCGTGCGCACGATATCGGCTCCGGTCCCGGTGCTGTGCTCGAATCCTTCGTACGGGCAGCGCTGGCGCCGACGGCCGACCCGGTCGATACCGGCTCGGCTCTGCGCTTCGCCGATGCCGGTCTCAGCCTCATCAGCAGTGCCCTCACCGCGGACTCACACATCGATCTCGACGAACCAGGGGAGCAGGCGAGGAAGCTGGCCGTCCTCACCTATATCGGTCGGCACCTCCTCGACCCCGATCTGTGTCACCACTCCGTAGCGGCTGCATTCGGCATGTCCGTACGCAGTCTCGACAGGTTGTTCGGTGGCGAAACATCCACTGTGACAGCCACTATTCGCGAGATGAGGCTCGACGGTGCCCGACGCGATCTGCTCGCAGCCCGAGGGGTGAGGTCCACTGTCGGCGCTGTTGCCGGGCGTTGGTGCTTCTCCGACGCGGCGCACTTCAGTCGGCTGTACAAGAGCAGGTTCGGAAGCAGTCCGTCGGCGGAACGTGCCGCACTGCGCTGACCTCGGCTCTGCGAACACATCTGTACAACAACGGTTCCGGCAATACTCGGCGGAAATCGGCAAGAACTGCGTCGGAAATCGTCAATCGCGACGCCGGCTCGCTGCGCACACTGAAGTCCTACCGGTGTGGGGCCGGTCACTTCGAAGGGATTGAAGACGATGGACGAAGCATTCGACTACGTGATCGTAGGTGGCGGATCCGCCGGCTGTGTACTCGCATCACGACTGAGCGAGAACCCCGATGTCACTGTGTTGCTGCTGGAGAGCGGTGGTCGTGACGATCACCCGGACCTGGCTGTACCTCCGGCCTGGCCGTCGCTCTGGGGTAGCAACGTCGACTACGCGTACAACACGGTTCCGCAGAAAGCGGCAGGCGGCGGTGCCCACAATTGGCCGCGGGGCCATACCCTCGGCGGCAGCAGCTCGATCAATGCGATGGTCCACCTGCGAGGACACCGAAACGACTTCGACACCTGGGCAGAGGTTGCGGGCGAATCGTGGTCGTACGACGCGGTACTGCCGTACTTCATGAAGTCCGAGACTGTGGTCGGCAAGGACGCGAAGGTCCGCGGCGACAAGGGTCCGTTGCGGCCGGCCCCGTCGTCCTCGCCGAATCCGGTATCGCAGACCTTTCTCGATGCGGCAGCGGAGGCCGGACATCCGATCACGGACGACTTCAACGGTACCGAGCAGGAAGGTGCAGGCTGGCACGATCTGGCCATTTCCGACGGTGCCCGCCTCAGCGTGGCGTCGGCCTATCTCGCTCCCGTCGAGGCACATCGATCCAACCTGACGGTGTCGACCGGTTCACGGGTGCAGTCCGTGGTGGTCGAGAACGGCCGCTGCGTTGCAGTGAGGTATCGACGCAACGGGCAACCGGTGTCGGTGTCCGCTCGGCACGAAGTGATTCTGAGCGCCGGTGCCGTGGACTCGCCACGCCTGCTGCTGCTGTCCGGAATCGGCCCGGCCGAGGAACTGCGAGAGCTCGGCATCCCGGTAGTCCACGATCTTCCCGGCGTGGGACGCAACCTGCACGATCATCCCCTGTGCAGCGTGGTCTACGAAGCAGCGCAACCGATTCCACCCGCCGTCGACAATCATGCCGAAGTGTCGATGCTGTGGCGCAGCGACGACGAGCTCGACGGTCCGGACATGCAGTTGATGTTCATTCACGTGCCGTTCCATCAGCCGACACTGGTCGCGCCTCAGAACAGCATCACGTTCGGCGTCACCACCGTGCCCGACAGTCGCGGTAGCGTTCGCCTGGCGACGGCGGATCCGGACGATCCACCCCTGATCGATCCGGCCTATCTGACCGCAACCTCGGACGTGGACCGACTGGTCGACGCCATTGCGGTGGCACGCACCATCGCTGCGACGGACGCTTTCGCAGCATGGGGCCTGACCGAGGTTCTTCCGGGGACAGAGGCGGATTCCACTGCAGCACTGCGGGATTACGTTGCTCGCGGTACGGGAACCTACTACCACCCGGTGGGGACTTGTGCGATGGGAACCGGGCCTGATTCCGTCGTCGGACCGGATCTTCGAGTGCACGGCATCGACGGCCTTCGCGTCGTGGATGCGTCCGTCATCCCGAGGGTCGTCTGCGTCAACACCAATGCCGCGACTGTGATGGTCGCGGAGAAGGCTGCCGATCTCATCGGTTGAGCCACAAACAATGTCGAGACCTTGAACTACCAGCGAGAAGAGAGAACAAGCGTGAGCAACACTCTGTTGGGAACCGACTGGCACGGCCGGATCTACAGTGGCGGTTGGCGTAATGGTGGTGGCGGCACCACGAGCACCGTCGAACCGGCCACCGGTACGAGCTTGGGTGAGATCGGTCTGGCGAACGCCGGAGACGTCGACGACGCCGTCGGCAGGGCTCGCGCCGCGCAGCCGGCGTGGGCGGCAACACCGGGACACGAGCGTGCGGCCGTGATCCGAGAGATCGCGAAGGTGCTCGAGGCCCATCGCGGCGAGTTCGAGGAATGGCTCATCCGGGAAGGCGGATCGGTACCGGGAAAGGCTTCGTTCGAGGTCGGTCTCGTGCTGAGTGAGCTGTGGGAAGCGGCGGCGCTGCCCACTCAGCCCTACGGCCATCTGCTGCCCACCAGTGAAGCCGGACGGTCCAGCATCGGCCGTCGGGTGCCGATCGGCGTCGTCGGAGTCATCAGTCCGTGGAATTTTCCGCAGATTCTGTCGATTCGCGCCGTTGCTCCTGCTCTGGCCCTCGGCAATGCTGTCGTCCTCAAGCCGGACGTGCAGACCGCGGTGTCCGGTGGGGTCTCGTTCGCGCGGCTCTTCGAAGAGGCCGGAGTTCCGGACGGCCTGTTCCACGTGCTGCCGGGTGACGCCGAGCCCGGGGCCGCGGTGGCCGAGCATCCGGGCATCGGCATGGTCTCGTTCACCGGATCCACGGCTGTCGGCCGGAAAGTCGGTGAGGCAGCAGGACGCACGCTCAAGCGCGTCTCCCTCGAACTCGGCGGCAACAACGCACTGATCGTCCTGGACGACGCCGATCTGGAGGCGGCCAGTTCCGCAGGCGCGTGGGGTTCGTTCCTGCACCAGGGGCAGGTGTGCATGACGGCAGGCCGACATATCGTGCTCGAGTCCGTCGCAGACGAGTATCTCGATCGCCTTGCTGCTCGGGCGAAGAACCTTCCGGTGGGCAACCCGTTCACCGAGCAGGTAGCACTCGGACCGCTGATCAACGAGACGCAGCTGAAGAACGTCGACCGCATCGTCTCCGAAACCGTGGCGGCCGGAGCGGAGGTTCGCGCCGGTGGCAGCCATCGCGAATTGTTCTACGAGCCCACCGTTCTCGCGGGAGTGACGTCGTCGATGGCGGCTTTCCGGGAAGAGATCTTCGGGCCGGTGGCACCCGTCGTCGTCGTGCGCGACGAGGACGAGGCTGTTGCCGTCGCCAACGACACCGAGTACGGTCTCGTTGCCGCGATCCAGACCGGATCGGCTGATCGGGGCAGGCATCTGGCCGACCGCCTGACCACAGGAATCGTCCACGTCAACGATCAGACGCTCAACAACGACGCGTACGCGCCCTTCGGAGGAACCGGGGCCTCGGGCAACGGCGCTCGATTCGGAACTCAGAGCAGTTGGGACGAGTTCACGCAGTGGCAGTGGCTCACCGTCCGCGACCACGCTCATCCGTTCCCGTTCTGACCCCCTGACCTGACGAACTCGAAGTTATGGACGGAATCTGCCTGGAATCCATCCATAACTTCGAGTTCGGCGGCCATTGCGGAGTTGGCGCTGTCCTTCGTTACCCTTGAAGAACAGCGAGAGAACAGGGTAATTCACAGTGTCTGATATCGACGCCGCCTCGGCGCGCACGGCCGTGGCGGTGCGGGCGACCTATATCGCGTTCATCGGGGCCGGCTTCGCCTTCGCCAGTTGGGCTTCTCGGATCCCGCAGGTGCGCGATCGCCTCGAACTCACCTCATCTCAACTCGGAATCGTGTTGCTCGCCATCGCAGTCGGATCCCTGCTCGCGCTGCCGATGTCCGGAATCATCATCAACCGCTTCGGGTCTCGGCTCACGGTCACCGTGATGTCCCTCGTTCTCGCGGCCGGTCTGACGATCATCGCCACCGGCTATCTCGTGGGTGTAGTGCCGTTGCTGATCGGACTGTTCGTGCTCGGATTCGCCAACGGTGCATGGGATGTCGCCATGAACGTCCACGGTGCGGTGGCCGAACGTCGGCTCGGGCGCTCGATCATGCCGCGGTTCCACGCGGGTTTCAGCGCCGGCACTGTGGTGGGAGCCTTGATCGGCACTGCGATGGTGGCGCTGAACATCTCGGTCACGGTGCATCTGCTGACGGTCGCAGCCGTGATCGCCTGCACCATTCCGTGGGGAGTGCGCAGCTTCCTGAACGAATCCGATGGCGAACCCGAACAGCCGGCGGCCGACGCCTCGCGGCCGCACGCCCTCGCGCGGTGGAAGGAACCGCGCACCCTGCTGATCGGCGTCGTTGCCTTGTCGTTCGCGTTTGCCGAGGGCAGCGGAAACGATTGGCTCAACATCGCATTGATCGACGGCTACGATGCGTCGGCCGTGGCTGGAACCCTCGCCTTCACCACGTTTCTGGTCGCCATGACCGCTGTGCGGTGGTTCGGTAACGGATTGCTCGATCGCTACGGTCGAGTCGTCGTACTCCGAGGATTGGCAGCCGTCTCGGTGGTCGGAGTGCTGTTGTTCGTGCTCAGTCCGGTTGTGCCGCTGGCGTTTCTGGGCGCATTCCTGTGGGGATCGGGCGTCTCGCTCGGGTTCCCCGTTGCCATGAGCGCAGCCGCCGACGAGCCCGCTGCCGCAGCCGCGCGCGTGAGTGTGGTGGCCTCCATCGGATACTTCGCCTTCCTGGGCGGCCCGCCCCTGATCGGTTTCCTCGGCGGTCATGGTGATGTCCTCCACGCGTTGCTCGTCGTTGCGGGTCTTCTCGCATGTTCGCTGCTCGTGATGGGAGCGCTGCGACCACTTCCGGGGTCGAATTCCCGACACTGAATTCGCAGTCGTGGAGCAGGTGTTCTCGGTTACTGTGGCCGTTATGCGTATCGACGAGTATCGGAAGTACGACGGGCTCGGGCTGGCAGAGCTGGTGGCCAACGGCGAGGTCACGCCCCGTGAGCTACTCGATTGTGCATCGGCGCAAGCGAAGTCGGTGAACCCGGCTCTCAACGCGATCGTACGTCCGATGCGGGAGCAGGCCGACGAGCAGCTGACCGGAACGCTCGAAGGCCCGTTCGCAGGAGTGCCGTTTCTGATCAAGGATCTCTCGCAGGACTACGCCGGGTTACCTACTGCGAGTGGATCCCGTTCGTTGACGGACCAGCCGATGCCCGAGCATTCCACGGTGGTGCAGCGCTGGCTCGATGCCGGCCTCGTCATCTTCGGAAAGACGAACACCCCGGAATTCGGCGCCAAGGGGATCACCGAGCCGACGGTGTTCGGCCCCACTCGGAACCCGTGGGACCACAGCAGAACTCCCGGTGGTTCCTCGGGTGGATCCGCTGCGGCGGTCGCGGCCGGAATCGTCCCGGTGGCGGGAGCGAACGACGGCGGCGGTTCGATTCGCATTCCTGCGGCGTGCTGCGGACTGGTCGGACTCAAGCCGGGCCGCGGACTGGTGCCGTCGGGCCCCACGTTCGGTGAGGCGATGCACGGGGCAGCGGTACAGGGTGTGGTCTCGCGGTCGGTACGAGACACGGCAGCGATGCTCGACGTACTGGCGGGCGGCGAGGCGACGTCCGGCTACTCGCCTGCCCGGCCGGATGGCACGTTTCTGTCTCGAACGGACAAAGACCCCAAGCCTTTACGCATCGGAATGTATGCGGCCACGTCGGTGAATCCAGCGCCGGACACGCAGGCTGTTGCCGCGATGGAACAGGCGGCGAAGATTGTGACCGACCTCGGCCACACCGTCGAACTTCTCGATGCCTCGCCGTACGACGACACGAGCCTCAACCGCGAATTTCTGCTGGCCTGGTTCACCTACATGGCCTGGGAGATGGACGAAGTCAAGCGCAGAACCGGTTGCGGCGACGACAAATTCGAGCGTGATACCCGAATCATGGCTGCGCTGGGCAGATCCGCCAGCGGTGTCGACTACCTCGAGGCGGTGGAAGGCCGGCACAAGCATGTGCGCGCGCTGGCAACGTACTTCGATACGTACGATCTGTTGCTGACGCCCACCCTTGCCGAGCTACCCCCGAAGATCGGCGCGTTCGAGCTCGCGAAGCCGCTGCAGCTGGCGTCGGAGTTGTTGTTGCGCAGCAGAACTGCTGGGGTCCTGCGATACACGGGCATCGTCGATCAGATGATCGACGACAACATCTCGTGGATTCCGTACACCCAGTTGGCGAACGTCACCGGACGTCCGGCGCTGTCGCTTCCCGTGCACTGGACACCGGACGGTCTCCCGATGGGCGCACACTTCACCGCACCTCTGGGTGGAGAAGCGCTGCTCGTCCAACTCGCCGGCCAGATCGAACGAGCAGCACCCTGGGCGCATCGTTACGAGGCCCTCGACTAGCGGGTCGCTCCCAATTGGGCCTTGCCCAAAATTCCCGACGGCCGTTGCCGCACCTGCCCATCGACGATGTCGACGACGCCACCGGCCCAATCGGGATCGGTGTCGGCGGCAGCCTGGGGATCGGCGTGAGCGTCGGTACCCTCGTCGGCCACCACGGTGATGGAACGCTGCAAGGCTTCTCGGACTTTCATCGGCGTCGTATCCGGATCGGCGAACACTTCCGTAGCGGCGTTGCCCCGACGTACCACCATGTCGTGAGTGAGGCTGTCCACCAACGAGATCACCGTGCCCGGGGGCATGCCGGTGATGATCGCGACGGCGCGGCCCACCAATCCGGTCGGCAGCAACGGGACCGGAATCTGGGCGCGACGCAGGCCGGCGACGCTGCCGTACGCCTGCAGCAGTTCCGGGTAGCTCATCGTTTCGGTGCCCCCGATGTCGAAGGAACCGGGACGGGCGGTGTCGCCGAGGGCGCGAGCGATGATGGCAACCACATCGCCGACGGCAATGGGCTGGACCTGCCTGCGCATCCACGTCGGTATCGGAGTGAGCGGCAGCCGCTCGGTCATACGTCGAACCAACTCGAAGGACGTCGATCCGGAGCCGAGGATGATGGCTGCGCGCAGCACGGTGGCATCGACGGAGCTGTCGAGGAACGTTTCCTCGACCTGTAGTCGTGAGCGCAGATGATCCGACAACGGCGTGTCGTCGTCGGGGATGAGACCGGAGAGGTAGACGATCCGTTGTAGGCCGTTGCGTTCGGCTGCGGCGGCCATGGACTGTGCCGCGTGGCGATCTTTCTCGACGAAGTCTCCCTCGTCCATCGAGTGCACAAGGTAGACGACAGCGTCGACATCTGACGTCGCGGTGTCGAAGGTCTCGTGCTCGTCGAGGTCGAAATGCACGGCGGTGACCTGGTCACCCCATGCGAAGCGCGACTTCTTCGCGGGGTCACGCATCGCTGCGTGGACCTCGTGGCCCTGCTCGAGAAGCACGGGGATCAGCCGAGACCCGATGTATCCGGTTGCGCCGGTGACCAGTACTCGCATGATGAATCTCGTTTCTGTAGGTACATGCGATACCCGGTCGGAGCAGTCTCACTCCCCGCTGTCGGCGACAGATGACAGACTGTGCGGGTGAACGCACGTACCAGGAACAACGTCAGAGTCGTCGGAGCCCCCGACGGTCCCGTGCTGATGCTGGCGCACGGTGTCGGTTGCGACCAGACACTGTGGCGCTCTTTGACGACAATTCTGGCCGCAGACTTCCGTATCGTGCTCTTCGACCATGTCGGGGCCGGTGCTTCGGATCCGTCGGCCTGGAATGCCGATGACTACTCCACACTCGACGCCTATGCTCGCGATATCGCCGCCATTGCCGACGAACTCGAACTCGACGACATCACGTTCGTCGGTCACTCCGTGTCGGCGATGATGGGTGTGCTTGCGGCCGATGCAGCCCCCGAACGCTTTTCCAAGTTGGTGATGCTGGTGCCGTCTCCTCGGTACATCGACGACGGGGACTACCGCGGCGGATTCAGCCGCGAGGACATCGACGAATTGCTCGACTCCCTGGACAGCAACTACCTCGGCTGGTCCGCGTCGATGGCACCGGTCGTCGTCAATGCGCCGGATAGGCCCGAACTCGAAGCGGAATGGATCGATAGTTTCTGCCGGACCGATCCGGCTCGCGTCCGGCTGTTCGCCCGCACCACCTTCCTGTCCGACAATCGCGCCGATCTGGCGACGGTGACCGTTCCCACGCTGATCGTCGACTGCGCGCGGGATTCGCTGGCCCCGCCTCAGGTCGGTAGGTACGTCAACGAACACATTGCCGGCAGCACCCTGACGACGCTCGACGCCAGCGGGCACTGCCCCCACGTCACCGTGCCGGAGCAGACCGCCGAGGCGATTGCGACCTTCGTGAGATCGTCGTGATCAACGACCTCGACATCGAGGATCTCTACGAAAACGCCCCGTGCGGCTACCTCTCCGTTTATCCCGACATGCGAATCGGGAGGCTGAACGCTACGTTGGCGGGTTGGCTCGGCTTCGAGATCGATGCGTTGATCGGCAAGGATTTCACCGAGCTGCTCACCGCTGGTGGACGCATTCACTACGAGACGCACTTCGGCCCCATTCTGCGGATGACCGGCAAGCTCGACGGTATCGCGCTCGATTTGGTGACCGCCGATCGTCGACGTCTACCGGTGTTCATGACCGCGAACGTCAAGACCGACGAGGCCGGCACGCCAGTGCTGATCCGAATCACTGCGCTCGATGCCCGGGATCGGCGTACCTACGAGCGTGAACTGCTCGAATCCCGCACGCGGGCAGAACTGCTCGCGAAAACACTGCAGCGGTCGCTGTTGCCGCCGAGTCTGCTACCGCCGTCGGGAATGACCGCGGCTGCTCATTACCACGCGGCATCGAGCGACGAGGTGGGCGGCGATTTCTACGATCTGTTTCCGCTCTCCGACGACCGGTGGGGATTCTTCCTCGGCGACGTGTGCGGAAAAGGTGCGTCGGCCGCAGCCGTCACATCGCTGACGCGGTACACGTTGCGCGCGGCCGCGGTATACGACCACGATCCGGTGGCAGTTCTGCACAACCTCGATTCGGTTCTGCGTCAAGAATTTCGCGAGAACAACGCGCAGTTCTGTACGGCTGTGTTCGGTGTTCTCAGCCGTTCGGCAGACGGATTCGAGGTGTGCATGGCCAGTGGTGGCCATCCGCCGCCGCTCGTGATTCGGGCCGATGGCAGCGCGCACTACGTACTCATGACCGGCGGGCAGCTGGTGGGAATACTGCGCAACGCACGGTTCGTCTCGGCCACGGTGACGCTGGATGCCGGCGACACCCTGATGCTCTACACGGACGGCCTCACCGAGGCTCGGGTGGGCACAGGCCGTTACGACGACGACGGCGCACTGCTGGATTTCGCAACCGAGCATGCTCCCGCAGCGCCGGCCGTCCTGATCGACCATTTGCGGAAACTGCTGAACAGCTTCGGCGACGGTCTGGTCGACGACGCGGCCGTCATGGCATTGGGAGTCTCGTCAGTCGAGAGCAGCGCGCGCTGACGCCAGATCGGCATGCAGTGCGAATTCCTGGTCCAGGCCCATCAGCTTGATCGGACGGCTGGTGGTCGGTCCGTCGGCGACGACCGAGAATGCCACCGCGTCTCCGTGATTTTTCTGCGTTGTTGCCAGCACGGTCATCGCGGCCGAGGCCAGGAACGAGACGGCGGACAGATCGATGATCAAGGCCGAGGGCGTGGACTCGATCTGCGCTTGGATGGCGGTCGAGAGAGCCGGTGCGGTGGTGATATCGAGTTCGCCGGACACCGCAATGACGGCTACTCGGCCATCGTTGCTGGACTGAATCGAGAACCCGGCGTTCGTATCGGCAGACATATGTACTCCTGAATCGTTACCCGCCGCGCTCGTCGACGGGGTTGCGCACCATTCAATCAGTAGGGACTACTGGAAGGTGACCTGCGTTCCTCTGAGGGCGGGAGCTCCGACCGTCGTCGTCCAGGACGGCACTGCGTCGGGCTCGATTCCGGTGGCCCCGCCGTAGATGACCGCCAAGGTCTGCTGCTCGGTGACCGAGCCGGCGTACGAGGCGGGTACGGGGGAGAGCTGTGGTGCCGGGAGGACGGGAACGTTCTGTTCCCCGGGGTTCCTCGTCGGCACCTGGTACGAGCCGTCGTTCGGTGAACCGCCCGGATACTGGGGGAAATACTCGCCGGCATAGCGATCGAGGGACGAGTAGCAGCTCGGGCCTCGGGTCTGCTCGAACAGCCTCGGTTCGTCCTGGTTGGGCAGGTAACGCCCCTTCGGATTGACCAGGGGCATCGAAACGTTGATACCGGGATACTCGTCACCGTCGCCGAGCAGGACCTTGCCGCGCCTGGCGCCTTCGGCGAACTGTGAAACGGTGCAGCCGAGGGCCGGGGAGAACTCGGCGAACACCTCGAGCGCCTCGCGCGAATTCGCGGCCAGTCCGATGACGTCGGCGGAGTTGGCGTCGAGGAAATCTGCGGTCGTGCCCGCGGCCGAGGTGACCGAGGCGTAGAGCGTCTCGAGGGCCGGCCGCTTCTCGACGACGGTGTTGCCGGTGGTCCGCAGATTGTCGAGAGCATTGATCAACTCTGGGGCCGCATCGGAGTAGGTCTGCGAGAAGTCTGCGAGACCACGCAGATCCTGCTGGATTGCGGGAAGTTCGGTATTGAGCCCGGCGAAGATGTTCTCCAGGCGGTCGATGGTGAGGCCGAGTTCCTCGCCGCGACCGCTCAGACCCTGCGCCAACGCCCCGAGCGTGTTCGACAGGTCCTGCGGCGGCACGGCTTGGAGCAACGGCAACAGGCCGTCGAGCAGCTGTCCCACCTCGATGGCATTGCCGCTGCGATCCTGCTTCAGGACAGTGCCCTCACCGATCGGCGAGGCCGGTGCGCCGTCCGGGAGTATCAGCGATACGTAGCGTTCGCCGAACAGCGTCTTCGGGAGAAGCCGTGCGGTGGCGTTCGACGGAATCATCTCGGCCATGTCCGGCTGGATCGCCAACTCGGAGGTCACGACGCCATCGGTCGTCGTCGCCGATCGGACTTCGCCGACGATCATGCCGCGCACCTTGACATCGGCATTGCGGGGGAGCGCGTTGCCGACGCTGTCGGTCTCGAGGGAGACGGTCACGACGTCCTCGAATGTCTTGTTGTACGACGTGACGCTCCACCCGACGAACACCACGATGAGTACCACGAGGGCAATTCCGAGAAGCCGGTTCTGCAGCGGCGAGGGGGTGCCGGTCACGGGAAGCACGGATCGAGAGCGTCAACCATGCCGCGAACATTAGTGGTACATGACGTCACACTTACTACTGCACGACTGCTTGTGAGATGCACATATCACCGTCGGAAATATGAGATGCAGCTCACTCTCCGGTGGCGGACCGAGCCCAATCGATGAACTGGCGGGTTGCGGGGGATTGCTCGCCGGTCCTGTGCATCAAGGTGATGGAGTACGTCAGCGGCGGCGTCAGATCGATCGGCCGCAGATGGGCAAACGTGTCGAGTGGCATCGAACTCGGTACGAGTGCAGCACCCACGCCGGCATCCACCAGGCTCGGTATCGTCAGAACCGGCGTACCGGTCAGCACCGTGTGTGGTCGAGCGCCCGAGCGTCGAAGTCGTTCCAGCGCATGTGCACTGGTGGTCTCGACGACACCGGCGATGAAGGGGAACTCGCCCAACCAGTCGAGTCCGTGCCGATCGGTGATCCGGGCATTCGACTGCGTCCACGCCGCAGGGACGATCAGTGTCAACTCCTGGCGTCCGACGTGGATGCCGAGCAGATCGGGCGGAGTGGGAAGGCGCGGAATCAACGCCAGCTCGGCAGCACCTGATCGCAGAGATTCCATTGCTGCCGTAGCGGTCTCGACGCGTGCGATGTGCACATTCAGACGCGGTCGCCCTCGCGTCACCGACGCGATCATGGTCGGCAGAACGGGCCCGGTGTCATCGGCAGGAGTCGCCACCACTACTGCCCCCACTCGACCGAGGGCGGCGTCGACGGCAAGGGCGGCGAACAGGTCCAGATCATCGACGACGCGCCGGGCAGCGCGCACGATTTCCCGTCCCGCATCGGTCGGCACGAGTCGCATACCGCGCCGCTCGAAAACGGTTACGTGGGTCTGCTCCTCGAATCGGGCGAGAGCGCGCGAGACAGTGGACGGACTGAGTCCGAGTTCGATTGCCGCACCGCTCATCGAACCAGCGTCGGCGACCGCAACGCACTGTCGCAGTTGTCGTGAAGAAAGTTCCATCGCGTCCCGTCGATCGATGACACCGGAAGGAACCCGACGTACCCCCGTGATGCTGCAGCTCCACCGAAGTGTTCACACTGATGCCGTGAACGTCACCACTTCGATGCTCGAGTGCTTCGTGGCCATCGTCGACGAGCATGGACTCGGTAACGCGGCTCGTGCACTCGGGGTAAGCCAACCGACGGTGTCCGGCACCGTGCGAAGTCTCGAGACCGAACTGGGTGTCGAGTTGTTTCGCCGTGAGGCCAATACGTTGGTTCTGAGCCCCGAAGGTGCTGCCCTACTACCGCTTGCGCGTCGAACTGTACTCGACCATCGAGCGGCCGAGCGAGTGGTCGACGAACTCCGGACGACGAATCCTGGCGGCGCGGCACCGACTGTACGCATCGCACTGTCGGACCGTTCGACAACGCCGGAACTGATCGCGGCATTCGTCGCTGCACGACCCGGATCGAGAATCGACGTCGTGACGATCGCCGATCCTGCAGAAGCGCTGGCGCAGGTTCGGACGGGGCAGATCGACTGCGCGGTGGTTCCCGATTCCGACGCGCCCAGCGACCTCGTCCACGAACACTTGCCCGATGACGTTCGCGTGCTTGCACTTCCGCCCGGATCAGGACATGTCGGCACCCTCGACCAACTCGACGCGGCGGTTCCGTTGGCGGTGCTCGCGCCGACGCATCGTGTAGGCGTGGGGGTCGTCGACGCTCTGGCAGGGCTCGGCATCGTGGCGACAGTGGTGCTGAGCGGGGTGCCGCAGCAGGCACTGCCGGGACTCGTCGCCCACGGTATCGGCGCGGCGGTCATGAGTGAGTCGATGGCGCGTTCGGTAGCTGCCGCGGGTGGTTCGGTCGTCCCTTGGCCGGCGCCGCCGTCGGAGCGCACGAGGATTGTCTATTCTCCCAATTGGGTAGCACCGCTTATTAATTCGTCAATCGATCAACTTGATCGTGGCCAGTCAGTAGGTACAAAAACGAACCATTCGTGACCGTTTGTGCGTTTTGGCTATGGCTTTGCGTCATTCGGTTGCCTCGGCTGGCTGTCGGTGCCCTGTGTCACTTAATGTGGCGCGCAGCAGGATCAGGGGGCGATCGGCGGGGGAGTATTCATGGACGGAAGATTCCGGAGACAGGTGTGTTTCGATACGTACGCACGTCTGATATCTCTATCGAAAATGTTGCCTGACAACGCTCTACGTTCGAGTGGTGTTGTCGATGGTTGCTGATGCCATGGGTCTGGAATGGGCGTCTCCGGTCAAGCCGGATGTCATCGTCATCTCGGCGCAACTGCGCGACGTCGACGCCGCGATGAACCGTATTCTCCAGCCACACAGCACTTTTCGCTCGATCTATGATCATGTTCTCTCGATACCGGGAAAGCGTGTGCGTGCCGGGATGGTACTTGCGTGTGCGCAGCTCGCGCCGGGCGCTCATGCGGTGCCGCTGCACGACGCCGTCGATATCGCGGCGGCGGTCGAGATGCTGCACGAATCCTCTCTGATACACGACGACATCTGTGACGGGTCGGTACTTCGCCGCGACAACGATTCCATTGCAGCCGCATTCGGTGTTCGAGTGGCGGCGTACGCGGGCTTCCATCTGGCCGGAACCGCGCTGCGGGAAGTCGCGAGAGTGCTCGACGCCAACCCTTCGGTGTTCGCCCGAATCGGGCACGCCGTCGGTGTGACGTATCTCGATGAGCTGTCGGAGCTCTCGTACGGTCAGTTGATCGAGACCTTGCCGCCGGATCTCGACGACGATGCGCTCAGGAGGCACTACCGCGCGGTCGCGGGAGCCAAGACCGGGACGCTGTTCAGAGTCGCCTGCGCCTATGGCGGTACAGCAGGCGGAGTCGACGACGACGGACTGCGCAGTCTGATGAACTACGCAGATCATCTGGCATTGGCATTCCAGATCATGGACGACGTCCGCGACATCGAGGGCGGGCCGAACCTGGGTAAGGATGCCTGCGGAGATCTCGAACGCAGAGTGCCCACCTGGCCCGTGATCGAATGGCTGTGCACCGATGCCGAAGCGCGGACGATGTGGCTCGACGAATCGGTGTCCAGCCGTGACCTGCAGGCCGCATTGACGCACAGCGGAGCGATGGCCAGTGCCCGTGAGTTCGCCGATTCCGCGACGCGGCAGGCCTGCATCGCGACCGAGTGTTTCGTCGATTCGCCTGCGCGAGAGCACTTGCGCGCACTGGCTCGACGAGTCGTGCTCCGGTGAAGGCCAACCGTCTGCTGATACTGGCCCGCGGTGTTCGGGATCTTCGACGTGCAGTCGATCCGGCCGCGCTCGTGCGCGCAGGTTCGCCGGAAGAACTCGCCGAATCGGCCTTGATACCCGCCGCCCGAAATCTGGCCGTGGCAATCAACCTGTTGCCGGAGCTGCAGCGCGCCGAATCGACTGCGGCCGTGCTGGCCTGCCGAGTACTCGACGCCTACGAGGATCTCTACTCCGGTTCCGAGGGCGCGGCGACGACGGTGCTCTGGGCGGCCCGCTATCTGGTGGGCGAGAACCCGGTTCCGCCACCCCCGTTGCGCGCACGGATCCTGCGTGCGAGCGACGCGGTGGATTCGATTCTCGCCGAACGGATCACCGACGTGCGGGCGTTGGTCGGTCGGCTACCGGCCGCCGGGCGTACGCGGGTGCGGGAGTTGCTGATCGACGTTGCCACTGCGATGGCAGACAATCTCGACGTGCCGATGTCGCGGGTGACGTACGGCGAGAGAGTGCTCGGACGTGTGGTGGTCCATGCGTGCGCGGTGATCTGCGAGAACGATCAGGACGTCGGCAACGAGGACGTTGCCGAGCTGGCCCACTGTGTGGGAGCCGCGGCGCAACTGGCGAACGATCTCCGCGATCAGGAACTCGAGCTCTACCGAGTGGGTACCGGTGCCGAGTTGACGCACGAGATCGTATTGCGTTTGCTGACACCGGCACTCGGGGCGTTCGCTCTGTTGTCGCATCTCGGTCGGCGAATCCGGAGCAAGGGTGCTCGGGCGGCCGTCGCCTATATGTCGATCACCACGACCGCCTTCTTCTGCGGCGCGGTGGGAGTGCGAAGTCCGTATTCCAGGAGGCTGCGTCTGGTCGGCGCCCTGGTCGCGGCTACCGGTACCGGCCGATGGGAGGCCATGCTCGATCGCTTGCGTGAGTCGGTGGACACGACGGTCGAGTTCCTGCTCGACTCGTCGCCCCAGGGAAGTCGAGAGTCGCCGGACAACCTGTTTCCGCGCGTCGATGCGCACTCCCATGGCACCTCGATGGGGGCGATCGTCGTGGACTCGGCAATGGCGCTCGTCGACGGGCTGCCGACCGGAGCGATGCGTGGCGAGCTGCCCGACGATCAGATCCGCCGGATGATGATCGCCGACCACCTCGCGTTCGGATCGCTGGAGCGAATGCACCCCGGCGACAGCAACGCCATGCACCTTCTCGGCACTCGGTTTCAGACGGCTGCGATGTCCCGGATGGCACCGCATCTCCCACTCGATTCTGAAAGGCAACCATGACTGCGGTGACACCCCGGAACGAGACCGGTACGACCGGCGAGCCGAAAGATCCGATCAGCAGACGCCTCTTCCGTCTGGAGAATCCGGCGAATGTGGGCCCGCTCGTCCACATCGCGCTGTGGCTCGGGCTTCTTGCCTTCGGGCTGTTCGCACCGATCGCCCAGCGCTGGTACATCGCGATGCCTCTCGTGCTCGTCCTGACCCTGCTGAGCTTCTCCTTGACCATCGGGGTGATGCACATGCACACCCACCGCCCGCTGTTCGTCTCGCGCCGGGCCAATCGAGTGGTGGACATCCTGTGTTCCCTCCCTGCCTCCTTGACGGCGGCCGAGATGCGCGAGGTGCACGTGCTCAATCATCACCGATACAACGACGGCCCGGGAGACGTGACGTCCACCGAGGGTCGGGAGCACGGTCTGGGTGCCGTCGGATACTGGATCCGGTACGGCTCGATCGTCAAGATGCACACGGTCCGTGAGTTGTTCGCCACCGGGGTGTCGGACGGCAGACGTAAACGACGGCGTCAGTTCGTGTTCGATTGCGCTGTTGCACTGACCTTTATCGTCGGTACCTGGTACCTCGCCGGGACGGGTCCGTTCGTGGTGTTCTACTGGATCCCGTTCCTGATCACGCAGGTCAATTCCGGGTACTTCGCGTGGCTCACCCATGCCCCTGCCCGAGGCTTCGAGGACGACCCGAGCAAGTCGCTGAACACTGCCGGGAACTGGCTCAACTTCTTCATCTTCAATCAGGGGTATCACAGTGTGCACCATCGCTATCCCGGTGTGCACTGGAGTGTCATTCCGGACAAGCTCGTGTTCATGCGCGACGTGGAGCCGGAAGTCATCGTTCCGTACTGGATGACGATCCAGTCCGCATGGCGACTGGCAATCCCGGGCGCGTTCCTCGACGCGAAGTACGGTGAGCGTTGGAAAGCCAAGCTGGAGAGCAGGATAGAAGCAGGGACCGTACGGCCGCGAGTTCTGCGCTGGTTTGCATGGATCTGACTACCGGGCAGCAGGTTCGCGCGACGCTGAGCGATCGAGCTCGGCTGCTGCCCTTCCTCGTTGCCCTGATCGGGTACGTGATCGCCGGAATCACGGTTCCGTTGCTGTTGCTCTTCTCCGGCGGTCGGCTGCTACCCAAAACGGTCGACGACGGACCGCATCTGTCGCCGTGGGTTGCAATCCCCATCGATCTGGCGCTCATCGCGCTGTTCGGCCTGCAGCACTCGGGGATGGCCCGACCGTCGTTCAAGGCGTGGCTCACCCGGCGGGTACCCGAGGCGCTCGAACGCACCGTCTACATCTTCATGGTGAGCGCGGTGGTCTGGGTTCTCGTCCTGGCCTGGCAGCCCATCCCGTACCGGATCTGGTCGGTCGACGGTGCTGCCGGTCGTGGTCTCGACTCCGCCTTCTGGTTGGGCGTGGTTCTGGTCTACGCGGCAACCCTGTTGCTCGACCACTTTCACCTGCTGGGCCTGCGACAGGCCTACCGCGAGTACGTGATCCGGATTCCCGACGCCACCGCGGATAGATTGCAGGTCCACGGGCCGTATCGGTTGGTGCGTCACCCGTTGATGACCGGACTGCTGCTGACCTTCTGGGCTGCGAGCGAGATGACGGCCGGCCATTTGCTGTGGGCCGCCGGTCTCACCGGCTACATCCTGCTGGGGACTGCGCTCGAGGAACGGGACTTGCTGGCGAGGTTCGGCAGTTCGTACCGTGCCTACGCCGCTCGGGTACCGGCGTTCTTTCCGTCTCCGATGCGCGCGCTACGCCGAACGGCACCACGTGCCGCGACCGGGCGATCCGAAGACACCATTCGACGCACTACCGAAAGTGACTCCACACCATGGTCGTCCACGACACCGAAGTAACTGGTCCGCACCTGTCCGATTCTGCGCCGACCCCTGTGCGAGAGGTCGAGGTTGCGGTGATCGGCGGAGGTGTGGGCGGGATCGGGCTCGCAGTGGCACTGCGCAGGCGGGGTATCGAGGACTTCGTCGTGCTCGAGCGCGGCAACGACTTCGGTGGAACCTGGCGCGACAACACGTATCCGGGTGCCGCGTGCGATGTTCCCTCGCATCTGTATTCGTTCTCGTTCGATCACAACCCGAACTGGTCGCAATCGTTCTCGACGCAGCCGGAGATCCAGGACTACATTCTCGGCGTCGCCGAGCGGCACGACATTCGAGAGAAGTTCTCCTTCGATCACGAACTGATCGCAGCCGATTGGGACGAATCGACGTCGCGCTGGGTGCTGGCCACAACCCGCGGACCGATCAGTGCGAAGGTAGTCGTCTCGGCCATGGGTGCACTGTGCGAGCCGAACATGCCCGACATCGAGGGGCTCGACCGTTTCGACGGCCCCGTCTTCCACTCGGCGCAGTGGGACCACACCATCGACCTCGCACACAAACGGGTGGCGGTGATCGGTACCGGAGCATCGGCCATTCAGATCGTTCCCGCAATTGCGAGCACGGTCGCTCATCTCGACGTATTTCAGCGGACGGCACCGTGGATCTTCCCGAGGCTGCTCCGAAAGTACAGCACGCTCGAGAGGTTTGCCTTTCGTCGAGTTCCCGGTCTCACCAGTGCCTTTCGGTCGATTCTCTATCTGCTGCGAGAGATCTACGCGATCGTGCTCATCAAGTTTCCCCCGGCGACCGTCGGCCTCGGACTGATCGCGGCGGTCAAGATGAGGATCGAGGTTCGAGACCGCGCCCTGCGAGCTCGGGTCACTCCCGAATATCGTGTCGGATGCCAGCGGATGTTGTCCTCGAACGAATACTATCCGGCCCTCGGTCGCGAGAACGTCGATGTCGTCACCTCCGGAATTGCCGGCGTGCAGAAGGATTCGATCGTGACGGCCGACGGCACTGTGTGTCCGGTCGATGCGATCGTGGTGGCCACCGGCTTTCGCATCACCGACTCGCCGGCGTTCGATCTCTTTCGCGGCCGGGCCGGTCGAACGTTGGCCGAGTTGTATGCGGAACGGGGAGTTTCGGCGTACAAGGGCACCGCCGTAGCCGGGTTCCCGAACATGTTCGTCATCCTCGGGCCGAATTCCGGGCTGGGCTACTCCTCGGCCATCTACATGATCGAGTCGCAGATCGAGTACATAGTCGACGCGGTAGCCGCTGTGCAGGATCAGCAGATTGCCAGCGTCGAGGTGCGTCCGGAGGTGCAGGAACGCTACAACAGCGATCTCCAGCGCAAGATGAGCAAGAGTGTCTGGGTGACCGGTGGATGTCGAAGTTGGTTCCTGGACAGCACCGGGCGAAACGTGGCGCTGTGGCCCGATTTCAGCTTTCGATTCCGAAAGCAGTTACGCACATTCGACATCGAGTCCTATGACGTCGTACAGCGCGCCGAATCACTCACGGCCGGCGTGAGCGCAGCACCAGGTTCGCTGCGCTGATGTCGTCGATCACCAGATCGGTGATCAGACCACCGCGCAGGGCCGCGGTGAGGGCGTCGAGTTTGGATTCCCCGGCCACGATCGCGACCCGGCGCGGAACGGCTTTGAGTCGGTCGAGGCTCGGCCCGCTGGATCTGTGGTTCAACGCGATGCGGTCGTAACTGCCGTCGGAGCGTAGGAACACGGTGGCGATGTCGCCGACCACGCCGTCACGTCGGAGTTCGGCACCGTCCTCGGGTTCGAGGTAGCCGGCGCTGTACACGTGGCTCGGCACGGCTCCGCTCATGACGCCGATGCTGAACACGGCCAGGTTCATCCGATCCTGCAGCTCGAGTACTCGCTTGATGCTGCGTTCACGCCACAGATGTCGGCGGGTCTCGGGGTAATCGAAGAATGCCGGGACCGGAAAACCCTGTGCCACAGCGCCGTAGGCGTCGGCAAAAGTTCTGATGATGTCGGTTGCGTAGGAGACTCCGGTGGTGCGGGTGTTGGCCGCTCCGTTGAGCTGCACGACGGTCGAGTTGTGGGTTCTCTTGGGTGCCAGCTTGCGGCTGACGGCGCTGACTGTGGTTCCCCAGGCAACGCCCATCACCATGTCGGACTCGAAGAACGATGTCAGCAATCGACCGGCGAACGTCGCGACGCGATCGAGGCGCTGCAATTCGTCCACCGTCTCCGAGACCGGGACGACGTGTGCACGGATGTCGTACAGGTCGGCGAATGCGCGCTCGATCCGCGGTGCCTGCCCGAGCGGTGTGGAGATCTTGATCTCCACCAGTCCCGACGCCCGCGCGAAGGTGATCAGTCGTGAGACTGTCGAACGAGAGACTCCCAGCTCACGGCCGATTGCCGCCATCGTCATGTCCTGGAAGTAGTACAGCCGGGCGGCCTGGGTGGCGTGGCCGGTCCGCAGGTCGGATTCGGGAGTGATGCCGGGGTCCGTCACCGGCACCAGTGTACGACCGAATTGCACATATGTGCATCAGCTGTGCAACGCAGTGCAGGGCGTCTACCGTGGCAAACAGCACGCAATGTGGCGTGCATCACCAACTTTGCGGAGGCTACACAATGGCTCGTAAGGAACCGGAATGGGGACTGCCGGCGCACATGGCTGCCGAGTTCGCCGGAACCATGATTCTCATTCTGTTCGGCGTCGGCGTCGTCGCGCAGGTCGTCTCGGGGGGTGAATCGGGAAGTCTCGGAGACCACGACTCGATTGCCTGGGCGTGGGGGCTGGGCGTGATGTTCGGCATCTACGTTGCGGGTCGCATCACCGGCGCGCACCTCAACCCTGCGGTGACGATCACCTTCGCACTCTTCCGCGGATTCAGCTGGAAGATGGTTGCGCCGTACATCCTCGCGCAGACCGCAGGCGCCTTCGTGGCCGCGCTGCTGGTGCGCTGGAACTACAACGACATGATCAATGCGGTGGACCCGGGACACACCACGGCCACCCAGACGATCTTCTCGACCCTCCCCGGTAACGGCACTCTGCCGGTCAGCGTGTCCTCGGCGCTGATCGATCAGATCATCGGCACCGCGATCCTGCTGTTCCTCATCGTGGCCGTGACCGATTCGCTCGGCACCGCACCCATGGCCAACATGGCTCCACTGATCGTCGGTCTCATCGTCGTCGCCATCGGCTTCGCCTGGGCCACCAACGCTGGATACGCGATCAATCCGGCCCGAGATTTCGGACCTCGCCTGGCGTCGTACATCACCGGATACGGTGGAGCGTGGCGTGATCAATACGGCGGCCTGTACTTCTGGGTCCCGATCGTCGGACCTCTCGTAGGCGGACCGATAGGAGTGTTCCTGTACGACCTGCTGATCGGAAAGAACCTACGCAAGCAAGAAGGTTCGACGCCCGAGCCGCCATCACGACTCCCAGCCGACACCCAGACCACAGGAGAAAAGCCATGAGCGAGTTCGCAGGAAAGTACGTCGCCGCGATCGATCAGGGAACCACGTCCTCACGCTGCATGATCTTCGATCACGCGGGCACCGTCGTCGCCGTCGATCAGAAGGAACACAAGCAGATCTTTCCTCAGGCCGGCTGGGTCGAGCACGATGCGTCGGAAATTTGGGACAACGTGCGCGCCGTCGCGGCCGGTGCCATGGCCGCAGCGGACCTGACGCGCGAGGACATCGCCGCAGTCGGCATCACCAACCAGCGTGAGACGGCGCTGGTGTGGGAACGCGAGACGGGCAAGCCGATCTACAACGCCATCGTCTGGCAGGACACCCGCACCGATCGCATCGCCACCGCGCTCGGCGGCGGCGACGCCAACAAGTACACCGCCAAGACCGGACTGCCCTTGGCCACCTACTTCTCCGGCCCGAAGATCAAGTGGATCCTCGACAACGTCGACGGTGCACGGGCGAAAGCCGAAGCGGGAGAACTGTGTTTCGGCAACATGGACACCTGGGTGCTGTGGAACATGACCGGTGGCACCGACGGCGGATTGCACTACACCGATCCGACCAACGCCTCACGCACCCTGCTGATGGATCTCGACACCCTGCAGTGGGACGAGAGCATCTGCGCGGACATGGACATCCCGATGTCGATGATGCCCGAGATCCGCTCGAGCTCCGAGGTGTACGGCACCGGCCGCGAGCGCGGACCGTTCCGTGGAGTGCCGATCGCAGGCATTCTGGGCGATCAGCAGGCGGCGACGTTCGGCCAGGCCTGCCTGTCTCCCGGTGAGGCCAAGAACACTTACGGCACAGGAAATTTCGTGCTGCTCAACACCGGTACCGAAAAGGTCATGAGCAAGAACGGACTGCTGACCACGGTCTGCTACAAGATCGGCGACCAGCCGACGGTGTACGCGCTCGAAGGTTCCATCGCCGTGACGGGCTCGCTCGTGCAGTGGCTGCGTGACAACCTCGGCATGATCTCCTCCGCCGCGGACATCGAGACCGATGCACGCTCGGTGGACGACAACGGCGGCGCGTACTTCGTGCCCGCGTTCTCCGGACTCTTCGCTCCGCACTGGCGCGCGGATGCCCGCGGTGCCATCGTGGGATTGACGCGGTTCGTCAACAAGGGGCATCTGGCCCGCGCCGTACTCGAAGCCACCGCATATCAGACACGTGAGGTGATCGAGGCGATGAACGCCGACTCCGGTGTCGATCTCGAGGTACTCAAGGTCGACGGCGGAATGGTCGTCAACGAACTGCTGATGCAGTTCCAGTCCGACATCTTGAACGTGGATGTGGTGCGTCCCGTCGTGGCCGAAACCACTGCTCTCGGAGCGGCATACGCGGCCGGCCTCGCCGTCGGGTACTGGGAGAGCGAAGACGACATCCGCCAGAACTGGGCCGAGGACAAGACATGGACCCCGTCCATGGACGAAGACCAGCGGGCGAAGTTGTACGCCGGCTGGAAGAAGGCAGTAACACGTACTCTCGATTGGGTTGA
The DNA here is from genome assembly GCF_002258645.1 of Rhodococcus sp. 15-649-2-2. NCBI lineage: Bacteria > Bacillati > Actinomycetota > Actinomycetes > Mycobacteriales > Nocardiaceae > Rhodococcus > Rhodococcus sp. 15-649-2-2. The sequence continues at coordinate 38,978 of NZ_NPFM01000018.1, forward strand.
TGAAGAATGAGTTCCACCACAACGGCTTTGAGTCCGCAGTCGCGCACGGATGCGCTGGCGAGGATGGAGTCGGAAGAGCTCGACATCCTGGTGATCGGCGGCGGCGTCGTCGGCGCGGGAACAGCATTGGACGCGGTGACTCGCGGATTGAAGGTGGGCCTGCTCGAAGCGCGGGACTACGCGGCCGGCACGTCCAGCCGCTCCAGCAAGCTGTTCCACGGCGGTTTGCGCTACCTCGAGCAGTTCAACTTCGCGTTGGTGTTCGAGGCGCTGAAGGAGCGTTCGCTGGTACTGAACAAACTCTGCCCGCACCTCGCTCGCCCGGTGCCGTTCATCTATCCGCTGGAGAAGGTGATCGACCGTCCGTACGTTGGGCTCGGCATCGGCGTCTACGACGTCATGGGTGCCGGACGCGGCGTCCCGAGCCACCACAAGCACCTCGGCAAGAAGAAGACGCTCGAGTCCTTCCCGTCCGGTAAGCGTTCGGCGATCCGCGGTGCGGTGAAGTTCTACGAGGGCCAGGTCGACGACGCGCGGCACACGATGATGCTTGCCCGTACCGCAGCGGCCTACGGCGCGTTGTGCGCCAACAGCACTCGCGTCACCGGCTTCCTTCGGGAGGACGACAAGGTTGTCGGCGTCGTGGCCAGCGACCTCGAAACGGGCCGCTCCTTCGAGGTACGGGCCAAGCAGGTCATCAACGCGGCGGGTGTCTGGACCGACGAGGTGCAGCAGATGGTCGGTGGGCGTGGACAATTCCAGGTTCGCGCATCCAAGGGTGTGCACCTGGTGGTGCCGCGCAATCGCATCAACAGTGCCACCGGCATCATCACGCGAACCGAGAAGAGTCTGCTGTTCGTCATCCCGTGGGGCAGTCACTGGATCATCGGGACAACCGATACCGACTGGAAGCTCGATCTGGCTCACCCGGCCGCGAGCCAGAGCGACATCGACTACATCCTCGGCCATGTGAACAAGTTGCTGGCGGATCCGCTGGACCGGACCGACGTCGTCGGGGTCTACGCGGGACTGCGTCCGTTGCTGTTCGGCGAATCCGATTCCACCAGCACCCTTTCCCGGGAACACGCGGTGTCCAGTCCGGTACGCGGGCTGACGGTCATCGCGGGTGGCAAGTACACCACCTACCGAGTGATGGCCAAGGATGCAGTCGATTCCGCGGTACACGGACTCGAGCGCACAGTGCCGAAGTGTGTCACCGAAGACATCCCGTTGGTCGGTGCCGACGGCTACCTGGGTGCGTTCAACTCCCGCGCTCTCACGGCCGAACGCACCGGGATGCGCGTCTCACGCGTCGAGCATCTGCTGGGTCGGTACGGCACTCTGATGGGTGAGTTGTTGGATCTCATCGACGCCGATCCTGAGCTCGGCAAGCCTCTCGAGAGTGCGCCGGAGTACCTCAAGGTCGAGGCCGTCTATGCCGCGAGTCATGAAGGCGCGCGGCACCTCGAAGATATTCTGACGCGTCGTACTCGCATCTCCATCGAGGTTCCCGATCGTGGTGAAGCGGCCGCCGACGAGGTGGCCCGGCTCGTGGCACCTATCCTGGGATGGGACGACCAGCACGTTGCCGAGGAGATCGAGCACTATCGGCTTCGTGTTCTGGCAGAACGGGATTCGCAGCAGCAACCCGATGACGACACTGCCGATGCAGCCCGACTCGGGGCACCGGACGTGCGTGCCGGGGTGAGCTGACCTTATCGGTCGAGTGGTTCGGTGAGGTAGCGCCGCAGCGTCGGCCCTACCCACCGGACCAACTGCTCGTGGCTCATCCCTGCCAGTGGCGACACCTGGAGGATGTAGCGAGCGAATACCAGGCCGAGTACCTGGGTTCCGACGAGCGCAGCGCGTTCTGCGTGCCGGTCGACCGTGACGGCGGCCAGGGCAGGCGCTACCTGCGTGGCGAACACCTGTTGCATGGCCGCGGCGGCGGCGGCGTTGGTGGCGGCCGCGCGCATCAAGGCAAGGAATGTGCCGTCCTCCTCCCAGATCTGAAAGAACCTGGGCATCAACACTTCTGCAATTCTCTCGGGTGCGATGTCGGTCAGATCCGGAATGTCGAGTACGAATGTGGCGGCTTCGGCGAACAGCGCTTCCTTGGTTCCGAAATACCGGACGACCATGGCCGCGTCGACGCCTGCAGTGCCGGCGACGGACCGCATGGTGGTGCGGTCGTAGCCGTCGGCCGCGAATTGTGCGCGGGCTGCGTCAAGGATGCGAGCCCGGGTGGCGGTCGCGGATCGAGGTTGTCGTTCGGTCATCTCCGTAGCCTAAGTCAACGACCGTTGACCACTGCGCTCGACGGGTCTATCGTCGGAAGTCAACAAGCGTTGACCAAGAATTCGCTGACCCAGGAATTCGCTGACCACAGTGGGAGTACGTCATGAACCATTCGGACGTGATCGTCGTCGGTGCAGGTCCGGCGGGCTGCATGCTGGCGGGGGAGCTCGCGCGTGCCGGCCGCTCTGTGACGGTGCTCGAGAAACACGATGCACCGTCACCGCTGTCGCGAGCTTTCGGAGTGCACGCCCGCACGCTGGAGGTTCTCGACAGTCGTGGTCTGGCCGAGGACCTGCTCTCCACCGGAGCGCACGCGTCGGGACTGAAACTCTGGAACGGGCTGTCCCTCGACCTCGGCGTACTACCGTCGCAGTTTCCGTATCTGCTGGTCACGCCACAGACCAACGTCGACTCTCGACTCGAGGATTACGCGCGGGCATCCGGTGTGCGGATTCTGCGCGGGGTGACGGTCACCGGCCTCGAACAGGACGCCGACGGAGTCGTGGTGCGTGGGAGGGCGGCCGACGGCAGCGCGCAGGAATGGACGGCGTCGTATGCGGCCGGCACCGACGGAGTGCACAGTATCGTCCGCGCGTCGATAGGACTCGACTTCCCGGGCAAGGAATTGCTGCGGTCGATCATGCTCGCGGATGTCCGGTTGACCGATCCGCCCAACGGTCTGATCAACATCGGCGCAGGCAAGGACTGCTTTGCGTTCGTGGCGCCCTTCGGCGACGGGTGGTTCCGAGTGATCGCCTGCGACCGTACCGACACGGCAGATGTAGCTGCATCGGTCGACGAGACGCGGCTTCGCGACGTGGTGCGCCGTGCGATCGGAACCGACTACGGCTGGACCGACGTGCGATGGAGTTCGCGCTTCTCCTGCGACGAGAGGCAAGTCCGGAGCTACCGAGTGGGCCGGGTATTCCTGGCCGGCGATGCTGCGCACGTACATTCGCCTGCCGGGGGACAGGGCATGAACACCGGAATCCAGGACGCGATGAACCTCGGCTGGAAGCTGGCTGCCGTCCTCGGAGGTGCCGACCAGAAGATCCTAGACACCTATCACGACGAGCGGCATCCCGTGGGAAAGCTGGTGCTGCGCAGTAGCGGCGCGACGATCCGCATGTTGCTGCTGCGCTCGGTGGTGGCGCAGAAGCTACGCAACATCGTGTCCGCACGGGTGCTTCGTAGGCAACGTGCGGTCGGCAAGATCGCGGGGATGTTCTCGGGGGTGGGGATTTCGTACGCGCGCACCCGAGGTGAACATGCCCTGGTGGGGACCCGAGCCGTACGGATCCCGCTGAACCAGGGCACGGTCACCGACCGGCTTCGTGCGCACGACTTTCTGCTGATCGGTGAGAGCGACTGCAGCGCAGCAGGTATCGCTCGTCGCACCGATGGGGGCCCAGCCGTCCTCGTCCGGCCCGACGGCTACATCGCGTGGGCCGGACGCTCCGAATCGGAGGAGTGGCAACAGGTTCTCGAACGATGGACCGGTCAGCCCTGCAGCAACGTGAACGAGTGCTCACGAATCAGGATCGACGGACCGCCCGCCTCGTACGCCTGATCGGGGTCGCTCGAGGTCGACTGAGCCCACTTCCCTTCCGGCAGAGTGAATTCGACGGGTGACGGAGAAGCATTCACCATCCAGGCGAACGACGCATCTCCCTCGCCGCCGCGCATGAGAACCAGAATGCTGTGCGCGTTGCCGTCGGTCCAGTCGTCGTCGGAGAGCTTTTCGCCGTCCGCGCGGTAGAAGTTGACGGTGTCGGGTCCGGCCCCCTCCTCGTCGGAATCGCTGTCGTGACGGAACCACGTGGGACGCAGAGCCGGGTGCTCGTCACGTAGCGCGATCAGATGCGTCGTGAAGTCGATGAGCTCCTGATCGGCTGCGCTCCAGTCGAACCAGGAGACCTCGTTGTCCTGGCAGTAGGCATTGTTGTTGCCGTTCTGCGTCCGGCCCAGCTCGTCGCCACCGAGGATCATCGGCACTCCGGCCGACAGCAGCAGCGTCGCCAAGTGGTTGCGCTGCTGCCGAGCGCGCAGTGCATTGACACCCTCGTCGTCGGTGGGTCCCTCGGCACCGCAACCCCACGAGCGGTTGTCGGACTCGCCGTCCTGACTGTCCTCGCCGTTCTCCTCGTTGTGCTTGTCGTCGTAGGAGTTCAGGTCCGCCAACGTGAAGCCGTCGTGTGCGGTGATGAAGTTGACGCTCGCCAACGTGGGGCGCCGGGTGCTCTCGTAGACGTCGGGGCTGCCGGTGACGCGTTGCGCCAGTGCCGGGAGCGCGCCGCTCTCACCGCGCCAGAAGTCTCGAACGTCGTCACGGAACTTGCCGTTCCACTCCGACCAGCGAGCCGGGAAGCCGCCGACCTGGTAGCCCTGGGTGTCCCACGGCTCGGCGATGAGTTTGACCGGAGCGAGCGTCGGGTCCTGATGCACGAGGCTCAGGAAAGCGCTGTGCACGTCCAGATCCGAGTCCTGACGGGTCAGTGTGCTCGCGAGGTCGAACCGGAAGCCGTCGACGTGCATTTCCGTCACCCAGTACCGCAGCGAGTCCAGGATCAGCGCCAGCGCAGCGGGGTGACCGACGTTGAGGCTGTTGCCGGTGCCGGTGGTGTCGTAGTAAGCACTCCGGTCGTCGTCGACCAATCGGTAGTGCGAGCCGTTGTCGATTCCCTTGAGCGAGAGGGTCGGTCCGAGATGGTTGCCCTCTGCGGTGTGGTTGTAGACGACGTCGAGAATGACCTCGATGTCGTTGTCGTGCATGGCTTTGACCAGTGCCTTGAACTCGTCCACCTGGCCGCCGGTGTCGCCGCTGCTGCTGTACTCGTTGTGGGGTGCGAAGAAGCCGATGGAGTTGTATCCCCAGTAGTTGCGTCGCCCCTCTTCGAGCAGATGCGAATCCTGGACGAACTGGTGAATCGGCAGCAGCTCCACTGCCGTGACCCCGATACGCTTCAAGTGCGCAATAGCGGCGGGGTGGGCCAAACCGGCGTACGTTCCCCGAATGTCCTCGGGCACATCGGGATTGGTTGCGGTGAAACCCTTGACGTGTACCTCGTAGACGACCGTCTTGTCCAACGGTGTGCGCGGCGACTCGTCACCGGACCAATCGAAATTCGACTGCACCGCAACGGAATATGGCATGTACGGAGCTGAGTCCTCGTCGTTGCGGGTCTCCGGCTCGGCGTGCAGGTGGCTGAACACCGATTCGTTCCAGTCGACCTGACCGGTGATAGCGGTGGCATACGGATCGAGCAGCAGCTTCGCCGCATTGTGCCGCAGGCCCGAGGCGGGATCCCACGGGCCGTCGACCCGCAGTCCGTAGCGGGCCCCCGGCGTCACATCGGGAACCAGATCGTGAAAGACATGACCGGTGCGAAGTGTCAACGGCGTTGTACTGCGCTCTGTTCCGTCGTCGTTCAGGACGACCACGGACACCGAGTCCGCGGTTTCGGAGTAGACGGCAAGGTTGGCACCGTCGTTCGACAGACGCGAGACGCCCAAGGGGTACGGGAGACTTGATGAGGAGGGCATGCACGGCCCAGTACCCCCGCGGCGGGTGCGCGAAACGCCTGCATACCGGTCGTTCGGCTACTATAGACGCCGAGATCGCGCCCGCCGGGTTCCAGCGGAACGCAGGTTACGAAGGACGAGGCGATGAATTCCCCACAACCCGATGGCAGTCCGGCCCAGCTGGAGGAGCTGTTCCCGGGTGACAACGCCACCGACGCGCGTTTTCGTGAGCTGGATTGGACGGCGACCGATCTGGGGCCGGTGGAGAGTTGGCCGCAGGAGTTGGTGACGGCCGTGCGCACCGTCCTGCCGTCGACGATTCCGATGCTGATCTGGTGGGGTCCCCACCTGGTGCAGATCTTCAACCACTCCTACACGAACTTTCTCGGCGACAAGTTTCCGCAGGCCGCAGGTCAGCGGGCCAGCGAAAGCTGGTCCGAGATGTGGGACTACGTCGGGGGACTGTGTGCGCAGGTGGTGGACGGCCGCGAGCCCGTGCACGGTGTTCGCCAGCTGTTCGTCATGGAGCGGTACGGCTACCCCGAAGAGACGTACTGGACCTTCTCGTACAGCCCGATCTTCGGACCGGGCGGCACGGTGCTGGGTGTGTTCGTTGCCACGACGGAGGTGACGATGCAGGTGCTCGGCGAGCGGCGCATGCATGCGCTCCTCGCCCTCGGGTCGCTGACCGGCGACGATACCGGTGGCCCCGTCGGCATCTGCCGCGCCGCAGTGGATGCGCTGGGTAACGAAGCACGCGAATTCCCTCTGGTGGCGGCGTACCTGCGACGTGATCTTGCCGACGACGGAGAACTCGAGCACATCGCGACCGCGGGTGCACTCGGCTGCGAGGCCGCTACCTGGGACCTCGCCGACGTCGTCGAGGTCTCGGACGGACGGATCACTCGCGCGACCGTCGACGTGGACGGAACGGTCGAGAATGCGGTGATCGTTCCGCTGACGCTGGCCGGACACGCTCGACCCATCGGTGCTTTGCTGGTCGGAGTCGATGCATTTCGGGCCCGCGACGATTCTGCAACCTCGTTCTTCGTCGCAGTGGCCGAGCGCGTGTCCACGGCTTTGACCGCTTCGCACGCTTTCGAGATGGAACGGCGTCGCGTCGCGGCGCTGGCCGAGGCCGACGAGGCCAAGACTCGACTGCTCGAGAACGTGGGACACGAGTTCAGGACTCCGCTCACGCTCTTGGCCGGCCCGCTGGACGCCGTGCGCGAGAGCACCACGTCGATCCTGACCGACTCCGACCGCGACTCCCTCGACGTCGTCCACCGTGCGTCGACTCGGCTCCGCCGTCTCGTCGACGATCTGCTGGACGTCGTCAGCGCCGACGCCGGCCGGCTGCGCGCCCGTCTCGAGCCCACCGACCTGGCCGCGGTGACGCGTGACTGTGCGTCGATGTTCGCGGCGGTCGTGTCGAAGCAGGGCCTCGAGCTCGTGGTCGACGCGGCCGAGGACGTGGTTGTTCTCACCGACGGAGAGATGTGGGCGAAGGTCGTCTTCAACCTGGTCGCCAACGCCGTCAAGTACACCCCGTCCGGCCGCATCTCCGTTCGCCTCGGTGCCGACCCGGACGCGATTCGCTTGGTGGTCGCAGACACCGGCCTCGGCATTCCCGAAGACGATCTGCCCCGAATATTCGATCGGTTCCACCGTGTCGAACGGTCCGGTGCTCACAGCATCGAGGGGTCCGGGATCGGACTCGCGCTCGTGTCGGATCTGGTCACGGTCCTGGACGGACGGATCGACGTCGACAGCCGGGTGGGCGTCGGTAGTACCTTCACCGTGGTGGTACCTCGACTGCCCGTCGAGTCGATCGCGGGCGTCGAGAGACCGATCCTGGCCGTGGATTCGGTGTCCGCGATCTTCGCACCGCACGAACCGGCAACGGTCACCACCGACCGTGCAGACGTTCTGCTCGTCGAAGACAACATCGACATGCGCAACTATCTCGTCCGGCTGCTCACCGACGAAGGATGGACCATCACCACCGCAGGTGATGTCGAGACCGCGCTCGATCGCGCGCGTTCGACGACACCGGGACTGGTGCTCACCGACGTCATGCTGCCCGGACGCAGCGGACTGGATCTGGTGGACGACATCCGCCGCGACGACGCCCTGCGGCGAGTACCGGTGATCCTGCTGACTGCACGGGCGGGAACCGACTTCGTGCTCGGCGGCCTCGGGCGCGGTGCCGACGACTACGTCGTCAAACCGTTCCACGACCGCGAGCTCGTGGCCCGAGTTCGGGTGCACCTCGAACTGTCCCGCATGCGCGAGCAATTGCTCGAAGAAAGCGACAACCAGGCCGCGACACTACGCAGCGCCCTCGACACCCGCGCGGCCATCGGCCGTGCCGTCGGAATTCTGATGTCGGTGTACCGCATCGACGCCGACGCGGCCTTCGCGCAACTGACCGAACTGTCGCAGAACACCAACCGCAAAACCCGTGACCTGGCAACCATGATCGCCGACGACTTCACCGCTGGGCTCAGCCGCGAGGGTCAGTGATTGCGGCGGTAGTTCTCGCGCTCGCGTTGCATTTCGGCCATTTTCTTCTCACTCTTCAAATCTGCCGGTAGCCCATGGATTTCGAGGCGACGGGCGCGGTTCTGGTCCATGTAGGCGGCGGTGTAGAACAGCGCGAGCAGCAGACTGAGCAACACCATCGACGCGCGTAGCCAGATCGCTCCGGGGAAGAAGACGAAGAATCCGATGAAGATCGGCAGGAACGGAATCATCGACCGCAGGATGTGACGCGGCGTCGCACCCGGCCCGACGAGGTCGCGTCGAACCCAATCCTGCAGGGAGTCGGGTAGTTTGCGGCCGAGGACGGCGTAGCCCAGCCATTGGCCGAAGGACGGTCGGTTCCGGTTCGTGTTCATGACAGTGCTCCTGCTGCGATGGCCGCGTCGTTGACACGGGTGAGGACGCGTCGAAGATCGTCCAGTTCGGTCAGTGACGCGCCGAGCTTCTGCACGACGGCGGGCGGGATCTTCTCTGCTCTCGTTCTCAGTGCGGTCCCAGCCGGGGTGAGCGCGATCAGCAGGACGCGTTCGTCCTCGGGGCTGCGCTTGCGGGACAGCAGCCCCATCGATTCCAGACGCTTGAGGAGCGGTGAAAGCGTGGGCGAGTCGAGCTGCAACGCCGATCCGATGGCTTTGACCGACATCGGCGACTCGCCCCACAGTGCCAGCATCACCAGATATTGGGGATGCGTCAGCCCCATCGGCTCGAGCAGTGGCCGATACACCGACAGCACAGCGCGGTTGGCGACGGCGAGCGCAAAACAGACTTGCCGATCGAGTGCGAGTGGATCGTCGGTGGTGGTCACAACGACCAGGCTAGCAGATCAGTTAGTGCACTAATTGTTAGTGCACTAATAAGTTCGCTCGAATCGAGTTGTGTGTCCGAAAAACGCTGCAAAACAGGGAAAGTGCTTTGATGGATGACCGGTGACAGAGTCTCGGTCGGTCCCGTTCGACCAACTTCGTCCTCGACGTACTATCCCGTCCGAACTTGTGCGATGCTCCGTGTCGATTCGCTGTTTCCCTCGAGATTTCCCGGAGGATCGCCATGCGTCGTCGACGCATCTTCACCCCGTTCATCGTCGTTGCAGCGATGTCGTTGTCCTCGATCGGCGTGGCTGTCGCCGCTCCGGCCGACTCCGCTGCTCGCATCGTCGACACCGCGATTGCGTCCGACACCCTGCGCACGCTGAGCGTGGACTCGCCTGCCATGGGCGGAATCGTCGAGGTGCAGGTGTTGACTCCGGCCGTGAAGACCGGATCGCGCCCGACGCTGTACATGCTCAGCGGCATCGGTGAAGAGGATCCGCACAACAGTATGTGGCTGCGCAAAGGTGGAGCCGCCGAATTCTTCGCAGACAAGAATGTCAACGTGGTCCTGCCGCTGGCAGGCCCCGGCAGCTTCTACACGGACTGGCAGCGCGACGATCCGAAGCTCGGCCGGTACCAATGGGAGACGTTCCTGACGAAGGAACTTCCGCCGTTGATCGACGCAGCAGTGGATGGCAACGGACGCAACGCGATCGCGGGGCTGTCGATGGGTGCTCAATCGGCCATGATGCTGGCCGCACGTAACCCGGATGTCTACTCCGGGGTGGCGTCGTACAGCGGGTGCTTCGCGTCCTCGGAGCCGCTGGGCCAGGCGAGTATTCGGGCGATCGTCGGAGCCTTCGGTGGAAATGCCGACAACATGTGGGGCGGGCCCCTCGATCCTGCCTGGGCGGAGCACGATTCGGTCGTCAATGCAGAGAGTCTGCGCGGCACCGACGTATACGTGTCGGTGGGAACCGGAGCGCCGGGCCCGCACGAAAGTTTCGACAGCGCAGCAGCATTGGATGTCGTGGTGGTCGGCGGTCTCATCGAGGTGGGCGCGAACTACTGCACCCACCGACTTGCGGACCGACTCGGCCAGTTGAACATCCCGGCGACATTCGACTTCACCGAGACCGGAACCCACTCGTGGCCGTACTGGGTGGACCAGCTGCCCAAGAGTTGGCCGACGCTGGCAGGCTCTCTCGGGATCTGAGTTCGCCGGTTCAATCGCGGTTGCTGTCGCGAAAGTCCTTGGGGGTGCAGCCGAAGCGCGCCCGGAAGGCGCGGCTGAAGTGGGCCGGGTCGGTGAACCCCCATGATGCAGCCAGGGCTCCGATGGTCGTGCGGGCATTCTGCGGTTCGCACAGAGCACGTTTGACGCCGTCGAGTCGCTGCATCCAGATCCACTCGCTGGCGGTACACGGCTCACCGGCAAAGGCGCGGTGCACCGTGCTCAGCGACAAGTGCAGGGATGCAGCCACTTCCGTCACGGTCAGATCAGGATCTCGCAGCCGTGCGGTCATCGCGCGTTTGATCTCACCGAGTCTCTCGGACGCCGCATACGGTGCCGGTTTCTCGACCCCGGTGAGGCCGACCAGGCCTGCGACCAGAATGTACTCGACGCTCTGCGACACTGCCTCGGCCGACGCGGCACTCATGTCGGCGTCGTCCATGATCGACGAGATCATGCTGACGAGCAGTTTTCCCGCGCCGTGTCGTCCGGACACAGCCCGCGCGGTCAGTGAACCCGTATCCCGGACGAGCGTCCTCAGCGTTGCTCCGGGGAGCATCAGGACGTACTGGGCGAACGGGTCGTCGAAGCGAAGACTGTATGGCCGGGTGGTGTCGTAGAGCGCGAAGTCTCCCGGTTGCAGGACTGCCGTTCGCTCGTCCTGGACGACGAAACCGGTGCCCGACGTCTGGACACTGACCAGGAAGTAGTCGTCACTGGTTCGGGAGATACCTGCAGGCGTCCGCAGCACGCTCTGAGCCGTCGCAGACACTCGCGACAATCCGAGAGTCGCAAGTCCGGTGGACTCGATATGCCCGGTGATCGCAGACGCGTCCTCGGGAATCGTGCACTCGAGATCGACGTACGTCCTACTCACCGCAGCGGTCCAGAAATCGACGCTGTCGGCTCGGTCGACGGAGTCGGTGCGCAGCGGATCGGCCATGTCAGGTACCTCCCGTCTCCTCACAGAGTAGAACGCTCCGCAGCGGTACGCAGTAGACCCGTGCGGTCGTGGCAGCCGAAGTACTCGAAGTACTGCTCGTCCGCCGCTGCCACGGTGACCTCGTGATAGAGCCTCAGCGACGCCGCGGGGCCCATCGTCGACAGATACTTCAGCGCAGCACCGAAGATCGCCACGTGCGTCGGATGCGACTCGGCCCATGCTTCCAGGTCGCTCAGGCTGCGCCACCAACTCATGCCGAACGACTTGTCGGTATCGGTGCCGTCGTCGGTCACGACGGTCATGTACCGGTTGGAGAAACAGCCGATCGCCAGTCCGTCGTCGCGGAGAAAGTCCATCCCGGCACGCAACACCGGTTCGACGTCTCGCAGGTACATCTCCCGCTCGGACCCGGCGGTATCGGCCCAATCCTGCCCGGATCGGATGAGGCAGAGGTTCTCCTGCGGCACGATCCTGACTCTGTCGCCGTCGCGTACGACCCGAGGCTCCCCGATGGGAGCGAGTGAGTCATTCTGCGACAACGGGATTCGATCGCGAACCCCGCCCCAGTAGGCATGCTCCTCGATGGTCCCACTGAGTGAATCGGTCAGTGTGGCAACACCTTCCATCCGTCCGGTGGAGGAGAACAGTGTCTCGTACCGGTCGACGGTCGGTCTGATGATTTCGACGAAGCGACCTCGGACGCTCGTCCAGTGGTGGCCGACGGTGTCGAACCACCGGTCGAACGTTGCCACGTCGTCCCAGTAGCCGATGAACACCGTCGTGTCGATACCCTCCTCGTCGGTGTAGCGCGCCCGGTCCGTCCGGGATGGGTCTTCGTCACCCCACGGGGAGGCGTCGGGCATGCCCTGTATTCCGAAGTAGCCCATCACGACTCGCTCGGTGGACACCGGAAAGCGGGCGACGTACGACGGGAAGGGCGGCTGGTAGTTCTCCGGTGTTCTGCGCGGACACGACCGTGGAAAGACGAGATGGTCGGGTATCGCAGATTCGAGCTCAGACACGGGCAGCGTCCTCGTCGAGAGCGAGGTGCTCGGCGATCTCGAGACGTACCTCGGCGGCGACGTCCTCGGTGAAGTCGTACCGCGCGTTCGCGGCAGGCTGCGCACCCGACACGACGCGGTCGCCGGGAGTCTTGTCGAGCCACAGTCTCGTCACGTCCGGACGCGAATAGTGGCCGGCCGGGTCGGCGGCGGCCTTGGCGATCGAAATGAGGCTGGTGTCGATGTCGGCGTAGACGATGCCCTCCTCATCGTGTGCAAGGGGCTCGTGCATCAATTGGCCGTCGGGAGCGAAGATGCGGGCATGACCGCCGCCTGCGGTGAGCATCGCGCGCTTGGCGTCGTCGGTGCACATGATGTCGATCATCTCGGGCGAGACCGTCGCGCACGGGCTGATGACGAAACAGCCGCCTTCGACGGCGTAGATGCGGCTGGCGGCCGTGTTGACCTCGGGCCCGAGGGCATAGGCCGCCCCGGTGTACAGCGAGAAGCTGGGCCACGCTCCGATGTGAACCTGCTCGTTCTGGGCGTACATCGCGTACTTCGACAGCGGCTGCAAGTGCTCCCAGCAGCACAGTGCGCCGACGCGTCCGAGGTCGGTCTCGTACACCGACAGATCGGATCCGTCGCCCTCGCCGTAGACGGTGCGCTCGACGTGAGTCGGCTTGAGCTTGCGGCGCATCGCGACGGTCTTGCCTTCCGCGTCGATGATCCACTGGGCGATGTAAAGGCTGGCTTTGTACCGCTCGCTCAGACCCATCACGACCATGATGTGGTTGTCCTTGGCGGCCTGCGCAATTCGAGCTGCCTGCGGTGTCCCGTACTCGAGTGAGTTGTCGAAATAGCGCTGCGTGAACTGGAATCCCCATGCCGGTGCGTCGAGCCAGATGTACCAGGGGTAGCCGGGCAGGTAGGTCTCGGGAAACGCGACGAGCTCGGCTCCGGCGCGAGCTGCGTCCTCGATCAGGCCGATCGCCTTGTCGATCGAGGCGTCGAGATCGAGAAAGATCGGCGCGGCTTGGACTGCTGCGGCGCGGAACTGATGGTGGTTCATGGAAGGGCCTTTCGTTGGGGAGTGCCTCAGTTTTGCCTGCTGAAAGACCGTTCGATGGCCTCGTCGTGTCGGAAAAATTGACTCTCCGTCGCATGCCCGGGCGGCGAAACACGGTGGTAACCGGGTCCCGGTGTCTCGACACGCGATCGTCACGCGCGGAGGTCGGTCGGCGGTGCGCATCTACCGCACAATGTGTGCGCGATCACACAAGACCTTCGTGCCGCCGCGGGCGCAATCTGGGAACGGACACGCCACAGGTGCCGTGATCGGCACCCGAGAAGGAGCTTTGACATATGACCGCAATCCAGGAATCGGCCGCACCGTCGTTGCCGACCGGCACCGCCACCGAGCTCTACATCGCAGGGCAGTGGCGCGGTGCATCCGACGGAGGCACCTTCACCGATATCAACCCCACCACGGAACAGCCTCTGTCCGAGGTTGCTGCGGCCACCGCGTCGGACGTCGATGCCGCGGTGCGTGCGGCCCGCGCACAACTGGGTGGCGAGTGGGGAGCAACCCCCGGTGCGACTCGGGGGAAGCTGCTCAACCGGATCGCCGACCTCATCGAGCGGGACGGGGATCTGCTGGCGCGGCTCGAGGCTCTCGATGTCGGAAAGCCGGTGGGTCAGCCGGCCATGCTCGACATTCCCAATGCTGCAGCCACTTTCCGGCATTTTGCCGGCTGGGCCGACAAGATCACCGGAAGTTCCATCCCCACTGCAGGCTACTTCGGGCAGCCGACGCACTCCTACACCGTTCGCGAGCCCGTCGGCGTGATCGGCATGATCGTCCCGTGGAACACCCCGTTGATGATCGCCGGGTGGAAGCTCGCGCCTGCGCTGGCGGCGGGAAACACCGTGGTGATCAAGCCGCCGGAGGATGCACCGTTGTCCATCCTGCATCTGGCTCGTCTGATCGACGAGGCGGGCGTACCTGCCGGAGTGGTCAATGTTGTTCCGGGACTGGGTGAAGTGACGGGCGACGCGCTGGTCGGCCATCCGGACGTCGACAAGATCAGCTTCACCGGCAGCCCGCGGGTCGGCAAGCTCATTGCCAAGAAAGCCGCCGACACGTTCAAGCGGACCACACTCGAGCTCGGCGGTAAGTCGCCGCAGATCATCCTCGAGGACGCGGATCTCGAGGCGGCGATCAACGGAACCGCGATGGGACTGTTCTTCAACCAGGGCCAGGTGTGTGCGGCCGGAACCCGAGTGCTGGTTCATCGCTCGCTGTACTCGCAGGTGGTCGACGGCCTGGCTGCCGCGGCATCGGCTCAGGTTCTGGGCGATCCGTTCGATCCGTCGACGACGATGGGTGCACTGGTCAACGCCACGCAGCGAGACACGGTTCTGGGGTATATCCAGGCCGGACGCGACGGCGGAGCTCGAGTGGCGGCCGGTGGCAGTCGACCCGACGGGGCAGGTTATTTCGTGGAGCCGACGATCTTCGCCGACGCCGACAACGGCATGAAGATCGCCCAGGAGGAGATCTTCGGACCCGTCGGCACGGTGATTCCCTTCGATACGGCCGACGAGGCGATCGCCATCGCCAACGACACCGTGTACGGGTTGGCCGCCTCGATCTGGACCCGCGATGTGTCGAGGGCGCACACCCTGGCCGCGCAGGTTCGTTCCGGCGCAGTGTGGGTGAACGGTTGGGCAGCAATCGATCCCGCGCTCCCGTGGGGCGGCATGAAGTCCAGCGGCACGGGCCGCGAACTCGGGTGGGCCGGTATCGAGGCCAACACCGAGGAGAAAGTCGTCACGATAGTTCTCTAGAGCTTGCGCAGGTGAGCGGGAGTGGAGCCTGCGGAACGACCCAGGTGAACGGAACTTCGTAGCAGGGGTCGAGGTTCCGCTCACCTGGGGTAACGCGGTGTTTACCGAAGGAAACTCGATTCGTAACGAGCAGGTCGCAAGATTTAGTTCAACGGACGTAGAACAACGTCCGAACGGATCGGAAGGCGATGATGACGATGCCCGAACCCTAGGTCCGCGCGGGGAGCCGCTACCGTAGGGCTGTGCCGAAGCTCGTGGATCACGACGAACGCCGCCGCGCGATCACCGCGGCAACCTGGCGTTTGATCGCTGCCAAGGGGATCGATGCCGCGAACATGCGGGATATCGCGACCGAGGCGGGATACACGAACGGCGCGCTGAGCCACTACTTTGCGGGCAAGGACGAGATTCTCCGAACCGCATTCGAGCACGTCTTCGAGGCGACCAACCGCCGTATCGACGAAGCACTCGGCGACGCAACGGGATTCGATGCCCTTCGCATCTTCTGCCGAGAAGTGATGCCGACGACCGATGAGACTCTGCTCGAGGCGAGAATTGCAGTCTCGCTGTGGCAGCGCGCGATGTACGACGAGCACATGGACGAGACCAACCGTCGGTCCCTGGTGTCGTGGCGGACGCGGATGGCAGAGTTTCTCGAGCAGGCTCGCGCGGAAGGCGATGCCGGCGACTTCGATGTCGATCTCGCCGTCGAAACGTTGCTCAACATGATGATGGGTATGCAGATTCTCGGCGTGCTCACCCCTGATGACACCACCGCCGATCGGCAGTTCCAGATGCTCGATCGGTTCATAGCTCAGCTGTAACCACCCTGTGTGCGGGGACTCGCGCCTTGCCGCATGCCTTCGTTATTCAACATCTGTAGAACCAACATCCGACCTCGAGGAACACCCATGCCAACCCTTACGCCCCACGCAATCGACCACGCCTTGTCGTTGCCCACCGAAGACGAGATCGCACAGGTTCGAGACATCGTCGATGCCGCCGGATTCGTCACGGCCGCAACCCGGTTCGTCTACGTCGGACTCGACGAACCGGACAAGTCCGAGCTGTACGTCACCGAACCGACTACCCGACGCACCTATCGAGTGCTGCTGCACGACATCTCGACACCCGATGCCGTCGACCTTCTCGTCTCCCTCGACGACCGTCAGGTGATCGGCTCCACCCGGCTCGACGCGATCCGCGACGGTCAGATGCCGGTACTCGACGAGGAATTCGAGCTCGTCGAGAGCGTGCTGTCCACCGATCCCGCCTGGCTCGCTGCGCTGGCCGCCCGCGGACTGGACGTAGCCGATGTGCGAGTGGCACCCCTGTCTGCCGGCGTGTTCGACTACCCGGGGGAGCATGGCCGACGCATACTGCGCGGCTTGGCCTTTCGCCAGGACCACCCCGCGGATCACGCGTGGGCGCATCCGATCGACGGGTTGGTCGCGTTCGTCGACGTGATGAACCGCACGGTCGACAAGGTCGTCGATCTCGGCGCGGTCCCCATCCCCGAGGAATCGGGAAACTTCGATGATCTGTCCGTCACCGGTCCGCTCCGCACGACTCAGAAGCCGATCGAGATCACCCAACCCGAGGGGCCGAGTTTTACGGTTCGCGGCAATCGCGTCGACTGGGAGAAGTGGTCGTTCCGCGTCGGGTTCGACGTCCGCGAAGGTTTGGTATTGCACCAGATCGGCTTCGAGGACGGTGGTACCGTTCGCCCGATCATCCATCGCGCATCTATTGCCGAAATGGTTGTGCCCTATGGTGATCCATCGCCGGTGCGGTCGTGGCAGAACTACTTCGACACCGGGGAGTACCTGGTGGGACGGTATGCGAACTCCCTCGAACTCGGCTGCGACTGCGTCGGGGACATCACGTATTTCGATGCTGTGATCGCGGACGAATTCGGCAATCCGAAGACGCTGACCAATGCCGTGTGCATGCACGAGGAGGACTTCGGGGTGCTGTGGAAGCACACCGATCTGTGGTCGGGTTCGCACGAGACCCGCCGCCAGCGCCGACTCGTGATCTCCTTCTTCACCACCATCGGCAACTACGACTACGGCTTCTTCTGGTACCTGTACCTCGACGGCACCATCGAATTCGAGGTCAAGGCAACCGGAATCGTCTTCACCTCCGGGCATCCCGGTGGTGACTACCCCTACGCAACAGAGATCGCCCCTGGACTCGGAGCGCCGTGTCACCAGCACCTGTTCAGCGCGCGACTCGACATGATGGTCGACGGCATCGGCAACTCCGTCGAGGAGGTCGAGACCCGCCGGGTGTCGATGGGGCCGGACAACCTGCACGGCAACGCCTTTGCCCTGCAACACACACTGCTCGCGACCGAATCCGAGGCCCAACGCGTCGCCGACGGCACGGTCGGCCGCGTCTGGCACGTCACCAATCCCACCTCGCTGAGCCGGCTCGGAAAGCCCGTCGGATACACGCTGCACCCCGAGGGGCAGCCGCTGCTGCTGGCCGATGACAACTCGTCGATCGCGCGACGGGCCACGTTCGCCACCAAGCATCTCTGGGTGACGCAGTTCGACCGGAGCGAACGTTATGCCGCAGGCGATTTCGTCAATCAGCACCACGGGGGAGCGGGCCTGCCTGCATTCGTGGCATCGAACCGCAACCTCGTCGACGAGGACATCGTTCTGTGGCACACGTTCGGGCTCACCCATTTCCCGCGTCCTGAGGATTGGCCGATCATGCCGGTGGACTACACCGGGTTCAAACTGAAGCCAGCAGGATTCTTCGACCGCAACCCCACCCTCGACGTGCCGCGCTCGACGTCTGCACACTGTGCCGTCTCCAGTTGCGCAGGCGGTGAGCAGAATGTCTGAGACACAGTCGAGTTCGGCAGGCACGCTGCGCGGTTCCATCGGCGTCGTCGGGATAGTGTTCCTGGTCATCGCCGCTGCGGCGCCGTTGACCGCGATCGGTGGTGCTCTGCCGGTCATGATTGCGACAGGCAACGGTGCAGGTGCTCCGCTCGCCTACATCGTCGCGGCGATCGTCCTGCTGATCTTCAGCGTCGGCTACGCGGCCATGAGCCGTCACATGGTGGACACCGGTGCGTTCTACGCCTACGTGGAGAAGGGGCTCGGGAGAACCATGGGCCTCGGCGCGGCGGGTCTGGCGCTGCTGACCTATACCGCCATTCAAGCGGGCATCTACGGCCTCGCTGCATCGACCGTCGACAGCCTGGTCGTGAAGTACGGCGGTCCCGATCTTCCGTGGTGGGTCTGGGCGCTCGGGCTCGTCGCGATCGTGGCGCTACTCGGCTACCGCAGCATCGATCTCGGTGCCAAGGTGCTCGGAGTCCTGCTGGTGCTCGAGATCGGCATCATCGTGATCCTGTCGATCGCGGTGTTCGCCAAGGGCGGTGCCGCCGGCATCGACGTCGAATCCTTCACGCCCTCGGCCTTCTTCAGCGGATCCCCGGGAATCGCCCTGATGTTCGCCATTGCGTCGTTCATCGGTTTCGAGGCCACCGCGATCTACGGTGAGGAGGCACGTAACCCCACTCGGACCGTTCCGATCGCGACCTACGCCGCCGTCATCACCATCGGATTGGTGTATGCGGTGTCGAGTTGGGCCGTGGTACTCGCCTTCGGCAGTGCGTCCGTCGCGCAGGCCGCTGCCGACGACACGGCGGGATTGACCTTCACGGCTGCAGCCCAGTACTTGGGCCCGATGTCGGCGGACATCATGGAAATAATGTTGGTCACCAGTCTCTTCGCCGCCCTTCTCGCGTTCCACAACGCCATCGGCCGGTACGTCTTCGCGCTCGCTCGCAAAGGTGTCGCCCCGTCGATGCTGGCGCGCACGCACTCGCTGCACGGCTCCCCGCACAGGGGGTCGCTGTTCCAAACAGCCTCGGCGACGGTGGTTCTCGTGGTCTTCGCGGCCGCAGGCGCAGATCCGGTGTTGGAGCTGTTCACCTGGATGTCGGGACTGGCCACCGTGAGCATCCTGGTCCTGATGATCCTGACAGGCGCAGCGATCATCGCGTTCTTTCGTCGATCGACCGTGGATAGACGCACCTGGCACACTCTGGTCGCCCCGGCGCTCGGAACCCTGGGTCTGGTGGCGATCCTCGGTCTCGTGTTGGACAATTTCACGCTGTTGATCGGTGGTTCCGAAGTGCTCGCCGCCCTGTTGCTGATCGTCGTGGTGGCATTCTTCGTGGGAGGAACAGTGACGGCACGAGTGACTCGGAGTCGAACCCTCGAGACGACGGAGGTCTGACGCCGATGGTCATGACGGTGCTGATGGCGCTCGGTGCAGTGGGTGCCGTTCTTCCGCTGCTCGGACGCGGCAGCCATACGGGGCGGGTCCGGTCGGCTCACCTGTGCATGGGCACCGTCATGGCCGCCATGGTGGTGTTCGGCACCGACCCGTCCATGGCGCTGATCTCGATACTCGCTCTTGTTGCGGCTGCCGTACACGTCACCGCAGATCGGCCGAACAGAACACGGTCGATCCCGTGCGCTGTGGACCTGACCTGCATGGCCGTGCTGCTGATGATGCTGCCGCCGACGCACTCCCACGCGGAACCGCAGTCGTCGATGCGGCACCAGCATGGAGTCGAGGCGGATCCGAGGATCATCGCCGCGCTGCTCCTGGTCGGGTGGATGGCCGTGACGATCCACCTGCTGCGTACCAACCCGCCCGGGAGACGAGTGACAGCAGGTTCCGCGCTGATGGTCCTGGGAATGGCCCCGATGGCCTTCTGACCGAGCTCGCTCGTGGTGGTGCGCATCTGACCCACAATGTGTGCGCGCAGTCACAAGTATGTGCGCGCGGACTCGGCCACTGTTGTGTCGACGGTCACAACAGAAAGAGGCAGCGCATGTCGACGGACTACATCGTAGTGGGAGCAGGATCAGCAGGAAGCGTCATCGCCCGGCGGTTGCTCGACGCAGGACACACTGTGCACGTGATCGAAGCCGGACCGGTGGATACCGATCCGGCGATCCACTCACCGCAGGGCTGGCCCACGCTGTTGGGTGGCTCGCAGGACTGGGGACTGTTCACCACTCCGCAGAAGCACGCCAACGATCGCCGGATCTTCTGGCCGCGCGGACGCGTACTCGGCGGCAGCTCGTCCCTCAACGGAATGATCTATGTGCGAGGGCATTCCAGCGACTACGACGGGTGGGCGTCCGCAACCGGCGATGCCGGGTGGGCTTGGGAGAACGTGCTGCCGCTGTTCAAGCGTTCGGAGTCACACGAGCTCGGTGCCAACGAGTTCCACGGCGGCGACGGGCCACTGCCGGTGTCCATCATGGGTACCCCGCATCCGCTGGCTGCGGCCTTCGTCGATGCGGCAGTCGAACACGGGCACAAGCTGATCGACGATTTCAACGCCGACGAGATGGTGGGTGCCGGCTACAACCACACCACCACCCGCGACGGTGAACGAATGAGCGCGTGGAAGAGCTTCGTCGGCCCGGTGCTGGACAACCCCGATCTGACCGTCACCACCGGGGCCCTCGTGCACAAGGTGGTGCTCGAGAACGGACGCGCGGTGGGAATCGAGTACAGCCTCGGTGGTTCCGAGTTGGAGCGATCGTTCGCCGATCACGAGGTGATCCTGTGTGGCGGAGCTCTCGGATCACCGAAGGCGTTGATGCTCAGTGGAATCGGGCCGTCCGGGCACTTGGCTGAACTAGGAATCGACACCGTCGTCGACCTGCCAGGCGTCGGCGAGAACCTGCACGACCATTTGCTGCTGAGCAACATCTACGAGTCACTCGAGCCGCTCGCCGCCGGCACCAACAACCTGCTCGAGGCGCAGCTGTATGCCCGCAGCACGGGATGGGCCGGCGCTGCACCCGATCTGCAGCCCCTGTTCATGCACATTCCCTACCCCGCCGATGGATATCCGGTGCCCGAGCACGGCTACACGATCGCACCCGGAATCGTGGCTCCGCGTTCGCGCGGCACGCTGCGGTTGGCGTCCTCGGACCCCAACGAACTGCCGCTGGCGGATCCGAACATTCTGGCCGATCCGTACGATCTCGAGGCCATGGTCGATGCGGTGGAGATCTGCCGCGAGATCGGTGCGTCCGACGCTTTCGCACCGTGGCGTAAGGCCGAGGTGGTTCCGGGACCGAGCGCGCGTACTCGTGACGACCTGCGAGCCTACGTTCGCCAAACCGCGGGCACGTACCACCACCAGGTCGGCACCTGCAAGATGGGTACCGAATCGGATGTCAATGCTGTTGTCGGAGGCGATCTTCGAGTGCGAGGCGTCGAAGGACTGCGAGTCGCGGATGCGTCGATCATGCCCACCGTGCCGTCGGGCAACACCAACGCGCCGTCGATCATGGTGGGTGAGCGGGCCTCGGATCTGATCCTGGGAAGCTAGGGAACGGACTGGGTTGTTGCACCCGCGAAACGTGGGGGTGACGTCACCGAAGTGCGGTGACGTCACCATGGATGGTGCATGCCTCGTGCGGAGGTCATCGGTATTCGAGCGGAGTCGACATGGTCGTGCACGATTTGTCCACCCACCGTCGAAGCGATCGATTCGAGGTGTGGCGGGAGGTGATCTGCCGTGAGTTCACTCCACTCACACCCGAGAGTGAGCCGACCGTCGACGGCGGTTTTGATGCCCGCGTCGAATTGCGGCCACTGGGTTCGACCAATCGCGCCGTGCTCGAATCGGTCGGGCAACGGATCGCGCACGGAGAGAAAGAAGTAGCGCACACCGGTGAAGGGGTGTTCTACGTGAACATCCAATTGGCCGGTACCTGTCGGGTCCGCACGGAATCTGCAGGTGTGACGAGTGTCGTCCCTGGTCAGTTCACCGTTGTGGACACCACTCGCCCGTTCTGGTTCGACTACGAGGGTCCTTGGCGCGTCATGTCCTACCAGGTGCCGCACAGCTGCCTGGCGGAGTCCGACCTGTTGCATACCGCGGCGATCGGGCGATCGATCGATACGGGTTCGGGCACCGGTCTGGCAGTGGCGTCGGTCATGAAAGCGCTGTGGGAGCACAGTTCCGGCGAGTCGACGCCGTGGTCGTCAGGCGCTCATCTCGAGCGCGCCTTTCACGCCACGGTGGCGGCAGTTCTCGGCGACACGTGGGGGACTGCTGCAGATTCGTCGAGCTCGATCGCGGCGTCGGCAACCGAGTACATTCGTACCCATCTGAGTGACCCCGACTTGTCTGTTTCGGTCGTCGCGCGCGCGTTGTCCGTGTCGCCGCGGACCGTCCACTACGCATTTTCCAAGGGCGCGTCGTTCGCCACGGTGGTGCGTGAGCACCGACTGGCTGCGATTGCCGCTGTGCTACGAGATCCGAACAACTCGGCCGGCATCTCACGTATTGCGGTGCGCCACGGCATGATCGACGCGAGCTCGTTCAGTAGAGCCTTCCGGCAGAAGTACTCCATGTCTGCACGTGACTATCGGGCACAGGCGCGCTGCTCGGCGTGAGGGCGCGTGAGCGTTGCGCACACGGCACAGAGTCTTGCGCTGCACAGCAAGACCATCGGTTCCCTCCGGCGGTGTGATGGGAGTCTGCAACCCGCCGACTGGAAGAGGACGCCCCATGCCCATCAGTTTCGATCTCACCGACCAGCAGGAAGCACTGAAGAAGGGCGCGCGTCAATTCGCCGACACCTATCTCCACGACCTGTCCGCGCAGGTGCGATCCACGCCCGACCCACTCGAACGCGCGCTGTTGGCCCGACCGGTATTCGAAAAAGCGGTGGAGGCGGGATTCCTCAAAGGCTTGATTCCGGTACCCTTCGGCGGACTCGCTTCGAGCGGTGTGGATGCGGCGCTGTTCGTCGAGGAATTCGCCTCTGCCAGTCCTGATTTCACGATCAGTCTGGCGGGGCCGTTGATAGCTCTCGCTCCGGTGTACGAGGCCGGGACCCCGGAGCAGATCGCTCGCTTCGTCGCACCGTTCCTGGTCGACGCCGGCAGCCCGGTCGCGGCCATGGCCTACAGCGAACCCGGTGGCAGTGCCAATTTCGACGCGCCGCCGCCCGCCGAAGGCACCCGGACGACCGCAATACTCGATGGGGACCACTGGGTCCTCAACGGCGAAAAGATCTGGGCGTCACACCTGGGAGGGTGGGACGGGCTCGGACCGGACATCATGACGGTCGTCTGCCGGACTCCCGGCGGCGTGTCGATCATCGTCGTCGAGCGCGAACAGCTCTCGACCGGATTCTCGGTGGAAGAGGTGTACGACCTGCCCGGCCTCAAGGGCTGCCTGACCTCACGCGTCACATTCGACAACGTCCGCATCCCGAGGTCCAACCTGATCGGGGAAGAGGGACAGGGAGTGCAATTGACTCGCAATGCCTTCTTGGCGAGCGGTGCATCGATCGGAACGTTCTCCGTCGCTGCCATGCGCCAGGCCTTCGCTGCGGCATTTGCGTTCGCCACGTCGGAGAAGAGGGGCGGGACGGTGCCGATCATCGATCATCAAGCGGTTGCCGACGTACTCACCGATGCGAAAGGCAAGATCGAAGCGGTCCGACTGCTGTCGTGGCGTGCGCTCGACGCGGTGCTGTCGCAACATCCCAGCGCGCTCGAAATGGCCCTGCACGCCAAGATTTTCGGATCCGAGACGGCGGTCGCAGTGATCAACGACTTGGTCAAGATCGTCGGCGTCGAAGCATACAATCCGAGCTTTCCGATACTGCGATATCTCGCCGATGCCACTGCGTACCCGATCATCGAGGGGAGCAACACCGGTGTACGTCGTCGGCAGATGCACGAGTTGATGCGGACTGTGGGATGGAATCCACTCGCTGCGTCCGGGATGGCCTGAGCTCGTCGGCTCACCCGGTTCGATACTGCCGGGGCGACATGCCGTACGTCTCCTTGAACAGTTTCGAGAAGTTCGAGGAATCGATCAAACCGTTACGCGCACAGATGGTTCCGATGCTGTCCGCGGCGAAACGAGGGTCACGCAGATCGCGGTGGCATCGATCCAGTCGCCTGGATCTGATCCAGCCGGCGACCGTGCGACCGTCGGACTCGAAGAGCTTCTGTAGGTAGCGCGTCGAAATATGCAGACGTGCAGCGAGAGACGCCGTGGACAGCGAGGGATCGGACAGGTGCGATTCGACGAGAGCCTTGGCCTCGATCAGCAGAGTCGAACCTGGAGCCTCGTGCGGCGCTGCGTCGTCGAGAGCGGCACCGAGAAGGTCGAGTACAGCGTGCTCGAGCATCGGTGTGGTGGGCAGAGTGCCATCGAGAGCGTTGCGGCGCAGCGTATGCAGAAACGGTGACACCAACGCACCCACTCCCCGGGCACCCTCGATGCGCCGTGCAGCCACAGTCGTCAACTCCCGGGCGTCGATGCGCAGTTCTCGACGCGGGAACATCACGACGAACATCTCGAAATTGCCGGAGAAATGCAGCTCGTACGGGGCGCTGGTGTCGTACACCGCGAAGTCGCCCGGACGCAGCACGGCCTCGCGCTCGTTCTGGACGATCGTGCCGCACCCCGTCAGCTGCAGACCCACCTTGATCAATCCGGGGTCGGACCGCCGGATGGTTGCGCGCGTGCGCCTGACGTCGACTTCTCGGCCGGTGACCTCACTCAGTTGCAAGGCCCCCAGCGTCGACGAGACCAGCGTGCCTTCGAACGACGACGGCCCGGTGGACACAGCGTCGAGCGGCACGAACGCCGTCGAGACGTTCTCGCGCCACTGCTCGAAACTCTGTGCCACCGGGCTCATGTCATACGGCTGGGCGGTTGTCGATCAGACGGCGGGCTTTGCCGATGGAACGCTCGAGAGCTGCCGGTGCGACGACATCGACCGCAATGCT
This sequence comes from Rhodococcus sp. 15-649-2-2, assembly GCF_002258645.1. Classification (NCBI taxonomy): domain Bacteria; kingdom Bacillati; phylum Actinomycetota; class Actinomycetes; order Mycobacteriales; family Nocardiaceae; genus Rhodococcus; species Rhodococcus sp. 15-649-2-2. Next base: position 64,001 of record NZ_NPFM01000018.1, read on the forward strand.
GACGCCGATACGATCCTTGACCAGCTTCTTCAGCGTCGCCGCTGCTGTTGCGTGCGTGTCGAGTGCGGCGTCGGGGCGGGCCTCGACGAGAACAGTCAACGAGTCCATGCGGCCTGCGCGCTCGAGCACGCACTGGAATTGCGGTGCCAGAGCGGGAACTGCCAGGATCAGCTCTTCGATCTGCGTCGGGAAGAGATTGACGCCGCGCAGAATGATCATGTCGTCGGTGCGGCCGGTGACCTTCTGCATCCGGCGCATCGTGCGGGCAGTTCCGGGCAGCAGACGAGTCAGGTCGCGGGTGCGGTACCGGATGATCGGCATCGCTTCCTTGGACAAGGACGTGAATACCAACTCACCCTCCTCACCGTCGGGCAGGACTTCGCCGGTCACCGGGTCGATGACCTCCGGGTAGAAATGATCCTCCCAAATGTGGAGTCCGTCCTTGGTTTCGACGCATTCCATCGCGACGCCCGGCCCCATCACCTCGGACAGGCCGTAGATGTCGACGGCGTCCATGTCGAGGGTCTTCTCGATCTCCTTGCGCATCTCCTCGGTCCAGGGCTCTGCGCCGAAGACACCGGTTTTCAGCGAGGTCTTGGCCGGATCTATGCCCTTCTTGACCATCGCGTCCACGATGGTGAGCATGTAGGACGGCGTCACCATGATCGCGTCGGGCTCGAAGTCCTCGATGAGCTGGATCTGGCGATCGGTCATGCCGCCGGACATCGGAATGACAGTGCAGCCCAGTCGTTCTGCGCCGTAGTGCGCGCCGAGTCCGCCGGTGAAAAGTCCGTATCCGTAGGCCACGTGCACCTTGTCGGACGGCTTCACCCCGCCTGCGCGAAGGCTACGCGCGATGAGGTCCGCCCAATTGCTGATGTCGTTCGCGGTGTATCCGACGACGGTCGGTCGGCCGGTGGTGCCCGAGGACGCATGAATGCGCGAGACCTGGTTCTGCGGGACGGCGAACATGCCGAAGGGGTAGTTCTCGCGCAGATCCTTCTTCGCGGTGAACGGGAACTTCGCCAGATCCGAGAGGTCCTTCAGATCGGTCGGATGCACACCGGCGTCGTCGAAGGCCTTCTTGTAATGAGGAACGTTGTCGTAGGCGTGTTGCAGTGACCACTGCAGGCGCTCCAACTGGAGAGTGGAGATTCGATCCCGGGACGCGAATTCGATGTCGGGGGTGTCTGTGGGGGCGGACAGCACACTGGTCATGATTGCTCTCTCGTGGTCTCAGGCGTCGAAGTCGACGGTGACGGTGTCGCTGAGTGGGTAGGTCTGGCAGGTGAGCACGAAGCCGGCATCGACTTCGTTGTCTTCCAATGCGTAGTTGCGCCGCATATCCGTCTCGCCGAATGTGATCTTCGCGCGGCAGGTGCCGCACACCCCGCCCTTGCACGCGAAGGGAAGATCGGAGCGCAGTTGCTCGGCGGAGTCGAGGATCGACTCGTCCTGCGGCAGTGCACCTGTCACCTCACGGCCGTCGAGGATGATCGTGACCTCGCTGCTCGGGCCGGTGATGCCCGGTTCGCGATGCTTCTCCTGCGGTGGGGGCACGTCGTCGACATAGAACAGCTCGGCGTGGATGCTGGTCTTCGCCACACCGAGGTCTCCGAGAACTTGTTGGGCATCGGTGACCATCCCGAACGGGCCACACAACCAGAAATGATCGATTTCCGGTGTGGCGACGACGGTGTCGAGTATCTCGCGCAGTCGTTCGGCGTCGAGTCTTCCGCTGAACAGTTCGACCTCGCGCGGCTCCCTGGACAGGACGTGAATGACGTCGAACCGGCTGCCGTACTGGTCCTTCAGGTCCGCGATCTCCTCGGCGAACATCACCGTTCGGGTCCGCCGGTTACCGTACAGCAGAACCACTTCGGCGTCGGGGTTGGTCAGGACCGAGGCGGCGATCGACAGCATCGGGGTGATGCCCGAGCCGGCCGCGATGAGAACATGCCTGCCCGCCTCGGCCGGATCGGCGTGGAAGGTGCCGGTGGGCCCCTGAACGTCGATTCGATCGCCTGCCTTGACGTCGTGGACCAACCACGAGGAGAACAGGCCGTCGCTCACCTCCCGCACACCGACGCGGGGACGCGCGCCCACCGGTGCGCAGATCGAGTAGGAGCGACGGTGCTCGACGCCGTCGATGGTGCGGCTGAGCATCAGGGACTGTCCTGGGCGAAAGTCGAATTCGTCCGTGAGGTGTTCTGGCACGTCGAACGTGACGGCGACGGCATCGTCGCACAGTGACTCGACATCCGCGACGGTCAACGTGTGAAAAGGCTTGTTCCGCAGATTCTTCTGTACGGGTTCAGCGGTGACGGTCATCAAATTTCCTTCACGTGGTCGAAGGGCTCGAGGCAGTCGTCGCACCGGTACTGGGCTTTGCAGAGGGTGGCACCGAACTCGGAGGTGAGGCGGGTATTGGTGGAAGTGCACTGGGGGCAGGCGATCTGCCGCGGCTTCACTGTCAGGGTCAACGGGACCGGACCACTCGTCCGCGCCGGGGCGGGGCCGGGTACGGAGTAGCCGGCTTCGCGAAGCTTGCGCAGGCCCTCCTCGGAGATCCAGTCGGTGCTCCACGCGGGGGAGAGGCTGGTGACGATCTCGACCTCGGAGTAGCCGTGGTCGGTGAGCTTGTGCGCGATGTCGTCGCGCATCGTCGCCATCGCCGGGCATCCTGAGTACGTCGGGGTGATCGTGACGAGCACACTGCCGTTCTCGCGTACCTCGACGTCGCGCAGGACGCCGAGGTCGTCGAGAGTGAGCAGCGGCATCTCGGGATCCATGACGGTGGCGGCGATCTCGCGTGCCGTTCGTTCGAGAGTGGTCACCAGACTCCCTCCGGATGCGCTCTCGCCACGACCTGCATCTCGGCGATCAGCGGCCCGAATGCCTCGGTGTGGATACCTCGCCTGCCTCCACGGCCGCCGATGGTGCCCACGGACTTGCCCTCGGGTGCCTCCAACTCGGCGGCGTGCAGCACCTGTGCCAGAACGGAATCGAACTCCTCGCGCACGTCGCGTGGGTCGACGCCGACACCGACCTTCGCGAGTGCGATTTCCTCGTCCGTCGGCACGAACAGTTCGGAGACGTACGGCCAGATCCGAGCCACCGCGTCGCGGACGCGTCGCTTGGATTCCTCCGTGCCGCAGCCCAGAGTGACGACCCAGCGTGCCGAGTAGTCGCGGTGGTACGTCAGCTCTTTGACGCCCTTGTTCGCAACCGCGGCGAGAACGGGATCGCGGGAATCCTGCAGCCGAGTGAAGAGTGCGAGACGCCACGTCGAGAACACCAGAAGGCGCACCTGAGATTTGGCGAAATCACCGTTGTCGAGCTCGGTGAGTCGTACGTTCCGGAAGTCGGCCTCGTCGCGGAAGAACGTGAGCGCGTCCTCGGCCGGCGCGGGGGAGGTGTCCGAGATGAACGGCACGACCGTCGGGTCGGCTTTGGCGGCGCGGGCCAGCAGTAGCCGGGCCTGGCCGAGGAGATCGAGGCCGACGTTGGCCAGTGCCACTTCCTCTTCGAGTTCCGGTGCGCGGGTGCTCCACTCGGCCAGGCGCTGTGAGCTGATCAGCGCATCGTCGCCGAGCATGAGGCAGTACGCGGCAAGGGCTTTCAGGTCGACGTCGTCTGGCACGGTGGTATCGACTCCGGCGAGTGGGTCGTCGAAGCTCGTCCCGAATGCCCACTGCCCGTGCGAGTCCTCGTCGACGAGGCCCTCGTAGGCGCTGTCGTGATCAGTCATGAGTGCTTGTCCTCTTGAAGTGTGGATCTCACATGTGGGGAACGTTGTCGGGGATCTCGTAGAACGTCGGGTGGCGGTACACCTTGTCGCCACTCGGTGCGAAGAACGGATCCTTTTCCGACGGCGACGATGCGACGATCGAGTTGGACGGAACCACCCAGATGCTGACGCCTTCGTTGCGGCGGGTGTAGACGTCGCGAGCATGCCGCAGCGCCATGTGGTCGTCGGCGGCGTGCAGCGATCCGACATGCACGTGGTTCAGGCCGCGCTTGCCGCGCAGGAACACCTCGTACAAGGGCCAATCTGCCTTGACGGCTTCCCTTTTCGGCTCGACCGGAACACCCTCGGTGGGCACCGCTCCGTGGCCGCCCTCGGCGGTGAATTCGGTCATGATGCTGCGTTCCTTTCGGCGAATGCGGTTGCGGCCTCACGGACCCAGGCTCCGCCGTCGTGAGCTGCGCGCCGGTTCGCGATGCGCTCGACGTTGGAGGCACCGTTGCCCTTGATCACCTGCATGAACTCGGACCAGTCGGGCTCGCCGAAATCGTGCGACTTGCGCTCCTCGTTCCACTTCAGGTCCGGGTCGGGGAACGTGACTCCGAGAGCCTTCGCCTGCGGGATGGACATGTCGACGAAGCGTTGGCGCAGTTCGTCGTTGGTGTGGCGCTTGATGCCCCACTTCATCGACTGCTCGGTGTTGGGGGACTCGTCGTCCGGCGGGCCGAACATCATCAGAGCCGGCCACCACCAGCGGTTGACTGATTCCTGAACCATGGCGCGCTGTTCGTCGGTGCCGCGCATCATCGTGGCGAGCAGTTCGTAGCCCTGTCGCTGATGGAACGACTCCTCTTTGCAGACGCGGATCATCGCGCGTGCGTACGGGCCGAAGCTGCTGCGGCACAGGGGAACCTGGTTGCAGATCGCTGCACCGTCGACGAGCCAGCCGATGGTGCCCACGTCGGCGTACGTCAGGGTGGGGTAGTTGAAGATCGAGGAGTACTTCTGCTTGCCCTCGATGAGCTTGACCGTCAGATCGGCGCGGTCTGCACCGAGCGTCTCTGCGGCGGAGTACAGGTAGAGGCCGTGGCCGGCTTCGTCCTGCACCTTGGCCATCAGGATCGCTTTGCGGCGCAGTGACGGCGCACGGGTGAGCCAGTTGCCCTCCGGCTGCATACCGATGATCTCGGAGTGAGCATGCTGGGCGATCTGGCGGATGAGCGACTTGCGGTAGCCGTCGGGCATCCAGTCGCGGGGCTCGACGCGCTGTTCGCGGGCGACGGTGTCATCGAACCCGTCCTGCAGCGTCTCGGCGGACAAGGTGTTTGACGTGGTCATAAGTCCTACTTTCATTACCGAATGATCGGTTGGTAACCAGTATGCCTCGAGTGCAGCTCCGTGCACAAGAGCGGCTGCGCCGCACGTGCGTGGAACTTCGTAGCAGGGGTCGAGTTTCTGTTCACATGGGTCGTTCCGCAGGCTCCACTCCCGCTCACATGCCGACGAAGGAGGCTCTCTTTTTGGCAAGGAACGCGTCGACAGCCGCTTTGTGGTCCTGCGTCTGGCCCAGGGCGGTCTGCGCCTGCGCCTCGCGGTCCAGTGCGTCGGACAGTCCGGATCGAGCGATCAGTGCCTTGACCTGTTTGTAGGCCTGGGTCGGTCCGGATGCGAGTGACGCGGCCAGCGTGCGCGCTGTCTCGAGAACATCCGCATCGTCGACGACGCGATGCACAAGGCCCCAGTCGAGGGCCTGTGCGGCGGTGACCTTGTCGCCGAGCAGCATCAGACCCGCGGCCCGACTCGATCCCAGTGCCTGGACCAACGTGTAGCTCAATCCCGAGTCACTGGCCAGGGCGATGCCGGTGAATGCCGTCGCGAACGACGACTTGGTGCCGGCCACTCGGATGTCTCCGGCCAGTGCGATCCCGAGACCTGCGCCGACGCATGCGCCGGGGATGGCGACGACGATCGGCACCTCGAGCGCAGCGAACCCTCGGATGACCGGGTTGTAGTGCTCACCGACGGTATCCATCGCCGTGGCCGGATCGGCCTCGAGCGCGGTGACGTGCTCACCCAGATCCTGGCCGACGCAGAAGTTCTTGCCCTCGGCGGTGATCAATACGGCACGCACCTCGGGTGCGGCGGCGTTCTGAACGGCCTCCGCCAACGCGAGCTTCGTCGCGACGTCGAGGGCGTTGTGTGCCTCGGGGCGCGCGAGGGTGATGGTCGCCAGGCCGTCTTTGATGTCGAACCGTACCGTCATGCGTTCGTCCAATCGTGAAAGCCGCGACCGGACTTGCGTCCGATGTCGCCGCGAGCAACCATGTCTCGCAACAACTGCGGGGGAGTGAACCTGTCGCCGAGGGTCGACGCCAGGTGTTCTGCGATCGCGAGCCGGACGTCCACCCCGACGAGGTCGGTCGACCGTAGCGGACCCATCGGGTGCTTGTAGCCGAGTTCCATGGCGCGATCGATGGATTCGGCGTCGGCGACGCCCTCCTCCAGCATCCGAATGGCTTCGAGTCCGAGGCAGACGCCGAGCCGTGACGTCGCAAAGCCGGGGGAGTCGTTGACAAGCACTTCGGTCTTGCCCAGGAGCGACACCCACTGCTGTACTCGCTCCACCACGTCCGCGGAGGTGGCAGGCGCGCGCACGATCTCGACGAGAGTCGACGCCGGAACCGGGTTGAAGAAGTGCATCCCGATGAAGCGGCTCGGATCACCCAGTGCTGCGCCGAGTTCGGCGATAGAGATCGAGCTCGTGTTCGACGCGATGACGGTCTGGGGCCCGGCGATCTTGTCGACGAGAGCAAGCACCTCGACCTTGAGCGACGGGATCTCGGGAACGGCTTCGACAACCAGGTCGAGTTCGGCCGGGAGATCCGCGGGCCCGGCGACGGTGGAGACCCGGGCGAGAATCGCATTGGGATCCTCGCTGAGTTTGCCGCGCTCGTGCGCCCGGTCGAGTCCGGTGGAGACTCGTCCGAGGGCGGCCTGCTGGTCGGCGGCTTCGGCGATGACGACGTTCGAGCCGAGAGCCGCGAACACCTGGGCAATACCGGCGCCCATGCGTCCACCACCGACGACGGCCACGTTAGAGGGAACTGTCATTTCTTCTTCTCCAGAAATGCCGTCATTCGGCGTTGTTTGTCTTCGGTCTCGAACAGCACGGCCTGCGCGATGTCGTCGGCCCACGGGTGCGAACCGGGCGCATCGAGAATCTTCTTGGTCAGCTTCAGTGCCAACGGTGCTTGCTTGGCAATGCGATCCGCGAGGGAATGCGCTGCGGCCAAGGGCTCGTCGACGACGTCCAGCACCAGGCCGGAGCGGAGTGCCACCTCGGCGTCGAGCGTCCGGCCACCGAGGAGAACCTGCTTCGCGACGGACACTCCCACCAGTGTCGGTAACCGGTAGCTGGCCCCGGCGGCAGCCATGATGCCCAGGCCCGGTTCGGGATTGCCGAACACGGCCGTCGGCGACGCGATGCGGATGTCGCAGGCGTAGGACAACTCTGCTCCACCGCCGAGCGCGTAACCGCGCACTGCTGCGATCGTCGGCAGGGGCAGTGCGGCGAAGCGGTCGAACAGGTTTCGGTTGATGCCGCGCAATGCGTCGTCGCGGGTGCGGGCCCGCAGCTGATTGATGTCGGCACCCCCGGCGAAGTGCTCGCCCGCGCCGGTCAGGATGACGATTCTCGGATCCTGCTCCACGAGCGCGCACACCTCGTGCAACTCGCCGATCATCTCGGAATCAATTGCGTTGCGTTGCTTCTCGCGACTCAGAGTGACGACAACGCGGTCCGTCAGCTCCTCGACGACGAGCGTCTTCACGGTGCCTCGATCAACATCGACACGCCTTGCCCGACGCCGACGCAGAGCGTCGCGAGTCCGCGGGACGCTTTCTCACGTTCCATCCGGCCCAACAGCGTCAACAGAATTCGAGCACCCGACGAGCCGAGAGGGTGTCCGAGGGCGATGGCACCGCCGTCGGCATTGACGATGTTCTCGTCGAGCTTCAGCTGGCGGATGACGCCGAGGGACTGTGCCGCGAAGGCCTCGTTGAGTTCGACGGCACCGAGATCCTCGACCGACCATCCTGCGCGGGTGAGCGCCTTCTGTGTGGAGGGCACCGGCCCGAGCCCCATGATGTGCGGCGCGATACCGGCACTCGCGCTGGTGACGATGCGTCCGCGCACCTCGAGGCCGTACTTGTTCACGGCCTCTTCCGATGCCACCACCAATGCCGACGCACCGTCGGTGAACGGCGAGGACGTTCCGGCGGTGACGATGCCGTCCTTGCGGAAGACGGTCTTCAGCGTGCCGAGCTTCTCGAGTGTGGTTCCGCGTCGCGGCGTCTCGTCCTCGGTGACCTCGCCGCTCTTGGTCGTGACGGGCACGATCTCGTCGGCGAAGCGTCCGGCGTCCTGGGCGGCGACGGCACGCTGCTGACTGCGGAACGCGAAGGCGTCGGACTCCTCGCGGGTGATGCCCTCGCTGAGCGCGACCTCCTCAGCGGTTTCGCCCATCGACAGGGTGATCTTGGGGTCGGTCCCCGCGTCGTGGGAGGCGAAGGTCGGATTGGTGAATCGCCAGCCGAGGGAGGTGTCGAAGATTTCTTCGGGTTTGGCCCACGCGGTTCCCGGCTTGGCCATGACCCACGGCGCGCGGGTCATGGACTCGACGCCACCGGCGACGATGATGTCGGCCTCACCGCTGCGAATGGTGCTGGCGGCATTCGCAACTGCAGTCAGTCCGCTCGCGCACAGGCGGTTGACGGTGTAACCCGGCACCGTGTGGGGGAGTCCTGCGAGCAGAACCGCCATTCTCGCTACGTCTCGATTGTCCTCGCCTGCCTGGTTCGCGGCGCCCAGAATCACCTCGTCGATCCGGTCGACGGGCACACCCGCGCGCCGGACCGCCTCGGCGACGACCAGCCCGGCCAGATCGTCGGGGCGCACCGACGCCAGTGCTCCGCCGTAGCGTCCGTGCGGCGTGCGTGCGCCGGCCACGAGAAATACTTCGCCCACTTGAAATCTCCTCCGTACGGTTGCGTCATTAATAACCGAACATTCGGTCGTTTGGCAAGGTTTGCTGCCCACGGTGCTGTGGAATCGGGCGCCGACTGAGAAGATGTGGCAATGACAACCGCACGCGCGCCGCGCAAGACCGGACAGCCAGGGCGGCCGGGATACGACCTGGACTCGCTCTTGGCAGTGGCGGTCAAGGTCTTCAACGACCGTGGATACGACGGCACCAGCATGGAAGTTCTGGCGAAGCGGCTCGGCATCACCAAGTCTTCGATCTATCACCATGTGTCCGGCAAGTCCGAGTTGCTCGAACTCGCGTTGTCGCGGGCTCTCAATGCGCTGTTCGCCGTGACGACCGAGGATCGGGCCACGACCGGGCGATACATCGACCGCCTCGAATACCTGGTGCGTCGCAGCGTGGACATCCTGTGTGCGGAGCTGCCCTACGTGACGCTGCTGCTGCGAGTCCGCGGCAACACCGACGTCGAGCGCCGGGCCCTCGCCCGTCGACGCGAGTTCGATTCTTTCGTCACCGGGCTCGTGGTGGCCGCCGCCGAGGAGGGCGACCTGCGTCCAGGGGTGGATCCGGCCCTGGCGTCCAAGCTCGTGTTCGGCACGGTCAACTCGCTCATCGAGTGGTACCGCCCGCGCACCGGCGGATCCGTCGAGGAATTGGCCGACGCCGTCGTGGCCCTGACCTTCGACGGACTGCGCCGCACGTAGGGCGACGAGTCTTGACATCTCGGCGTTCGACGGCGATGGTAATTACCGACCGAACGTACGGTGAGATGGAGGCGTTGTGAGCAGACTTCTGGAAAGCTATGCCCAGGGCACGTGGTATTCCGCAACCGATGAGGGCGCGCCGCTGCTGAGCGCCGTCGACGGCAGCGAGATCGCCCGGGTGTCATCCAGTGGACTCGATGTTGCGGGCATGATCGACTACGCCCGTACCGTCGGAGGGCCCGCGCTCGCAGCCCTGACGTTCCACGAGCGTGCAGCCCTGCTCAAGCAACTGGGCCTGACGCTGATGGCAGGCAAGGAGGAGTTCTACCAACTCTCCCGGCACACCGGAGCCACCACCCGCGATTCCGGCGTCGACATCGACGGCGGATTCGGAACCGTGCTGAGCTACGCGAGCAAGGCCCGACGCGAACTCCCTAACGAGACGGTCTATCTCGATGGCGCGATCGAGCAGCTCGGTAAGAAGGGCACCTTCCTCGGTCAGCACATCTACACCTCGAGGCGCGGCGTCGCCGTCCAGATCAATGCGTTCAATTTCCCAGTCTGGGGCTTCCTCGAGAAGCTGGCCCCCGCGTTCATCGCGGGCGTGCCGTCGATCGTCAAGCCTGCCAGCCAAACTGCGTACCTCACCGAGCTGGTGTTCCGCCGGATCATCGAGTCAGGGTTGCTGCCCGAGGGTTCGGTGCAGTTGCTGTGCGGCAGTGCCCGCGGTGTGCTCGACCACCTCGGCGGCCAGGACTCGGTGGCCTTCACCGGATCCGCCGATACCGCTGCGACCCTGCGTTCTCATCCCAACGTCGTGGGCGAAGGACTGCACTTCACGGCCGAGGCGGATTCCCTCAATGCTTCGATACTGGCATCCGATGTGGCACAGGACGATCCAGAGTTCGATCTCTTCGTCAAGGGTGTCTTCACCGAGATGACGTCCAAGGCCGGGCAGAAGTGCACAGCCATTCGCCGGGTGCTGGTTCCGCAGGACTCTGTCGAGCTCGTCATCGAGGCACTGAAGACCAAGCTGGAGAAGGTCGTCGTCGGTGATCCGGCCGACGAGGGGGTCACCATGGGTGCCCTCGCCAGCATCGATCAGCGAGACGAAGTCCTCAAATCCATTCGTGGACTGACCAAGTCCGCATCGGTGGTCTTCGGCGATCCCGACGCGGTGGATCAGCGAGCAGGCGCGTTCATGGCACCGGTGCTGCTGAAGGCCGGCGACAAGGCCGCGCCCGAACCGCACGAGATCGAGGCGTTCGGGCCGGTATCGACCGTCATCGGCTACGACGGCACCGCAGACCTGCTCGATCTCGTAGCCCGCGGAAAGGGCTCTCTGGTTGCATCTCTCGTGACCAAGGACTCGACCGTCGCGCGCGAGATCGTTCTGGGCAGTGCCCCGTACCACGGCCGCATCCTGGTGCTGAACTCCGAGGACGCGAAAGAATCGACCGGCCACGGATCGCCACTGCCGGTCCTGGTGCACGGCGGGCCGGGCCGAGCAGGCGGCGGTGAAGAACTCGGCGGTATCCGCGGCGTCCTGCACCACATGCAGCGCACGGCAATTCAGGGGACACCGGACGTCCTGACGGCCATCGGCAACAAGTGGGTCGCCGGGGCGAAGCAGACGACCGGCGAAGTGCACCCGTTCCGAAAGAACCTCGGCGAGCTGAAACTGGGCGACACCATCATCGGTGGACCACGACAGGTCACGCGTGCGGACATCGATCATTTCGCCGAGTTCACCGGCGATACCTTCTATGCGCACACCGATCCCGAAGCGGCAGCGGCCAATCCGCTGTTCGGCGGCATCGTGGCGCACGGCTACCTGGTGGTCTCGCTTGCCGCAGGGCTGTTCGTCGACCCCGCACCGGGCCCCGTCCTGGCGAACTTCGGCGTCGACAGTCTGCGTTTCCTGACGCCCGTCAAGGCCGAGGATTCGTTGACGGTCACGTTGACGGCCAAGCTCATCACCCCGCGTCAGAGCGCCGACTACGGCGAGGTGCGATGGGACGCAGTGGTCGTCAACCAGGACGGCGATCCCGTAGCGACGTACGACGTGCTCACTCTCGTCGCGAAGCCCGAGGCTGCATCATGAGCGTACGAGTGGCCGTCTGTTACGGAATGCCCGAGGATCCTGCCGCATTCGATCGTCACTACGCCGAGGTGCACGTGCCCCTCGCGCGTGCAGTCCCCGGACTGGTCGACTTCACCTGGGGCACGCTCGACTCGCTCGACGATTCACCACCGCTGTACTACGCGATCGCGAGCCTGTACTTCGCGGACGAGGCATCGCTGAAGGCAGGATTGGCCTCGCCCGAGATGAAGACCGCGGGCAAGGATCTGCGCAACTTCGCAACCGGTGGCGTCACGATGTTCACCCAGAACGAGCAGTCGGTGTTGCAGCCGTGACGGATTCGATGATCGCGCGAGAGATGTTCGAGGTCGACGCGGCGTCCCGCAAGCTCGGCATCGAATTGATCGAGCTGTCACCCGGCCACGCGAGGATGTCGATGGTCGTGACCGAGGACATGGTCAACGGCTATTCGATCACGCACGGTGGCTACGTCTTCCTGCTGGCGGACACAACGTTCGCGATGGCTTGTAATTCGCACGACGATTCGGCCGTCGCGGCACGTTGTGACATCCGATACCTCCGTCCGACGAAGGCCGGGGACGTGCTGGTTGCAGATGCCGTCGAGCGTGCGCGGTTCGGCCGGAACGGCCTGTACGACGTGTCGGTGACGTGTCGAGACGAGCTGGTCGCCGAATTCCGAGGTGACAGTCGCACCGTGGCCAGGTAGTCGGATTTGCTCGGAAGTACGGTGAGTCGATGACCACTGCCGATCTGTCTGCCTTGGCCGACGTCACGGCGGCTGCTGTGGGCGGCGCGGTATCGGTGATGGACCCGGCCGGCTACGTCGTGGCCTACTCGTCGCTGCCCGGGCAACCGATCGACGACGTGCGGCGCGACGGGATTCTCGGCAAGCAGGTTCCGGCCGAGTACATGGCGCACCATACCGACGAGGAGTTCCGGCGCAGTTCCACTGTGCGGATCGTCGCCGTAGCCGGGGTGCTACCTCGCCTGGCCGTGCCGGTAACCAGTGGCGGCGAATATCTCGGTTCGATCTGGTGCATTGTCCCCACCGCGGCGGTATCGCGGCCCGAGCCGGCCGCGATGGCTGCACTGCTACGGGCAGCAGCCGAAGCAATACCGTTGCTGAGTCAGCGACCGCAGGCTGTGGGTGTCGAAAAGCCCAGGGCACGTGAACTACTGACCGATCCAGCAGCCGTCACACCCGAGGGGCAGCTGTACACGGTGCTGGCGACCCGGGTGCAGTCGGACAGGCCGGAAGCCACCGCGTCGCGACTGCGGGGGATGCTCGACCTGATCTTCGGGCAACAGCTCGACTCGGGTGCTGTCGTGATCGACGGCGCTGCCTTCCTCGTGATGCGTTCCGAAATCCCAATCACCGTAGACGAATTCGAGCACCTTCGACGCAGGGCTGTATCTGCCCTCGGAATTCCGGTGACGTTCGCGCTCGGTGGGCCGGACGAGCGCCCGATGACTGCTCGAGTGCATGCGCAGTGGGCGCTCGACGCCTGCGAGGACGGTTCTCCGACCATCATGTTCGAGGACGTCCGAGTCCAAGCCACGCTGCGCAGGGCAGGGGCAGCTCTGTCGGAGGTGTCGTTGGCGTTGCCTGCCGTCGAACGGATGCTTTCCTGCGATGCTTCGGAAGGTACCGAGTACGCCGCGACGGTGCTGGCGTTGTTGGCGCACGAGTCCAACGTTGCCGCCGCAGCTGCATCGCTGTACCTGCACCCCAACACCTTCCGCTACCGACTCCGGCGTACCAAGGAGTTGTTCGGTCTCGATCTCGACGACGCGGACACCCGGTTGCTGGTCTGGATGTCGCTACGGCTCAGGGCCGGGCGGTGAGGACCTTCCCGGGGTTGAGCAGGTAGTGCGGGTCGAGCAATTCTTTGATGCCGCGCTGCAGTTCCGCTGCAACCGAGTCGAGTTCGGTCTCGAGAAGGTCCCGCTTGAGCAGTCCCACCCCGTGCTCGCCGGTGATGGTTCCACCGAGTGAGAGGGCGAATGCCGCAATCTCGTCGAACGCGCTGTGCGCCTTCGTCAACGATGAGGGGTCGAGGGGGTCGACGATGACCGTCGGATGGATGTTCCCGTCACCGGCGTGGCCGACGACTCCGATGACGATACCCAGCCGGTCTGCGACCCGACCCACCTCGTCGATCATCGTGGCGAGTTGTGAAATGGGAACGGACACATCGTCGACCAACGGCGAACCGAGACGCTCGAGTGCCGGGTACGCCAGTCGACGGGCCTGCACGAGCTGCTCCGATTCGACCTCGTCCTCGGCAACGGCCACATCGGTCGCACCGGCTGCGGTGCACAGTGCGGCGATAGCCTCGAGCTCCTCCACAGCGCCTGCGCCGATGTCGGATTGGGCGATCAGCACTGCGGCTGCGTCGGTGCCGAAGTCCATCCGGGCGTAGGCGTCGATCGCGGCGATAGTGGTGCGGTCCAACAGCTCGAACAGGCTCGGGGTGATACCTGCTGCACGAATCCTCGACACTGCCTCTCCTGCAGCGACAGTGGAGGGGAAGGTCGCAGCCATCGTGAGTGGTACGGCGCTGGGGAAATCGAGGCCGACGGTGGCCTCGGTGATGATGCCGAGCGTTCCCTCGGAGCCGACGAACAGCTCGGCCAGAGATAGCCCAGCCACGCCTTTGACGGTGCGTCGACCGACGAACGTGGCGCGGCCGTCGGCGAGTACGACGCGCAGTCCACGGACGAATCGTGCTGTGACGCCGTATTTCACGCAGCACAGGCCGCCGGCGTTGGTGGCGATGTTGCCGCCGATCGTCGACGCCTCCCAGCTGGATGGATCAGGGAGGTACGTCAGTCCCTGCTGCACGGCAGCATCTTTCAATTCTTTGTTGGTGACACCGGGTTGCACGACGGCGGTGCGGTTGACGACGTCCAACTCGACGATCTTGTTCATGCGCCGGGTATTGAGGGCCATTGCTCCCACGCTGGCGTTCGCTGCTCCGGCCAGGCCGGTCAATGCACCCTGCGGCACAACGGGAATGCGGTGTGCCGACGCGATTTTCATGATGGCCTGCACGTCCGATTCCGTGGTCGGCAGTACCGCCACCAGTGGCAGGGTGGATTCGCACAACGCTGCGGCGTCGTGCCGGTAACCGGCGAGAATGTCCGGGTCGGTCACCACCGCGTCGGCACCGAGGGCGCGCATCAGTTCGTCGATGACGTGAGAGTGGTGAACGAGAGTCGACGTGGGTGCGGCCATGAGTTCGAGTATGACCGGCGTCACTGTGGACGTCTGCGTCGTTTCGGACGAAGCGACAGGCCCCGATCGGTAGTTTCCGACGAAGTGCGTCCATCGCCTTGTTATGTACGCGACCACCTTGACAAACTACGGTGGCGCCGGTCACAGTAATTACCGACCGAATGGACGGTGAGTTTTATCCGATTCTGCGCTTGCACCTAATCGCCGTCCTTCACCCATCGCAACCCGCCCCGCCCCACTCCGAACGGCCGCTCGATGCCCGAGCGCCGGAGCCCGAACGAAACGAGACAAGTCGATGTCAACTCAGGTCGAGACGCCCACCGGGGTGTCGCGTGAGCATCGCCGCGCCGCCATGGCCAGCATGGTCGGTACCACCGTCGAGTGGTACGACTTCTTCATCTACGCGCAGGCGGCGTCGCTCATCTTCGCCCAACTGTTCTTTGCGCCCATGGGCTCGTCCGGACAGCTGGTCGCCTACGTGACCATCGGTATCAGCTTCGTCTTCCGGCCTCTCGGGGCCATCGTCGCCGGCTACTTCGGTGACAAGATCGGCCGCAAGAAGGTCCTCATCGCGACCCTCACCCTGATGGGTGCGGCCACCGTCGGTATGGGACTGCTGCCGACCTACGCGACCATCGGCATCTGGGCTCCGATCATTCTGATAGTGCTGCGCATTCTGCAGGGGTTCTCCACCGGCGGCGAGTGGGGCGGCGCAGCTCTGATGGCCGTCGAGCACGCCCCGAAGGGCAAGCGCGGAATCTATGGTGCGGCAACCCAGATGGGTGTTCCGCTCGGCATGCTCATTGCGGTGGGAACGTTGGCACTGTGCACCGGCTTGCTCAGCGAAGAGCAGTTCGAGGCCTGGGGCTGGCGCATTCCGTTCCTCATCAGCTTCGTGCTGATCCTCGTGGGCTTCTACATCCGACGTCGCGTCGAGGAGACTCCGGTGTTCAAGGAGCTCGCAGAACGCAAGGAGCGCAACCACACTCCAGTTCGCGCACTGTGGCGTACCAACAAGAAGCAGGTCATGCTGGCTGCGCTGTCGTTCATCGGCACCAACGGCAACGGCTACATCATCGTCGGTGGATTCATCGTGGCGTACTCGACGCGTGAACACGGACTTGCTCGCGTGGATGTGTTGGTGGCCAGCCTGTTCGCGGCCATCGTGTGGGGAATTTTCACCCTCCTCGGCGCGTATCTGTCCGATCGCTACGCCCGGACCACCATCATGAACCTCGGAAACGCGGCAATGGTGCTGTGCGCCATCCCGTTCTTCCTGCTCGTCGACACCGGTGAACTGCACTGGATCTACCTGGCCCTCGGACTGTTTGCCGTCGGACTCGGACTCTCGTACGGTCCGCAGCCGGCCCTGTACGCCGAGATGTTCCCCGCAGCAGTCCGATTCAGTGGAGCATCCATCGGCTACGCCATCGGTACCGTACTCGGTGGAGCCTTCGTTCCGACCATCTCCGAGGCACTGTTCAACGGAACCGGCACCTCGATGTCGATCTCGATCTACCTGATGATCCTGGCCGCCATCTCCTTCGTTGCGACCTCGCGAATCAAAAACCGTAGGGACGAGGATTTGAACGTCTGACCCATCGATGACGACAGCCCCGCAACCAGCCGAGTTGCGGGGCTGTCGTCGTGTAGGTGGCCCAGACGGTGTTCACTCCGCGTGAGCTCAACTGACCTGTGGTGCAGCCTCTTTGCCCCATTGCTCGAGTGCGACAATTGCTTCACGCAGGGCGAGACCTCTTTCGGTCAGCGCGTACGCGCGAGTGTTGTGCCGAAGGGGGAGACGGGTCAACACTCCTGCCGCTTCGAGTTCGCGCAGCCGGGTAGCGAGCATGTTCGTCGGTACTCCGAGGTCGCGCTGCAGATCGCCGTA
The DNA here is from genome assembly GCF_002258645.1 of Rhodococcus sp. 15-649-2-2. NCBI lineage: Bacteria > Bacillati > Actinomycetota > Actinomycetes > Mycobacteriales > Nocardiaceae > Rhodococcus > Rhodococcus sp. 15-649-2-2. The sequence goes on from NZ_NPFM01000018.1 coordinate 80,731, forward strand.
CCGTTGCGGTTCCTCGAGCAGTCGCTCGACAATGAGAAGTGCCCACCGGGCACCGACGATGTCGAGGGCGGCGGCGAGGTCGCTCATTCGGCCGTATCGGTGTCCGGCTTCATCCAGAACGGCGAGTAGTGGTAACCATCGAGGTCGTCGAACTGACGTTGGTACATGAAGGCGTAGTCATCGGTGTCTCCGATCCGTCCACCTGCAGCGCCGGCACGCTCGATGAGCTCGTCGACTGCCTCGCGGCTGCCGAGGTCGAACGAGACCGTGACCTTCGACGGTGTGTCGGGTCCGCCGATGAGCTCCTCTGTGCCGCCCACGCTCGCATACATCTCGCGGCTGCCGAGCATGACGTACTGCCCCGGAGTGATGGCGAAGCACGACACGTTGTGGTCGGACATCTCGGCGTTGAGCGTCCAGCCGAGAGCTGTGTAGAAGGACGTTGCGCGCTCGACGTTCTCGACGGGACAGGTGATGAACAGGCTCATGGACTAATGCTTGCAAAATGCAAGTGCGACGTCAAGGGTCGTGCCCGCTGACCGTTTGGCATGTCACCGTGTTGTCCTCGAGTGATCGATGATGCAGTTTCAGTGGGAGATAGTGAGTACGGCTTTACCTCCGGGCAATTCGCGTCGTTTCATCAGTTCGATGACATGAGTGAGTTCCGACCAATCGACGGAGTATCCCGGTGTCGGATCGATGCGGCCGTCGGCGGCCAAGCTCACGAGCAATTCGAGGTCTTCGTGTTCGGGGTACTCGACTGCATACGACATGTAGTTGGTGATCGTCGCGCCCTCGTGCCCCATGAAGGAGAAGACATCGAGCTCGGCCTTGGTGCCGGAACTGTTGCCGATCATCACCAGCGTGCCCTTGGGGGCCAGCACGGACAGTGCGGCTTCGAGTGCTGCACCTCCGACGGATTCGATGATCAGATCGAAGGGACCGGATGCGTTCGATGGAGTGGCTGTGACCTCGGTTGCCCCGAGTTCGACCAGTTCACTGGCTTCGTTCTCGCCGGCTGTAGTGATCGCTGTGACCGACGCCCCGGCAGCACTTGCCAATTGGATCTGAAACCGACCCACGCCGCCGTTGGCGCCGGTGATCAGGACCTTGCGTCCCAGGAGGTCGCCACCCAAGCGCACGGTGCGTAGCGCGGTCAGTCCCGCCATCGGTAGAGCGGCAGCGATGTTGGTGCCCAACGTATCTGGGAGGACTGCCATTCGATCGGTGCGCACGGCTGCGAGTTCGGACCATCCGGCTCCGTCGACCATTCCGACAATCGGTGTGCCTACTTGGGGTCCGCTCCCGTCTGCGGCCGCATCGATCACGACGCCACTGATGTCCTGGCCGGGTCGCCAGCCGTGGCCTCTCGCGGCCATGAGGGACAGTTCCCCGCGGTTGACAGAGAACGAATGGATCTGCACGAGAGCCTCATCGGCGGCCGGCTTCGGATCTTCGGCTTCGAGACGTTGGATGGGAGTATCAGAGTCGGGGGTGTTGATCGTCGTGTACATCGGCGTATCCGATCTCGTCGTGTGGTCACACCGAGAGGGTGTGAATCTGTACGACGACGAGTCAACGCCGATCCGTCGGTGTGAACCAGAAGCAATTCGTGCACTCAGCGTTCACGAAAAGCAATCGGAGGTCAGATGTGGGCGCACGCTTCGGCCAGGGCGTCGACGAGCGTGGTCCGTTCTCGTACCGCCAGCCACATCTGCACGACCATGCCGGGATCGGTCACGGGCCGGAAGGTGACGCGTTCGGTCGACATCGCTTGTGCTGAGCCCTCGTACATCGCTGTCCACGATGGTGGTCCCGAGCCGAGTTCGAGCACTGTTGTTTGTAGGTCTCGGAATGGAATTCCCGTGCCCGGCTCGAACCCGGAGTCCGCACAGGCACGGAGCACGGTGGCGGCGAAGGCGGGGTTCTGCTCGGACGGAATCAGGCGCAGCGGAAGGTCCGCCAGATCCGCTAGCGCTAGATCGGGTTTGGAAGCCAGCGGGTGGCGCGTGGGAATCGCGACGACGATCCGGTCGACCCAGGCCGGAATGAGGTTCAGGTCCTGGTCGTTTCTGGGCAGGCGAACCAGTGCGGCGTCGAGTGCACCCGAACGGACGGCGTCGAGTTGTTCCCATACCTGCCCGATTTCCAGTGTGACGAGCAGATCGGGAAAATGTGTTCCGAGGTGGTCCAGCAGTAGATCGACGCGTTTGCCTGACCCGCCTGCTATTCCCAATCGAAGATGCGGTGGTGCGTCGGACTCGTCGGAGCGAGATCGCACAGCCGCAGCGGCATGTGACACAGCATCGAGCACTGCTCGAGCTTCTGGGACCAGCCTGCACCCCGCGGCGGTCAGCGCTACTTGGCGTTTGGACCTGTCGAACAGCGGCTGACCCAGCTCGTGTTCGAGTCTTCGTATCTGTTGACTGACCACGGCCTGGACCACGTGCAATCGCTCCGCCGAACGGGCGAAATGCAGTTCTTCGGCGACCACTAGAAAGTACCTGAGCTGCTTGATCTCCATGTCGAGAACCGTCCCCTGCTCGGACTCCGCGTTCGTAGAACCTATCGGTCGGCATCCAGCGTGTACCGCAAGGGCGCACGAAGGAAAGCCGTCGTTCGTCAGTGCGGAGCGTGGTTCCCATCGCTGTACACGGTCGCTTGTGAGGCGAGTCACGCGCTGCTACCCTTCTTATCAGAAGACAGTAATCTAATTCTCATTTAATGAGAACCAGTAGGGGTTATCGAAAGAGCCTCTCCTTTCCCATCCGACAGTCCAGGCACGTGCGACAAGCGAAGCAGGAGAACAGTGACTCGATACGACATTGCCGTCATCCCCGGCGACGGAATCGGAACCGAAGTGGTGGATGCCGCCCTGACCGTCCTGAAAAAATGTGAAGCGCGCTACGGGTTGGAGATGGAATACGCATTCCATGACTTCAGTGCAGATCTGTACCGCCGCACGGGGCGCAGGATCACCGAGGCGGACATGGACGAGATAGGAAAGTCCGACGCCGTGTTGTTCGGCGCGATGGGCCTACCTGATGTCCGTGATCCCGAAGGGCTCGAGCTCGGCGCTCAGGTCGAAATGCGCGCGCACTACGGACTTTTCTCGAGTCTCCGGCCGGTTCGGCTGTTCCGAGGAGTCGATAGTGCTGTGAAGGCGGAACACATCGACATGCTCGTGATTCGCGAGACGACCGAGGGCATGTTCGCTGGATTGGCCGACGTGCACGAGCCCAGCGACGAGCAGGCGAGCGATCGGATGACGATCACCCGGGCCAATTGCGAGAGGCTCTTCGCAATGGCCTTCGGGCAGGCGCGGGAGCGCCGCAAGAGGGGAACGCCGGGGCACGTGACGTTGCTGCACAAGTCGAATGCCCTGCGCAGCAATGTCCTCATGGAGAAAGTCTTCGACGAGGTTGCGGCGAAGAACCCCGATATCGGGAGCGCAAAGCTCTACATCGATGCGGGATCCATGCTGATGGTCACCGACCCCGGGCGCTTCGACGTCGTGGTCACCGAGAACATTTTCGGCGATATCGTGTCCGAGATCGCAGCAGGTCTCGTCGGAGGTCTCGGTGTCGCGCCGTCGGCCGATGTCAGTTTGGAGCGCGGAGTGTTCCAGCCTTCGCACGGGAGCGCGCCCGATATCGCGGGCAAAGGCATAGCAAATCCGATCGCGATGATTCTCTCTGCCGCCATGATGCTGGAGTGGCTCGGCGAACGACGCGGAGACGATCGATGCATCGCCGCCGCACGGGGTATCCAGGATGCTGTCGAGTCCGCGCTGGAGTCGGGCCCGCGGTCGCGTGATCTGGGCGGATCGGCAAGTACCCAAGATGTAGTGGAAGCGGTCGTCGACGCTCTGCCGGCCTGATCCAGTGCGGCACCTCGCGTGCTGCGTAGAGATCGACGAGAACCGCGGATCGCGGTTCGACAACGAACACCGAAAGTGACGCCACGACAATGAAAATTTTGTTTGTCAATCCGTTGAAGGACTACATCGACCGAATCACCGAATCCGTTCCGGATGGATTCGAGGTCAAAATCATGTCTTTGGATTCCGACGTGTCCGAGATGTGCGAGGAAGCGGCCGATGCCGACTTCATCATCTCGGGCGTCGACGTTCCGGAGGACGTGTTCCGCGCAGCAAAGAACGTCAAGTTCATCCAGTACATGAGTTCCGGCTACGGGCAACTCTCGCTCCCCGTATTGAACGATCTGGGTGTGCCGGTTGCGCAAATGAAGACGCACTCGATTTCCGTCGCTGAACATGCGCTCACGTTGATGTTGACGTTGCTCAGGCGAATTCCGGCGTCGATGGAGCTGATGAGAGAAGGAAAGTGGCGCCAAGAGCTGGACGAGACCTCGTACTCGGAGCTCTACGGGAAGACCGTCGGAATCGTCGGTCTCGGAAATATCGGTCGCTGGGTGGGCAAGATAGTCCATCACGGGTTCGGAGCCAACGTCGTCTTCTACGACAACGCCGAAATACCCCTCACCGTTTCCGAACTCATCTCGGCTCGGCAGGTCTCACTGTCGGAACTGATGGCCGTATCAGATGTCGTCTGCCTCAGTGTCCCGTTGAACGAGGAATCCGATCGGATGATCGGCCGAGACGAACTGGCGATGATGAAACGCAGCGGGGTTCTCGTCAACGTCGGACGCGGCGAAGTCGTGGACGAGACCGCACTGATCGAACTCCTGCGTGATGGCCGCATCGCCGGTGCCGGCCTGGATGTCTACCAGAGCGAGCCGCTCGACCTATCGAGCGAATTGCTTCGGCTGGATCAGGTCGTGTGCACGCCGCATATGGCCGGAGTCGGCTGGGAGAATGTCCAGCGCAGAATCGAGACCGTGTGGCACAACTTCGATACGGTCCTTCGAGGTGGTATCCCCAGCGGAGTGATCACTACGGTCAAACGTGCGGCTGTCACCGTGGATGCGTGAAGTCCGACTCTGTACCTGACCGCCGACCAGCGGGTCGTAGTTGACAATGGTGTGTCCCCGGTTCAGTGGGGACACACCATTGTTGTCTGTCGACGCAGTCCGGTCGAGGCTCAGAAGTTTCCGCGTGCGGCCTGTTCACGTTCGATGGCCTCGAACAATGCTTTGAAGTTGCCGAGTCCGAAACCGAGCGAGCCGTGGCGTTCGATCAACTCGAAGAAGACCGTGGGTCGATCCACGATGGGCTTGGTGAAGATCTGCAGCAGGTAGCCGTCTTCGTCACGATCGACGAGAATTCCGCGCTTCTGTAGTTCTTCGATGGGTGCTCGAACTTCGCCGATGCGCGCGCGGAGTTCCGGGTCCTCGTAGTAGCTGTCCGGGGTGGTGAGAAATTCGATTCCTTCGGCGCGGAGCTGGTCCACTGCGGTCAGAATGTCGTTCGTGGCCAATGCCAGGTGCTGTGCGCCGGGGCCCTGGTAGAAGTCGAGGTACTCGTCGATCTGGGATCGCTTCTTGGCGATCGCAGGCTCGTTGAGCGGGAACTTCACGCGATGGTTCCCGTTGGACACGACCTTGCTCATCAATGCCGAGTAGTCGGTGGCGATGTCCGCGCCGACGAACTCCGCCATGTTGGTGAAGCCCATGACCCGGTTGTAGAAGTCCACCCACTGGTCCATCTTGCCCAGCTCGACGTTTCCGACGACATGATCGAGTGCCTGAAAGATGCGCTTGGGTGCGCCGTCTCGTTTGACGTAAGCAGATGTTCGCTCGATGTATCCGGGCAGATAGGGGCCGTTGTACCGCGACCGGTCGACGAGAGTGTGCTGGGTGTCCCCGTAGGTGGCGATGGTTGCCGATCGGACGGTTCCGTTGTCGTCGGACGTATCGTGCGGTTCGACGAGGACGGTTGCTCCCTGCGACCGGGCGTGGGCGATGCACTTGTCGACATCGGGGACTGCGAGCGAGATGTCGATAATTCCGTCACCGTGTTTGCGGTGATGTTCGATCAATGAGCTCTGCGGGTCCACGGCACCTTTGATCACGAATCGCACTGCGCCGCTTTTCAGTACGAAGGCATGATGGTCCCGGTTACCTGTCGACGGGCCGGAGTAGGCAACCAGTTCCATCCCGAATGCAGATTGGAAGAAGTGGGCGGTCTGCGTTGCATTACCGACGATCCACACCAGTCCGTCCCACCCGCTGACCGGGAAGGGGTCACGTGCGCCGTCGTATTCCACCAGCCCGACGAGCTGCTGGAGTTGCTCGAGGTCGAGGTCTGCGAGCTGCTCTTCGTTGGTGAGCGTTTGTTCGATGGACATTGATTGTGCTCCTATCGCTGGAAGGGCGGACTGCGCAAGAGTGGATGGCCAGCCGGCGGCAGGACCGTGGCTGTGAACTCAGCAAACCCAACGATGCGGCGCTAGTCAATCAACACATCTGATGCTAGGCAGTGTGTCTGGATCGACCGGCAAAGGGCGGTTGTTGCTATACGATGTGTCCAGAAAATGTGCGGAAGGGGATAGGCGATGGCGGGGCACGGTGCGGTGACTCTCGACGAGTTGGATTTCGCTTTGTTGACTGCGATGCATCATCACCCGCGCGCAGGGGCACTGGAACTTTCTCGACTCGTGAATGTCGCTCGCGCGACGGTGCATTCGAGACTCCGGAGGCTGGAGAATGCGGGTGTTCTGGCCGGATACGAACCCCGGATCGGCCTCTCGGCCGCGGGCTTCGGGGTGCAAGCCTTCGTGACTCTCGAAATAGTGCAGGGTGCGTTGGATTCGGTCACATCGGAATTGGAATCGATCCCGGGTGTGCTGGAGGCTTTTGCGACGACCGGGGCCGGAGACGTGTTGTGCCGTATCGCTGCGGCATCCCACGACGGCCTACAAGCCACACTGATCGCCCTGAACAAGTCCGGCGTGGTGTCGAGGTCGACCAGCGTGATCGCTCTGTCGGAGATCATCTCGTTGCGAACACTGCCTCTCATCGCAACACTGAACACCGAGAAAGCAAGCAAGGCACCTGCTTTCCGGAAGGGCGAACCGTGAGCGGGACACGACCCCTGACGGGCCACCGACATCGGACGTAAGTGCTGTGTCGGTGGCCACGTCGAGAAAGGCCCGCTGCCCCCGGATCAGCTGTGCGCGTGCAGTGGCCGACCCGACAGCACCATCATCGCTTCACCGAGTGCCTCGTTCTGGGTGGGGTGGGCATGGACGAAACTGCCGACCTCGGACGGTAGTGCTTCCCATGCGACTGCGAGTTGCGCTTCGCCGATCAATTCGCCTACTCGGTCGCCGACGAGGTGAACCCCGACGACAGGACCGTCGTCGCGTGCACGAATCACTTTGACACCGCCCGCTGTGGCCAGAATGCGGCTCTTGCCGTTGCCGCCGAGGTCGTAGACCACCGACGTCACCGTGCCGAACTTCTCCTCTGCGGCCTTCTCGGTGAGCCCCACCGACGCTACCTCGGGGTGCGAATACGTTACTCGCGGAACGACATCGCCGTCGATGCGCGCGGGCGCGAGGCCGGCGATGTGCTCGGCGACGAATATGCCGTGCTGGAAACCGCGGTGTGCCAACTGATATCCCGCCACGATGTCGCCGACGGCGTAGGTGCCGTCCGTAGTGGTGAGCAGGTTGTCGTCGACTGTGACGAAACCGCGTTCGGTGGCGATGCCCTGCTCGGCCAGACCGAGACCGTCGGTGCGGGGTCCGCGGCCGACGGACACCAGCACCAGATCGGCCGTGAGGGTATCCCCGGACGACAGGGCCACCGAGACGTCGTCGGATGATTCGGTGACGGTCTCGACCTTGGTGCCGGTACGAATGACGATGCCGCGCTTGCGTAGTGCCTTGGTGAGCTGTTTCGAGGACCATTCGTCCTCACCCGGAACGATGCGATCGAGTGCCTCGACGACTGTGACCTTCGTACCGAACGATGCCCAGATGCTGGCGAATTCGATGCCGATCACACCGCCGCCGAGCACGACGACCGACTCGGGCACCCGATCCAGCGACAGTGCGCTGTCGCTGGTGAGCACCCGCGGCCCCAGTTCGATTCCCGGAATGGTGCGCGAATACGACCCGGTGGCGAGAACCAGCGAGGCTCCGGTGATGCGTCGACCCTCCACCTCGACGGTGCGAGGACCGACGACCTGGCCACGGCCCGAGACGATCTCGATACCCGGCCGCTTCAGCAGTCCCTGCAGACCTCCGTACAGGCCGGCGACCACGCTGCGCTGGTAGTCCAGTGCCGCGGGCATGTCCACCCCGGTCAGCGATGCGGTGACGCCGACATGCGCCGAGCCTCGAACTGCATCGGCGACCTCGGCGGTGTGCAGCAGCGCCTTGGTGGGGATGCATCCGCGGTGCAGACAGGTGCCGCCGAGCTTGTCTTCCTCGACCAGCGCGACCGAGAGGCCGAGTTGGTCGGCACGCAGCGCGCAGGAGTATCCACCGGAGCCGCCGCCGAGGATCAGAACATCGACGTCATGAGCGCTCATCGGACGGATCCCAATGCCACGACCGGGTTTTCGACATAGTCCGCCACCGTGCGCAAGAACCCGCCGGCCACCCCGCCGTCGCACACGCGGTGATCGAACGCCAACGACAGCTGCGCCACCTTGCGCACGGCCAATTGGCCGTCGACGACCCACGGGCGGTCGATGATTCGTCCGATGCCGAGAATCGCAGCCTCGGGATGGTTGATGATCGCGGCCGAGCCGTCGACCCCGAACACGCCGTAGTTGTTGAGGGTGAACGTTCCTCCGCTCAGGCGAGCTGCGGGGAGGGAACCGGTCCGTGCGAGCTCGGTCAACTCGGCCAGCCGCTCGGCGAGTTCCTTCAGATCTGCCTTGTCGGCCTGCGGCACAACCGGAACCATCAGTCCGCGATCGGTCTGGGCAGCAATGCCGAGCCCGATGTTCTCGTAGCGCAGGATCTCACCCGCAGCGGTATCGACGGTGCTGTTGAGCTCCGGGAACTTCGCCAACGCGATCATCGTCAGCTTGGCGAGTACCGCCAGCAACGTCACCTTGACGCCGTCTATGGAGGCGTCGAGGTCGCGTCGGGCCTGCAGCAGAGCCGTCGCATCGACGTCGACCCAGACGGTGGCCTCGGGAATTTCCGAACGACTGCGAGAGAGCTTGTCTGCGATGGCTTTACGTATCCCGGTGATCGGGATTCGAGTGACTCCGTCGGTCGAGGACGCAACCGTAGGAACATTCGTCGACAAGGCGCGCTCGACGTCTGCACGAGTGATGACGCCGTGGCTGCCTTCTGTGTCGATACTGCCCAGATCGAGACCGCCCTGCAGTGCCATGCTCCGAACGATGGGAGAGAGCACCTTCGGTGCATGTGCATGGAAAGTCGTAGCCTGGGTCGAGTTTCCGCTCACCTGCGGCGCAGCCGCTCTCCGTTTGCGACGGCCGGTGGGACCGTGCCCCGTGCCGTAGCCGATCAGCACATTTCCCGAGCCGGCTCGTTCCTCTTCGCGGTACTGCTCGTGGGCGGCGGGAACGTCGGCGACGGCACCGCCGGTGATGCTGATCAGCGGCGCGCCGACCGCGAGTGACGTGCCCTCGGCCGCATGCAGTTCGCCGACGACGCCCTCGAACGGGCAGGGCACCTCCACGGACGCTTTTGCGGTCTCCACTTCGACGACGACCTGGTCGATGGTGACGGTGTCGCCGGGCTTGACCTTCCACTCGACGATCTCGGCCTCGGTCAGTCCTTCACCGAGGTCGGGGAGCAGGAACACCTGCATGCTCATACTGTGACCGCCTTGCTGAGATCGGGTGCGTCGTTCCACTGCAGCCGGTCGATCGCGTCGAGTACGCGGTCTGCGGACGGCAGATGAAAGTGTTCGAGTTTCGGTGCAGGATAGGGGATGTCGAGTCCGGTCACTCGAAGTACTGGAGCGTGCAGGTGATGGAAGCAGCGCTCGGATACTCGTGAGGCGATCTCCGCGGCGACGCCGGAGAAGCCCTGCGCTTCCTGAATCACGATGCAGCGTCCGGTCTTGCGCACTGAGGCCGCAACGGTCTCGTCGTCGAACGGATTGAGCGATCGCAGATCGATCACCTCGACGCTCCGGCCGTCCTCCGCCGCGAACTCTGCGGCCTGCATGGCCACGGACACCGTCGGTCCGTAGGCGAGAAGCGTGACGTCGGTACCGGCACGGCGCACGACGGCCGTGCCGATCGGCTCGGTCTTGGTCAGCTCGATGTCGTCCTTGGAGAAGTACAGCCGCTTCGGTTCGAGAAAGATCACCGGATCGGGATCGGCGATGGCGTCGCGCATCAGCGAGTAGGCGTCGGCGACTGTGGACGGCGAGACGACCTTCAGGCCAGGAGTGTGCGCGTAGTAGGCCTCGGACGAGTCGCAGTGGTGCTCGACGCCGCCTATGCCGCCGGCAAATGGAATCCGAATGACCATCGGTGCGGTCAGCGAGCCACGAGTTCTGTTGCGCAGCTTGGCCACGTGGGAGACGATCTGCTCGAAAGCCGGGTAGGCGAACGCGTCGAACTGCATCTCTACGACGGGCTTGTAGCCCGACATCGCCATCCCGATCGCGAATCCGACGATGCCCGACTCGGCGAGCGGGGTGTCGAAGCAGCGGTCGTCGCCGAAGTCGCGGGTGAGGCCGTCGGTGACGCGGAAGACGCCGCCGAGGGTGCCGACATCCTCGCCGAACACGACGACCTTCTCGTCCTCGGTCAACGCATCGCGCAGGGCGGCGTTGAGGGCTCCGGCCATGGTCATCGTGGTCATGACAGTTCTCCTGCTGCGATCTCGGCGGCGATCTGATTGCGCTGTTCGATCAGACCGGGGGTGGGGGAGGAATAGACGAACCGGAAGAGGTCCTCGGGGTCGACATCCTGCTCTGCGTTCATGCCTGCCCGAAGCGCCGCGGCATCCGCGTCGGCGGAGACGGTCATCTGCTCGCGGAGTTCGTCGGTGAGAACCCCCTGGGCACGCAGGTAGGAATCTAGGCGCGAGAGGGGATCTCGGGCCAGCCAGCCCTCGACCTCGTCGGCCTTGCGGTAGCGGGTGGCGTCGTCGGCGTTGGTGTGGGCGTCCATGCGGTAGGTGTGCGCCTCGACGACCACCGGTCCCTTGCCTGCGCGGACGTATTTCACGGCCTCGTCCATCACCGCCATCATCGCGACGGGGTCGTTACCGTCGACCTGCTCGCTACCGATGCCGTAGCCCACGCCCTTGTGCGACAACGACGGCGCGGCGCTCTGGCGCGCCAGCGGAACGCTGATGGCGAATCCGTTGTTCTGGACCAGGAAGATGACCGGGGCGCGGAACACCGCGGCGAAGTTGAGAGCCTCGTGGAAGTCACCCTCGCTGGTGGCACCGTCTCCGCAGAACGCGAGGGCGACGGTGTCGCGTCCCTGCTTCGACTCGGCGTATGCGAAGCCGGTCGCGTGCAACAACTGTGTTGCCAGAGGCGTGCATTGGGGAGCGACCTTGTAGGCGGCCGGATCGTAGCCGCAGTGCCAGTAGCCGGCGAGCATGCCGAGCAGCTCCACCTGATCGACTCCACGCGCCGCGAGAGCCATCGAGTCGCGGTAGGTAGGGAACATCCAGTCCTGCGTGTCCAGGCACAATGCAGCCGCGATCTGGCAGGCCTCCTGTCCGCGGGCCGACGGGTAGACCGCGAGGCGGCCCTGCTTGGTCAATGCTGTTGCCTGCTGGTCGAATCGGCGGCCGTGCACCATCGAGCCATACATTTCCAACAGGCGTTCGTCGGACGGCCGCGCATAGCGTGCGGCGCTGTCGACGCCCGTCCCGTCCGGTGCGAGATATTGCACGGGACGGTCGGCGGGCATGAACTGTTGGTAGGACGTTGCCGGAACCTTCTCGACGGTCGTCATGGCGCACTCTCCTGAAATTGGCTTGTAGGGCGATTCTGGCCGATAGCGTCATGTGGAATACCTAACGGCGTAAAATTGCAGACATATGGCTGCCGACGATGGATCAGAGTTGAAATATGTCCGATCGGGGCGGTGAACTGACGCAGAGGAGCGGACGAATGGACGAGGTCTCGAAGCGAGTGGAACTGGACGACACCGATCGCCGCATTCTCACCGAACTCACCGCCGACGGTCGGATCTCCATGCGGGTACTGGCAGATCGACTGAATCTCTCTCGTGCACATACCTATACGCGAGTGGACAGGCTCAAGGATGCGGGCGTCATCGAGCGGTTCACCGTGCAGGTCGACCACGCGGCATCCGGACTCGGGACCTCTGCATTCATCGCGCTGTCGATCCGTCAGGATTCGTGGCGCAGCGTGTCCGAGGGGTTGCGATCGATGGAGTTCGTCGACCATTTCAGTTTGCTCGGAGGGGATTTCGACGTGCTGGTGCTCATCAGGACTCCCGACAACGAGAGTCTGCGGCAAGTGGTGCTGGAGGGGCTGCAATCGCTCGACGGCGTTCGGGCGACCCGCACGTGGTTGATCTTCGACGAGGACCGAGGCGGTCTTGGGCGCACGAGGCCGGCCACCGAACGCTGATCGCCCGATCCGGTCGAGTCACGCACTACCGCCGAGACGCCGAAAGCCCCTGCCTACCAACCCTCTACTGAGTGAGGGGTCGGTGAGCAGGGGCTGTGCGATCGGGTCAGATGACCGAGGGGGCGACCACCGTCAGCAGCCACACCGTCGGTGGGGCGATGAGAACGACGAGTGCGCAGTACCCCATCATCTTTCGCTGGAACCGGGCCTTGTCGTCCACTCGGGCTTCCGCCAGAACCATGACCCCGTTGGTGGAGAACGGGCTGACATCGACCACGGTCGCCGAGAAGGCAATGGCAGCAACGAATCCGATGGCTCCGAGTTCACCGGCGGCGAGCAGCGGTGCGGCGAGAGGAAGAGCGATGCCGATGGTTCCGATCGATGATCCGAATGCCGAGATGATCGCTACCGCGTAGCACAGGATGAGCGCCGTCAACAGGGGGGAACCGAGGGCCGACGCAGCGTCGCCGAGGAATCCGAGCGTGCCGTTCTGGGTCATGACCGCCATGTACGTCTGAACACCGCAGACCAGGACCACGGCAGGCCAGGCGATGTTGTCGACGACCTTGGGGTGAGTCTTGGGTGTCAGCAGCAGCAACACGACCGACACACAGATTGCGCTGACTCCGATGTCGAGCCCCAGGCTCACGGACAACACGACCAGGGCCGCGATGCCGAGCAGAGTGAGTACTCGGATTCGGTTGAGCGGTACGGTCTCATTGGGAACTGTTGTGATAGAGGAGGATTCGATGTGATCGACCTCGACCTGTACGGAAGTGCCGCCCCCGCTACCCTCGGGCAGTCCGGTGTAGCCCGGGCGCGGGCTCGACGGTACGGGCAGTCCGCCTTCGTTGTCGCGCAGGTCCTGGACATCGAACGCGCGGGTCCGATCACGAATGAGGTCACGGCCGAGTACGAGGAACAGCACGAGGGCGATGAGGGTGTTGAGCACGAACGGGATGAGGAACAGAGCCAGCGGATGTGAGCCCACGCCGGTGGAGTCCATCAAGCCGTTGACGAAGGCACCGTAGAGGTTGATCGGGGAGAAGCAGCACGCGAGAGCCCCATGGCTGACGACCATGCCCATCAGGAAGGGATTGATGTTGTTGCGCTTGGCCAGTGGCATCGCGATCGGTGCCAGCATGCCCACGGCAAGAACGGATCCGAGGGCCATCAGCAGACCGGACAGCAGGAACATCATCCACAGGATGGCCCAGCGCCGTCCGCCCACGAGTCGGAGAGATCGATCGATGACGACATCGATGGTGCCGTTGGCTTTGGCGATGGCGAACAGCAAGGTGATGCCGCCGACGATGATGAAAGTGCTTCCTGGGAAGGCATCGATCACATCCTCGACAGGGATGCCGGATATTGCGCCACCGACGACGAATGCGCCGGCGAAAGCGAGCAGACCCATGTTGATGGGTGTGATCGTGGCGACGGTGAAGATTGCGATCAAGGCAATGATCGAGATTGCGTAGACCATGGCTGGCCTTTCGGACGGGGGATGAGGTGAGCCGCGGGGAGCGCGGCGGGTGTGGGCTGGTTGCCCAACGAAATCAGTGTGTGGCGGTGGAAAGAGGTTGCGCTCTCGCGACGACATCGCGAGCCAGATCGGCCGCGGTGCCCAGAGATACAGGGTCGATTCCGGTGTCGATTCCGGCACGATGGAATGCTTCCACGAGCTGCTCAGTCGCAAGGTTCCCGTGTGCGCCGGGCGCGAAGGGGCAACCGCCGTAGCCGGCAAGTGCGCTGTCGAAGTGTTCGATCTCGAGGTCGAGTACGGCACGTACTGCTGTTTCGAGGGCCTGATCGTGAGCGTTGTGCAGATGGAGGCTGATTGTCAACTCGGGCAGGGCTGTTCGGACGGCGTCGACACCGGTCAGTACCTGATCGGTGGTGGCGATCCCCAAAGTATCCGCCAGACCGAGGCTCGATACGCCGGTGTCGGCCATTCGTTCACACACCTCGACGAGCCGCTCGGGCGTGATGACGCCGTCGAACGGACACACGAACGCGGTACTGACACCGCCGATGAACGAGCGGTCCGGATACGTCGAGACGGCGGAACTCAGGTCCCGTAGCGCGTCGTCGGGGGATCGGCCGGCGTTGGCGCGGCTGTGCCCCTCACTGGCCGACGTGACGATCTGGATCACGTCTATGTCCGTCTCTGCGGCGCGATGGACGCCTCGGCCGTTCAATGTCAGTGCACTGTAACGGGTTCCGTCTCGACGGGGCGCGCGTGAGATGACCTCCTCGGCGTCGGCCATCTGCGGCACTCTGGTGGCCGAGACGAACGACGCGATCTCGAGGGACGTAATTCCCGACGCAAGGGTGGCGTCGAGTACGGCGAGCTTGTCCTCTGTGGGGACGATGCACTTCTCGTCCTGCAAACCGTCGCGGAGATAGACGTCGGTGATGTGTACGCGTGGCATGTCAGATGACCTTCCGCGCGCGGAGGTCGTCGAGCTGTTCTTCGGTGAGACCGAGTGTGCGGCCGAGGACATCGTCGGTGTGCTCGCCCAGATCCGGGCCGGCCCACTTGACGGTCGTGGTGGTATCGCCGAAGCGCGGAACCACCCCGGGAAAGCGCACTTCCTCGGTGCTGCCCGGTTCGACGGAGACTTTCAGCGCCTGCACCATCCCGCGTGCGAGATAGTGCTCGTCCTCGGCGATCTGAGCGGCGTCGAACACCTCTCCGACGGGAACGCCTGCGGCACCTAGCTCGCCGACGACCACGCTCGTCGGGCGTGCGCCGGTCCATGCAGAAATGGCACCGTCGAGTTCGGTCTCACGCTCGAACCGCCCGACGCCGTCGGCCAGATCGGAGTCGTCGGCAAGGTCCGGCCGGTCCACGGCCGTCATGAGCCTTCCGAACACGCTGCTCGAATTGCCCGCGATCATGACGCTTCCGTCCGAGGTCGGATAGATCCCACTGGGGACCACGCCGGGCAAGTTGCCCGCGGTCCGCTGGCGAACGGCACCGTACGCGTCGTAGTCCGGAACCAGTGACTCCATCGCCATGAAGACGGCCTCGTACAGCGCGACGTCGGCCACCTTCGGCCGAGAGTGATCTCCGCTGCGTTCACGTGCCAACAACATCACCAGAGCTCCCACGGCTCCATGCAACCCGGCCAGGACGTCTCCGACGGGCGCAGCCGCCCGCACCGGCTCGCGATCGGCGTGTCCGGTGACGTGGCGCAGCCCGCCGAATGCCTCTGCGACCCCGCCGAACCCGGCTCGGTCGCGATGAGGCCCGGTTTGGCCGTACCCCGAGATCCGCACCAGAACCACGTCGGGATTGGCCTCCTGCAGGCGGTCGGGCCCGAGACCCCAACGCTCGAGAGTGCCGGGACGGAAGTTCTCCACGACGACATCGGCAGTCTCGACCAACTTCAGCGCAAGGTCGCGGCCCTCATCGGTACGTAGATCGACCGTGACCGAGTGCTTGTTGCGGGCTATCGTGCGAAACATCATCGACGTGTCTCCGCGGTTTCGGCGCCAGCCGCGAAGCTCGTCGCCGACGCCGGGGCGCTCGATCTTGATCACCTCGGCACCGAAGTCCGCAAAAAGGCGGCTGGCGAACGGTGCGGCGATGAAGTTGCCCAGTTCGATGACACGTATTCCGTGTAACGGGCCGTTCTGGTTGTCGGTGTGCACCTGACGTCACTCCTGAGGATGTGGAGGCTGAATCGCGTGATTATCATTATTTGATAATTGCATTCGCTCCTGGTAGGAATGACCATAGTGCGGTGGATCACGTTTCGCAACCACTGTGATCCGAACTATCGCAAACCGACGCTTGGGTCGGCTGACACAATCGAAGGGTGAGAAAGGTGCATTCGATGGCGGAGGTCGAGCAGTGACGGCGAACAACACCGACACCACGGGCGTGCTGGCTCGCGCGGCCGCAATCCTCGACGCAGTCGAGGCAAGCCCGCAGACCACCAGTGACCTCGCAAATCGGCTCGGCCTGTCGGCATCCACGGTCTACCGCCTGGTGGGAGACATGGCGAAGCACTCGATGTTGCGCCGCGGGGACGGAGGTCTGTTGCATCCCGGCGACCGCTTCGGGACGTCCTCGCTCGTCGACCTCTCGGTACCGATTCTTCGTCGGGTGCGGGAAGACACCGGCGAGTCTGCACAGTTGTGGGTAGTGCGAGGCTCGAATCGGCTGTGTCTGGTGTCGGAGGATTCTCGGCAAGAGTTGCGAGCCTCGTTGCCTGCGGGCGCGTTACTTCCACTCGGTGCCGGTTCGGCCGGCCACGTACTGGCCGGGGACTTCGACGCCGACGAGGAGAGTCGGGAACGCGGCTGGTGGGAGTCGAGATCGGAGCGCACGCCGGGGCTGACGTCGGTGAGCGCCCCGGTCCGCCGGGACGGACGCATCGTCGCGGCCGTCTGTGTGGCAGGCCCGATCGAGCGGGTACCCACGACTGCAGGGCTTCTCTGGGGGCAAGCCGTGTGCGATGCCGCGTCGGAGATCGAGCAGTCCCTCGTGGTCCGGCCGGAGTGGTAGGGGGGGGCGGGTCAGGCCGACACGATGCGGCCGCGGACCTCACCGAATCCGATACGGGCACCGTTCGCGCCTGGAGCACTCGCGGCGATGGCGACCTCGTCACCGTCTTCGAGGAAGGTTCGAGTCTCGCCGCCGAGTGACACCGGTTCTTTTCCGCCCCAGGTCAGTTCGATGAAAGCGCCGCGCTGATTCTTTTCCGGTCCCGAGATGGTGCCCGACGCGAACAGGTCACCGGTTCGCGATGTCGCGCCGTTGACGGTCTCGTGCGCGAGCATCTGAGCCGGCGACCAGTACATCGCACTGTACGGCGGGTGGGATACGACGTGGCCGTTCCACTCGACCGTCAGGTCGATATCCAAAGCCCAAGAACGAGATTCGCGAAGGTACTCGAGCGGCTCAGGATCCTGCACCGGTGTCGAGGTTCGCGCCTGCTCCAGAGCTAGCAGGGGTACAACCCAGGGTGAGATGGACGTCGCGAAACTCTTGCCGAGGTTCGGCCCGAGTGGCACGTACTCCCAGGCTTGGATGTCGCGAGCCGACCAGTCGTTGACGATGACGGCTCCGAACACGTGCTCGGAGAACTGATCCGGCGAGATGGGACCATCCGCCGGAACGCCGACGACGAAGCCCATCTCGGCTTCGATGTCCAGTCGTCGACTCGGACCGAACGTGGGCGACGGCTCGTCCGGTGCCTTGCGTTGGCCACGAGGCCGGGTGATGTCGGTACCGGAGACGACAACCGTGCCTGCCCGTCCGTGATAAGCAACGGGCAGGTGCTTCCAATTCGGTAGCAGCGGTTCGGCATCGGGCCGGAAGAGCCGGCCGAGATTGGACGCGTGATGCTCGGAGGCGTAGAAGTCGACGTAGTCGGCCACCTCGAACGGCAGGTGCATCGTGACATCGGAAACGGACATGATTGCTTCCTCGGGGGCGGTGCCATTGACGAGCATGTCGGTGACGGACGTGCGCACCTCCACCCATCGACTGCGTCCGCGGGCCATGAACGCGTTCAGACTTGGCGAGGAAAAATCTGGATCGCCCAGAGCTATGGATAGATCGATCACGTTGTCGCCGTAGCGGACTCCCACACGAGCGTCCGTGCCCGGAGTGCTGAAGATGCCGTAGGGCAGGTTGTCGACTCCGAATTCGGAATCGGCGGAAATATCGATGTGCGTCATGAACGGCACTCCTGATTCACGGGGGGGTGGGGCTCACTGAGGTGGGACGAGTCCGAGGCGGACGAGATCGTCCAGGGGTTCACGGATGCTGCAGGTGCCGAAAGATGCGAAGGCGCGTTGGCCCTCGATCCCGGCGACGATCCCGGCGAGGACATCTGCGTCTCGAATCGCCAGTATCTTCTCGAGCTCACCGACTCGTGCGCCGCTGTGTGCGGCCTGCGCCGCGAGAATCACGTTGAGGAAACCGTGTTGCTCGAACCCGTTGTGGGGGTCGGTGTTACGGGCGGCATGGTGCAGACCCGCGGTCGCTTTGAAGTGAACCTCGCGCCGGGCCGCCTCGTAAATGGACGCGGCGAGCTCCTGCTCGTCCGGATACTGGTCAGCGGTGACGCCGCCGGTCCTGAATTTGGCGCGATACCCGAACTCGTCGACGGCGTCGAAGATGTCGTCTCGTCGGGAGTCTCGGGGAATTTCGACGTAGATGTCGATGTCCTGAGTGATGTTGCGCAAGGCGTCGATGCTCGTGCCGTCGGGTACTGCCACTTCGACGGCAACAACCGTCACCCCGGCGGTACGGTCGGCGACTCGCAGGCCTGCCTCCACGCTGCCCGGGCCGGCCGGTGCGGTCAACGCCACCTCCATCCGAGCACCGAGGACAAGCTCGTTCACCCGGTCCATCGGAACGACCAACGGGCCGACGAGGTCTGCGAAAGAGCTGCCCCGGTACTCGAGATGTTGTGCCGCAGCAACATCGAGCGGCGCATTGCCGGGAGGGAAAACAGCGGCATCGTCGCACAGGCGATGAAAGAACTTTGGAATCATCGGTTCGGTCCCCGGCCTGCCCAGGTCCACGCATACCCGGTGTCCTCGCACGCCAGCGCACCTTCGCCCAGTTCGAGCGGGCGGAACGTATCGACCATGACGGCCAGTTCGTCGAAGAACTCGGCACCGATACTGCGTTCGTAGGCACCGGGTTGCGGCCCGTGAGCGTGCCCGCCTGGATGCACCGAGATCGAACCCTGGCCGATTCCGGAACCTTTGCGGGCCTCGTAGTCGCCGCCGACATAGAACATGATCTCGTCCGAGTCGACGTTGGAGTGGTAGTACGGCACCGGAATTGCCAGCGGGTGGTAGTCGACCTTGCGTGGAACGAAGTTGCAGATCACAAAATTGGAACCCTCGAACGCTTGGTGCGCGGGCGGTGGTTGATGCACGCGGCCGGTGATCGGTTCGTAGTCGGAGATGTTGAACGTGTACGGGTACAGGCAGCCGTCCCACCCCACCACGTCGAACGGATGCTGCGGGTAGACGTATCGGGTCCCGATGATCCCCGTCGAACCGCGGTGTTTGACAAGCACTTCCACGTCGGTTCCCTCGCCGAGCAGAGGCTCGCTGGGGCCGTGCAGATCGCGTTCACAGTAGGGAGCGTTCTCGAGCAACTGGCCGTACTTCGACAGGAACCGCTTCGGTGGCGCGATGTGACTGTTGGCTTCGATGGCGTACGCGCGAAGTGGACCGTGAGGAATCCAGCGGTGCGTCGTCGCGCGCGGAATGAGCACGTAGTCGCCCTGCTGCGCCTGCAGCGCGCCGAATACCGTTTCCACTGTGGCAGAGCCGGATTCGATGTAGACCATCTCGTCGCCGATCGAATTGCGATACAGCGCTGAGGTTTTCGATGCGACGACGTAGGACAGTCTGACGTCGGCGTTGCCTAGGACGAGTCGCCGGCCGGTGACGACGTCGGTGCCGGCCACCGCGGATTCGGGAAACAGCTCGTGCAACTTCAGGTGCCGCGGCACGAGTGGATGGTTGGGCGTCGTGGATTGATCAGGGAGTTCCCACACCGTGGCATCGACGATGGCCGATGGTATGTGGCGGTGATAGAGCAGAGACGAGTCCGACGAGAAGCCCTCTTCGCCCATCAGCTCCTCGAAGTAGAGGTTGCCCTCTGGAGTTCGGTGCTGGGTGTGCCGCTTCGGCGGTATCGATCCGAGTTGCCGGTAGTAGGCCACGTCATCGCTCCTGTGCTCTGTTCACCGCTTGTAATAAATACATTAACTACTTTGACGTGATCTACACAACCTTCAGTTGCGTCCCCGGACGTCGAACTGGCTGCGGTGAGTGATGAGTTTGGTCAACAGCATCACCAGAATCCGCTGTTCGGGCTCGGTGAGCGCGCTGGCCCACGCGTTCTCCCGTTCGTTCTGTTCGGCGAAGGTCTCCACCATTTCGTCGTGCCCCTGCGCGGTGAGGGCGAGGCGCACCGAACGCCCGTCCTTCTCGTCGGGCGTACTGGCGAGCAGGCCGCCGGAGATGAGGGTCTTGGACAGGTTCGACACGGCCGCGCGGCTCATGCCGGTCAGTTCGGCTGCTCGTCGCGGTTCGATCGGGCCTGCCAGCCACGTGACGAACATCAGTCGAAACGACGACCACGACCAGCCTCGGGGGCGATGAACCGTCGCCTCCAAGTCGTAGGTGACGATGTTCGACGCCCGGTTGAGCGTCAGCAGAACTTCGGTGGCCAGCTGGTGCTCGAACCCGTAGTCCCGGGCCAGCGTGGTGTTGGCGGTCTCGATGAACGACCAGAAATCGGGCTCGGGTGCGTCGGTCACGGATTCACTGTATCCACGAAATCATCTGATCAACACCTTTATTACTTTGGCGGGCGCGATTCGTGTCTCATCCCGGAGGGGTCATGATGGACGCATGAGCTCGAAGAACCTGTTCGGCGGCCCCCGGACCCTGCTGATCGTGGCGGCAGTGGTCATCGTGATCGCACTCGTCGCTGCCGCCGCGACGTTGATCGTCCGTGCTGTGCTCGGGCCGCCCGAGGGTGAGAACAAGTTCGAGATCCAGGGCTACTCGGTTGTTCAGGTCGATTCCCAGGTCAGCGACCTCGCGCTCGCCACGCGCTAGCCGACTCTGCGGCGACCCGCGGGTCGTGTGTCTGCTGAAAGTTTCGGCCGCCGCGGGCGAACGTGCGGAGCGTGGCGGCGGGTACCTCGTGCTCGGGAACGGGCTCGCCCGTCCACTCGCAGTCACGAACAAAGATCATGTTCGACGCCACTGCGTCGTCGCTGTGATCTTCCCGCAGTGAGCCGAAAATTCGGCCGAGGAAGTACTCCCCGCTCGCGGTTCGCGTCCAGACGAAAGATCCGTCCGGAACCTGTTCGAAGCGCTCGACCCGTCGTAGCGATCGTTCGTCGTCGGCCGCCATGCCGCACAGTCCATAGGTAAGGGCACGCTCGACGCCGTCCGGCATCGGTGCGCGATAGACATTCGGCATATCGCCGAGCCTAGAGCCCGAGGGGTTTACAGACCTTCTGGTCCGTTGCACGATGTACTCGGACATCGGACGAATTCGACGAACTGGGGAGCATCGTGTTTTCGAGAAAAAGAGTTATTCGCCTTGTTGCGGCACCGTTGATGGCGGGGGCCTTGACGCTGGGGACGGCAGGAATCGCTGCGGCCGCGACCACGACCGAGTTACGCCCAGTGCAGGCATTCTTGTTCTTCCAACACGGGGTCAGCTTCGGGTCGGGGCCGGTCGAGGCAACGGCGACGGTGGGCGTCGAGGCAGGGGAAGTCACGGTGACGACGGCGAGCAAGATTTCGGGTGCGGGTGACATGGGCTCGTCTGCGGTGAGCCTGCTGCCGGTTCCGGTGACCGTGGTGTGGACGAACATCGACAACGGCCGATCCGGTTCGGCGGGTGGGATATCGACCGAGCCGATCACTCTCGCTACCGGTGCGGGCCGTGTCGATCTCACGATCACGACGGACACTCCCAACCTTCCTGGTGGTGGCCGCGTCGTCGTGGAGTAGCCGTGTGAGCCTCAGTCTGGAGTTCGAGTTTCCGTCGAGTAACCGGCCTGGCGTAGGCCGAATTCGACTGCGCCGCGGTGGCCGAACAGTCCTGGTAGTCCGCCTGAGTGCAACAGGACTGTTCGCTCGCCTGCCTTGATCGTCGAATCCTCCACGGCAGCAACGAGTCCGGCGGCGGCGCGACCGGAATAGACAGGGTCGAGCACGAGCCCCTCGGTGCGGGCGACCAACGTCATTGCTGCGGCGACGGAATCGGACAGCACCGCATACCCCTCGCCGACGAGATCGTGCCGGAGTCTCAACTGCTCCCGATCGATCGGCCGATTGGCGAAATGAAGTACACGATCCACCGGATCCGACACGGCGCCGCAGTCGATGCCGAGGACGCGTTCGGCACCAAGGCGTCGGACGAGCCCCGCCATCGTTCCTCCTGATCCGACCGCTGCGACGATCGTGTTCACTGCGGGTATCTCGGCCAGGATTTCGTCGGCGCACGAGACGTAGCCCTCGACACTGTCCAGCGAGGTACCGCCGAACGGGATCAGTGATGCCCCCTCGCCCAGTTCGGCGGCGGTCTCGGCGGCTCGCTCGTCCAACGGGTCGGTGCCGGCCCAGACGATCCGCGCCCCGAACAGGCCGTCGAGCACGATATTTCCGCTTTCGTTCGCCTGGGGTGCGCCGGCCAGGATCAGCACTACGTCGAGGCCGAGTCGTGCACCTGCGGCCGCTGTGAGCCGGGCGTGGTTACTCTGCGCCGCGCCGCTGGTGACGAGTGTGGTGGCCCCGGCCTCGATCGCCGCCCCGATGAGCCATTCGAGCTTGCGGACCTTGTTTCCGCCGCCGCCCGGCCCGAGAAGGTCGTCGCGTTTGATCCAGAGATCGTCCGGGCCGAGCCCCAGCGCCGCAGCCAGCCGGGGCGCGGGTTCCAGTGGCGTGGGGTACTGCGACAGAGTCACCTTGGGCACCTGGTCACTGTAGGGCGTGCGGGGCGTGCGAGGCGTCCTTGTTCAAAATGGAATTCGGTGCTAGATTGAAGCTTCAACTTAAGCCTCGAAGGACCCCTCATGACATCTGTAGTCAACCCGCCGATCGCGGGAGCCGCGTTCGACGCGTTTCTCGCCGGTACCGCACCCGCGAGCCGGTCGCAGCAGATGTGGACCCCGAGCGACGGGCCGATGCCCGCCTTGTACATCAGCCATGGCGCGCCCCCGGTCTTCGACGACGAACTCTGGATGGACCAGCTGTTCACCTGGTCGCAGTCGATGCCCAAGCCGAAGGCGATCCTCATTGTCAGCGCGCACTGGGAAGAGGCTCCGCTGAGCCTGTCGGCCTCGGCGGCCGCGACCCCGCTGGTCTACGACTTCGGTGGTTTTGCTCAGCGCTACTACTCGATGGAGTACCGCACACCCGACGCCGAGGCGCTGGCCGCTCGCGTTGCCGCGGCAATCCCGGCGTCGGAAAATCTGCACCGACACACTTCTCGCGGACTCGATCACGGTGCCTGGGTTCCCCTGAAGGTGATGTACCCGTACGCCGACGTCCCCGTTCTCCAGTTGAGCCTGCCGACGCATGCTCCCGATCGGCTGATGGCGATAGGTGCTGCGCTGAAAGAGCTTCGCGCCGAGGGAGTCTTGGTCATCGGATCCGGATTCATGACGCACGGGTTGCCGTTCCTCTCGCGCGCGAACTTCACCACCAATACGGTCCCGACGTGGTCCGAGGACTTCGATCTCTGGGCGGCCGACGCGTTGGCGCGTGGTGACGTCGCAACACTGGCGGACTTCCGCAGTGCCGCACCGGGAATGCCCTATGCCCACCCGACCGTCGAACACTTCACGCCGCTGTTCGTCACGCTCGGTGCCGCCGAGAATCCGGAAGCCCCGGTGACCACGGCGATCACCGGCTTCCAGTTCGGTTTGGCGAAACGGTCATTCGCGGTCGCGTGACGAACCGGCGTAACCCAGTGCACTTGGGATCGGTTCACTTCTGAATCTCTTTCGATTCGGGGATTGTTATCCACGCCACTTCGCTCTACAGTTCTGAGCACCATCTCGGACATCGGTGTCCAAGATGGACGGATGCGCTGTACGAACCGTCGCCGGGCGCGCCTCCTGTGGATCCCGTCCTCCGGCGCGAAGGAGTACACCCGTGTCTTCTGCCCGCTCGTGGACGCTGCGTACAGCGATCAGCGTGATGACCGCTGCTGCGGCTTTTACTGCCATGACGACGCCCGCTGCTGCTGCACCTGATTCGCCCGAGGTGGAAATTCAGCCGCCTCTGGCACCGTTCACGTGGCCGAAGATTCCGGAGTTCGACACCGACTTCTACGTTCCGCCCGCCGACGTGGTGGCCGCGGCAGCGCCGGGTCAGATCATCGCTGCGCGGCCGGTCGAGCTGGCCACTCTCAACGTCATCCCCACGCAGGTCGACGCGTGGCAGTTGTCTTTCCGGTCCAACAACGGTCGCGACGAGCCGATCGCTGCGGTGACCACGGTCATCAAGCCACGTGGCGTCCCTGCCGCATCGCGGCCTTTGATATCCATTCAGTTGGCCGAGGATTCTCTCGCTGCCTACTGCGCGCCCTCGTATGCGATGCGCGCGGGTGCGATTCCCTGGCCGGTGACGGGCGCGGTGACGTCGGGTGCTCAATTCCTCGAGGTGCAGGCAGCGTTGGCGCAGGGCTGGGCGGTATCGGTACCCGATCATCAAGGTCCGAACAACTCGTTCGCAGCAGGGCCGGTCGCCGGTCGGATCACCCTCGACGGCATCCGAGCGGCCGAGAACTTCGCGCCGATGCAGTTGGCCGGGGAGGCCACCAAGGTGGGGATGAGCGGCTACTCCGGTGGCGCGATAGCGACCGGACATGCAGCCGAACTGGCCGAACGCTACGCCCCTGAGCTCGACATCGTCGGAGTCACCGAGGGCGGAACCCCCGCTGAACTCGGGGCTTTGGTGGACAACGCGAACAACACACTCGGCTCGGGAATCGTCGCTGCCGGAATCATCGGTGCCAGTCGTGAAGATCCCGAGTTGGCCGATTTCATCGACGAACACATCGATCCGCTCGGCCGGGCGTTGTTCGCGGCCAAGGACAATCTCTGCGTCGGTTACAGCTCGGCGCTGCTGCCGTTCGTCAATCTGAAGGGCTTTCTGCACACCGAGGGCGACCCGATCCAACAACCAGTGGTGAAGAAGGCTCTGTCCGCGATGCGGCTCGGCGACACCACTCCGAACATGCCGCTCTACGTCTATCACTCCAACCCGGACTGGCTGGTGCCGGTCGGACCGGTCAACGCGATGGTCGATTCGTATTGCAGCCGTCCGGGTGCCGATGTCACTTACACCCGCGACCATTTCAGTGAGCACATCACCCTGGAATTGATCGCCTTTCCGAGCGCGGTGCTGTGGATGCGCGATCGCTTTGCCGGTATTCCGGTGGAACCCGGTTGCCGAACGAACGACGTCGGCTCGATGGCGCTCGACACGAGTGCACACCCGCTCTTCGTCGACGCTGTAGGCGAGATAATCGCCGGACTGTTCGGTAAGCCGATCGGGGCGTGAGGAAACCGATCGGCGCACGGAAGGCGACGGCGTCACCGGCGGTAGACTCCGCCGGTGACAGTCGCCGACGACCAGGGCCGCATCTACGCGGGACAATCGTCCGCCGCGCGAAGAGCCGATCGCCGCGCACGGTTCTTGCACGCCGGGATCGAGGTCATCGGGGCACGCGGCTACGCAGCCACCTCGGTAGCGGATATCTGCGCGGCTGCCGGTCTGGCACGCAGTCAGTTCTACGCCGAGTTCGCCAACCGTGAGGCGCTGCTCGTGGATGTGTACGACCTGATCCAAGACGACGCGCTGGCTGCGGTCGTCGCCGCACTCGACGGTCACGTCGACCGAGATCGCCGCGCGCTTGTCGCCGCTGCGATGACGGCCTTGGTGGGATCGATCGGGGGTGATCCGCGCCGCGCGCGGATCTCGTATCTGGAAATGCTGGGTGTCAGCGATGCCGTCGAACAGCACCGGACGCGCCGTCGTGCGCAGTGGGTGGAGTTCTTCGAGAACACCCTGCGCTCGGAAGTCGGTTCCGATTTCGTTCCACCAGGTGGATACCGTTTGGCCGCAACAGCATTCCTCGGTGCGCTCACCGAGATCGTCTCAGACTGGTCCCGCACCGATCCCCCTCGCCCACCTATCGAGCACATCGTGGAGACGATGGTTGCCGTTCTGGGAGCGTTCGTTCCGGACCTGAACTGAACTGCAGCGTGTGGCGCAATACAGTGGACCGATGACACCTGCCACCGGTCCACTCGCAGGCCTCGTGGTCGCGGACTTCTCCCGTGTGCTCGCCGGCCCGTACGCGACGATGATGCTCGGCGACATGGGCGCGGACGTGATCAAGATCGAGCGACCCGGAATCGGTGACGACACCCGATCCTGGGGCCCGCCGTACGACTCTGCAGGCACAGCAACGTATTTCAATTCGGTGAATCGCAACAAGACGTCGAAGTTCCTGGACCTGCAGTCCGAGAGCGGGGTGGCTGAGGCACGTGAGATCGTCTCGGGCGCGGACATCGTGATCGAGAACTTCCGCGCCGGAACGATGGACCGCCTCGGTCTGGGCTATTCGACTGTGTCGCAATCGAACCGGGGTCTGATCTACTGCTCGATCTCCGGCTTCGGCACCGGCGGAGGAGCTGCGCTCCCCGGATACGATCTGGTGGTCCAAGCCGTCGGCGGGCTCATGAGCGTCACCGGCCCCGACGCCTCGACACCGACCAAGGTGGGAGTGGCGATGGTCGACATCGTCACCGGTCTACATGCGCTGAGCGGAATCCTTGCCGCACTGCATCATCGATCACAGACCGGAGCTGGTCAGCAGGTGCACACCTCGCTGATGGCGTCGGTGCTGTCCGCGTTGAGCAACCAGTCGGCGGCGTACCTCGGGGCAGGCGTTGTGCCCGTCCCGATGGGAAACAAGCATCCCTCGCTCGTGCCGTACGAGGTGTTCGAGACTGCCGACCGTCCATTGGCACTGGCCGTGGGAAACGACCGGCAGTTCCAGGCGTTGGTCGAGGTGCTGAACGAGCCGAGACTGGCAGAGGATGATCGCTTCTCCACCAACTCTGCTCGCGTCGAACATCGCGATCACCTGGTCGACGCGTTGACCTCGGCGCTGCGGGCACGTACCGCGGACGAATGGTACCGAGATCTGATGGCCCGCAACGTCCCCGCGGGGCCGGTCAATTCCATCGAAGAGGCGTTTGCCTTCGCGGAATCGCTCGGTCTCGAACCGCGAGTGCAGGTTCCGGGTTCAGTGGCCGACGGCGTCCGAAATCCGCTGGACTTCTCGGCCACTCCGGTGAACTACCGCTTGCCACCGCCCGCCGGGATCTAGTTCAACGCCCACTTCACCGACACGGACACGCTGACGGTCTGCTGTCCCGGTTCGATGGGCACCGCCGTGTCGAACGAAGTGGCGGACTCGCCGAACGACCTCGGCTGCTCCTGGCCGGTGATCGACTCGGTGATCGACAGAACGTCGCCGAGTTCTCCACCTGCGAGCGATGCGTACTGCTCGGCGCGATCGCGGGCATCGGCGAACGCCCTGGACCGGGCATCGGAGATCAGCTCGGAATCGTCGTCGATCTTGAAGGAGACTCCCGAGATGCGGGTCGCGTTTCCGCCGGCCGTTGTGGCGTCGCCCAACACCGCGGAGGCCTTCGACAGGTCGCGAACCGTGACCTGCAAGGTGTTGGTGGCCTGATATCCGGAGATGGCCGAGGTGCCGCCCGGCAATGCGCCCGAGTACTGCGGATCGATCGACACCTGTTGGGTCTGGATGTCCTCGCGAGCGACGCCGGCCGCAATCACTGCGTCCGTGACCTCACTGACGGCAGAATTGGCCTGTTCGATCGCGGAAGTGACGTCCTCGGCAGTGGCCTGAACACCGATCTGGGTTGTCAACGTATCCGGTGCACCTTGGACTTCTCCCACGCCGTTGACGTTAACTCCGGGAGGTCCATCGGGGGACGACGTCGCTGGGCTGCTGCAGCCCGCGGTCAAGGCCACGGTCAGCACCAGGGCCGATGCGCACGATCCGATCATCCATCGATTTCGACTCATCGCCGTAGTGTCCATCATGACAGGCGAATTGGAAAGGCTCAGGGCTTGCGATAGTCGGCGTCGAACGTCACGGTCACCTCGTCCACCACCTTCATGGCTCCGAACATCTGCGAATACGGAGTGATCTTGTAATCCGATTGGCGCACAATAGTTTCGGACTCGATGTGCCATCGATCACCGAGGTCGGTGGCGGTCACATCCACAGTGATCTCCCTGGACACGCCGTGAATCTCGGCCGTGCCGGCCAGTCGAAATCCGGAGTCGACGGCGGTGATCTCTTCCGAAACGAATCGAATCGATGGATATCGGTCGGCCTCGAAACTCTTGAGCGCGTTTGCCTTCGCCACTATTTTCTCCGGTCCGATCAAGGGTGTCAGTCCACCCTCGCCATGGACAACCTCGAGTGAACTCACCTCGGCGACGAGGGTGACCGCGGTGGGCGCGTCCCCCGACCACTCGACCGTCGCGGTCCAGGAGGTCACCGCAATCGTGAGGCGATGGCCCATCTTGGCTGCCCGTCCGGTGACATCCGTCCGAACGGCCAACTGTCCATCGTCCGATGAGTCGAGCGTCCAGGTCGCGGTAGTCATGCCCCGACTGTATCGGTCCCGCAGAACCGAAGAAGGGACGCGGCGCAGGTGGTTAGGGTGGAGCCATGTTCTCCAATTCCCCTCGAACATTCGTTGCCGACGCCCTCCGCGGCTTCGTCGCCGCCACCGACGACGTCACCTGGCATGCCGATCCCGGATTTCTCACCCGCCGCTATCGCATCTCCGACGGTCAGGTTGCCCTCCTGTCCGGTGGGGGATCGGGCCATGAGCCGATGCATGCCGGATTCATCGGTCGCGGCATGCTCACCGGTGCGTGCCCCGGTCTGGTCTTCACCTCACCGAACGCCCTTCAGGTGCACGAGGCATCCAAGGCGGTGGACTCCGGCGGCGGCGTGGTGCACATCGTGAAGAACTACACCGGCGACGTGATGAACTTCAAGATCGCCCGAGAATTGTTGCAGGAGGACGGCATCGTCGCCGACGTGATTCTCGTCGACGACGACGTGGCCAGTGAGAGCGAGGACGGCCCGGGACGTCGCGGCACCGCAGCGACGATCGTCGTCGAAAAGGTCTGCGGCGCAGCGGCAGAACGCGGTGACAGTTTGCAGGCGGTCGTTGCGCTTGGGCGTCGAACAGCGGAGAACGCGCGCAGTATGGCTGTCGCGCTGAACCCGCCGACGCTACCGGGCGCCGACGGCCCGTCGTTCGAATTACCCAAGGAGGAAATCGAACTCGGCATCGGTATCCACGGAGAACGCGGCACCGACCGCGTGCCCGGGCTGCCTGCTCGGGAGATCGTGGAGAAGCTGACCGAGCCCATCGTGGGCTCGCTCGGATTGAACTCGGGTGAATCGGTGATCGCGATCGTCAACGGGCTCGGCGCAACGCATCCGCTCGAGCTACATCTGCTGTTCGGTGAGCTCTCGGAGTACCTGCACGGCAAGGGTATCGAGATTTCCCGCTCACTCGTCGGAAGTTTCGTCACTGCACTCAATATGGGAGGAGCGTCGATCACACTCGTGCGCGCCGACGACGAGATGCTCGAACTGTGGGACGAGCCGACCGACGCACCCGGTTGGCCCAACGCTCAGAGCCGGGGCGCGAAGCCGGTGGCAGAACGCGGCGCATTCGGGCCGACGTTCTCACCGTCCGACACCGGTGTTAAGTCGGCATTCGTTTCCGAGTGGATCGGGTCGTGGGCGCAGCGTGTGCTCGGGGAGGAGCCGGCTCTGACCGAGTTGGATCGCAAAGCGGGCGACGGCGACTTCGGAACCAACATGGTGGCCGCACTCGAACAACTCGATCTGGACGCAGTCAAGGAAACCTACTCGGCAGCAACGGTATTCGAGGCAGTCAGCGAGGCCTACCTGGGCCACGCGGGCGGTACGTCCGGCGCTCTGTTCGGCATCTGGTTCCGGCAGTTCTACCGGTCGATGCTCGAATCCGAGCCGGATCTCGCGGCTATCGGGCAGGCCGCCCGGGCGGGACTGGACAGCATCACCGAACTCGGCGGCGCACGGGTGGGCGACAAGACGATGGTCGACGCCATCGCCCCGGCCGTCGAGGCGCTCGAGAAGGACGGCGGAACCCTGCAGAATGCAGCAGACGCCGCAAAGACCGGAGCCGAATCGACCGAGGACATGACCGCCAACCGCGGTCGCGCCAGCTACGTAGGCGAAGCCGCGCGAGGCGTCGTCGACCCCGGTGCGCTGGTCATGGCGTGGTTCTTCGAGGCGGCAGCTTCTAACGTATCGAACTGAGAAAGACCTCCGCGATCGCTTCGAGGCCGGCTTGATCGTCGGCGTCGAAGCGGTTCGGCACGGGGCTGTCCAAGTCGAACACGCCGATCAGAGTGTCGCCCTGGTACAGCGGTACGACGACCTCGGAGCGAGTGTTGGCATCGCACGCGATGTGACCCGGGAAGGCGTGGACATCGGCAACGCGCTGCGTCTCGCGGGTGGTGGCGGCAGCGCCGCACACGCCTTTGCTCAGAGCGATGCGCACGCAGGCGGGCCGACCTTGAAAGGGACCGACAACGAGTTCGGTGCCGTCGAAGAGATAGAAGCCGACCCAATTGACCTCCGGCAGAGCGTGATAGACCAACGCGGAGAGATTGGCGGCATTGGCGATCAGGTTCGACTCGTCGTAGACGAGGCCCTTGGCCTGCTCGGCCAGCTGCTGATACTGCTCTACCTTGGACCCGTTCAGTTCGGTCGCGGTGAAAGACATGCGCCGAGTCTAAGCGCACACCCCAGCACCACCAGATACGCCGACATGCCGCCCACCTGAACCCGCTGGGCAACACCGAGGCCGTGATCGCCAGGAAGATTGTCGGCGATCATCAGCCACGCCGTTGCCAGGGTCGTGACAGCCAGCACCGCGACACCGAGCGTCCGAAGCAGGGGATAGGGCTCATAACGGAATGCAGCGAGCGTGAACGCGATCATGACCGTGAAGATCGCGAACACCGCGATGGTGCTGGTGAGTGCGTGCAGGTGATGGAGTTGCGGGAACAATCCGCTGGGTTCGATCGGACAGGTCGGATCGTCGGCGGCCACACACTCGAGTGGAAGTTTTGCGTCGGCGATGGTGGCGATACCGAAGATGCCCGACGCCACCCAGCCGGTGACGACGAGCCGTCGACGCTGGGTGGCGAGGAAGCCGAGGACCGCCGCGACGATCATCAGTGAACCGGTGACGACGTCTGCGGTGGAGAAGAATTCGCGATACGGCTGATCGCGGGCGTCGAGTTCGCTGAGAAACGATGTGGTGGGATCGAGACCGGTGTCCAGGAAGAATTCGGTCACCCACGCGGAGTACAGCAGTCCGGCGAGGATCAAGCAGATCGCCACTACGACGCGGCGGATATCAACGCCTTCAGTTCTCGAACGCACCGATCAAGGCTAGCCAGTCAGTACATCGGCAGCTGCCACCGCCAGTGCGACCGCGGACTCGCACTGGTCGGTCAGGACGGTCAGTGTGGGAACCGTGCGGGCAAAGAGGGCGGCAGTGTCGTCTTTCTCGGGCATACCGAGCACGGGGTTGCCCAACACGATGTCCGCGAAGCACGCCGATTCCGAGCCGCGTGTTTCGACGGTGTAGCCGCCCTGCTCGACGGTCTTGCGGTCATTCGAACGCATGTCACCGTCGATGTAGTCGAGAGTGACGTCGAGCATCGCCACGTTGTCCTCGAACGTTGCCGAGGACGCCGTGAAGTGGCAACGGTACGGATCGGAGGGTGGGTTCCAGCGGTCCACCGTCCAGGTTGCGGGCAAGTGTTCCAAGACGGCGCATACATCTCTCGAGGCAAGCGGGAGGTTGTACTTCGAATCGGCGCGCAGCGGTGGATCCTCCAACAGACGCAGTGCGGTCTCGGTCGCCGACTTTGCTGCGGAGCAGGCGTCCGCGTCGGCGCGATAGACGTCGATCGTGGCGAAGCCGCGGCCGGATTCGGTGAGGAAGCCGTCCATGGGCCCCGGGGTGGAGCCCTCGAACTCCTCGCGGAGCGGAAACCCGATGCGGCACGACCCTTGCGACGAGTTGTCCAGATACACCTGTTCGTCACCGATCGTGATCTGCTCGTAGTCCGGGTCGTCGGACGTCGGTTGATATCCGTTCAGATCGATCGAGACGGAGTCGGTGGCGCTCGATCTCCCAGGGTTCAGGCTGGCCGAGCACGTGCTCAACTCGCCGTCGGGGCGGAGCTGCACCACGGTGCCGAGGGCAGCGAGATCGTCCTCGGTGAGAAAGCCACACGGATCGAGACTGCGTACGAATGCTGCCGTGTCGGCCAGATACCGGTCTGACTCCGACATCTCGAATCCGTACCTGTTCTGCGGTAAAAAATTGCCGGTGGGCGACGAATTGCCTGCGGGGAACGCGCTGCCGAGCAACACCACCGCGCAGCCGCTCGTCGATACCGACATCGCCAGCGCCACCACCGCGAGCAACCAATTTCTGCGCACTGTTTTCCCCCGAACTCGAACCGACCGATCATGGGGTTGGACGCGCGCGGGCTCGAAATGGTTTCAGGCGGGAGTGGAGCCCGCGGAATGACCCAGATTATTCAGCTTGGAGTTCGTTCTCAACGCGGTCGGCGGCGACGGCGGTATCTTCGTGTTCCCAGATGCGCACCACGCGCCAGCCCTCCGCGAGGAGCTTCTCATCGGTGTCGCGATCGCGGGCGACGTTGGCGGCCAATTTGTCGGCCCACCACTGAGCGTTGTTGCGGGGCTTGGTCGCGTGCACCGGGCAGCTGTGCCAGAAGCAACCGTCAACGTAGACCGCGACTTTGCGTTTGGGGAACACCAGATCTGCTCGACGCCGCATGCCCTTCAGCGGAGCGCGATCGACAAAATACCGCAGACCTCGCCGGTGCAGTGCCCGCCGCAGGGCCACCTCCGGTTTGGTGTCGCGGCGTTTCTGCTTGCTCAGTCTCGCGCTGGTTTTCGCATCGGTTATCGGCCGGGAAGCGCTCACACCGGAACCCGCTCGGCGTACCCGCCCATACGCTCGAGGTGGGCGTCGAGATCGTCGAGGAATCCCGGAGCGAACCGGAGGCTGCCGGCCCGGGCCCGCTTGAGAAAACCGGCGGTCGCGCGAGCGGAGAGCAGCTTCGAGTCGTCCAGAAAGCCGGCCAAATCCTCGTAGGGTTCGTGCACCGGCATGGTCGAGATCGTCACCCTGAACGTCGTCCGGTCGCGTCCCCAGGCTGCTGTCGGCCAGGCCTGGCCAGGTAGAACAGCCACATCGTTCGAGGCGTCGTAGGGCTTCGGGTCGTCGAGCGCGCGCGCGGCCCATGACGCCATCCGCACACTGACGGCATTGCCGACGAGCTTCCAACGATGCCCACTCCGGACGCCGGGATGCTGGACGGCAGGCAGCGTCCAGTCCGGATCGAAGCCCTGCAGACGCTCGGCCCCGATGATGCCGGGCGTGACGATTTCCCCGGACGGCAACCGCACCGCAGGGGGACTGGCAATGCCGAGCGACGACCCGCCCTTGAGCGTCGGGACCGCGTTGACGGCCCAGCCCAGTCCCCGGATTCCCTCGGTCCAGTAGAACCCGCACGGCTGGGTGCTTGGATCGCCGTCGGGCAACGGGCCTGCATCCTGGGAGAACAGCACCTCGCGCGGATCGTCGGTGCGCGAGGCCAACATCACCACCCGCTGCCGACGCTGCGGCAATCCGAACGCTCGGGCGTCGACGACGCGGTAGGCCCACATGTAACCGAGATCTTCGAGTGCGTCGGTGATGTGCCGCATGGCGGCCCCGCGGCCGAGTTGCAGCATGAACGGCACGTTCTCGATCAGTAGCCAGCGTGGGCCGCGCCGCCGCGTGACCAGCCGAAAGACCTCGTCGACCAGGCCGGATCGGGCGCCGGTGATGCCCGCGGTGCGCCCTGCCTGGGAGAGGTCCTGGCACGGAAAGCCTGCTGCTACCAATTCGGTGTCGGCGGGCAGGCTGCGGAGTGTGGTGACATCGCTGTGCAGGGGGACGTCGGGCATGCGGGCGGTGAGGACGGCTTGGGCTCCGGGATCGACCTCGCACAGCAACTGCGTCGACCAGCCCGCCTCGGCCAACCCCAGCTCCAGCCCGCCGATTCCCGCGAACAACCCGACCATCGACCGTGCGCTCACGTATGCCCTTCTCTCGCCCGACGGTCCTACGGTACTCGAGAGTGGTCGGCCTTGACCTCGACCTAGCTCGAGGTTTCACACTGGAATGCGAGCGCCGAAAAATCGGTTGGAAACTGAGCCTGTGCAATGAAATCATTCGAGCACAGCAATAAGGAGAAGAACTGTGTCTACGGGTGTGCTCGATCCCGAAACCCGAACCCGCGATCAGCCATACCCGGACACGGCGAAGGTGCCCAGCTCACTGCAGCGTTTTGCGCCGTTCCTGGCCCCGTACAAGTGGTTCTACATCGGCTCGATCGTGGTTTCGCTCATCGCGACTCTGACCGGTCTGGTCATTCCTCTGGTGATACAGCGCGTGATCGACGGACCCATCACCGATCGCAATTTCTCTGCTGTCTGGTGGCCCGCAGCGTTGATCCTGCTGTTGGGCACCATCGACGCGGCCGGCATCTGGGTGCGGCGTTACCTGGTGTCCAGGCCGTCGAGTCAATTCGAGATCACCGCTCGTGCAACAGTATTCGACAAATTGCAACGGCTCTCGGTTGCGGCGCATGAAAGTTGGGAATCGGGGCAGCTGCTCTCGCGCGCCATCGCCGATCTCGGTTCGCTGCGCCGGTTCATGGCCTTCATCGGCCCGTTCATCATCATCAACGCCGTCACGCTCGTGGTGGGTATCGGCGTATTGCTGGTGCAGTCCTGGCAATTGGGGCTGATCATGCTGGTGACGTCGGTGCCGCTGGTGATCGCCTGCACCAAGTTCGAGACGCTGTACCGCGTCGTAGCGCGTGACGCCCAGGATCAGGCGGGCGATGTCACGACGACTGTCGAGGAATCCATTCAGGGCATTCGCGTCCTGAAGGCGTTCGGTCGAAGTGCGCACCTGGGCAAGCAGTTTCTTCGGCAGGCTCGTACTCTTCGCGGAACCGAGCTGAAGAAGGTGCGCTACCTCGCGATCATCTGGGCCGTCATCGTCGGGCTGCAACCGATCACCATCGGAGCGATTCTGGCCGTGGGGACGTACTCGATCGTGCAGGGCACGATGACGGTCGGCACGCTCGTCGCGGCCATCGCCATCGTCACGTTCCTGTTGTGGCCGATCGAGTCGTTCGGCTACCTGCTGGCAGAGCTGAACAATGCACGTACAGCAGCGGATCGGTACTGGGAGATCATGGACACTCCCGAAACCGTCACCGATCCGGACAATCCCGTCGAACTGCCCGAAAGAATCCGTGGCCGAGTGCAATTCGACCGCGTGGGATTCACCTTTCCCGACGCGTCCTCGCCGCTGCTCACCGATGTCAGTTTTGTCGTCGAGCCGGGGGAGACCGTTGCGCTCGTCGGTAACACCGGCAGCGGAAAGACCGCACTGACCAACCTGGTTCCTCGGCTGTTCGACGTCACCGAGGGGTCCATCACGATCGACGGTATCGACGTGGCCTCGATGCGGTTGTCGGACCTGCGTTCCATCGTGTCGGTGGCCTTCGAGGATCCGGTGCTGTTCTCGGCCAGTGCGCGCGAGAACATTGCGCTCGGTTCTCCCGGTGCGTCCGACGCGGAGATTGCGGAGGCGTTGGAGATCGCGCACGCAACGGATTTCGTCGAGCAGCTGCCGTGGGGGTTGGCCACTCGTATCGGCGAGCAGGGCATGAGCCTGTCCGGCGGACAGCGGCAACGGCTCGCGTTGGCGCGCGCCGTGCTGGGCAAGCCACGGGTGCTGGTGCTCGACGACCCGCTGTCCGCGCTCGACGTGGACACCGAAGCAAAAGTGCAGAAGGAGTTGCGGCGCGTGTTGGCGCATTCGACGACAGTGCTGGTGGCACACCGGCCGTCGACCGCTGCGTTGGCCGACCGCGTGCTCTATCTCGAGAACGGAACAATTGTGGAGCAGGGAACACACGAGGGACTGTTGGCGTCGTCGCCGCGGTACCGCGAGGTGATGGGGTCGGTCCATGAGTGATCAGAGCGCCACCGAGGATTGGCGGGGCGTCGGCGGGGAGGAATCCGAGGTCGACGCCACCGGAAACCTGGTGCTGGCCGGACGTTCTCGTCGTTTGCTCGCATCACTGGTGCGCCCGTACAAGAAGCAGGCCCTGCTGTCGTTCCTGATCATCCTGGTCGACAACATCACCTACGTGGCGGGCCCACTGTTCATCGCCTATGCACTGGACAACGGCGTCGGCGCTGCGGGGCAGGGCGATTGGGGTCCGTTGCTGTGGGCGGTCGGCGGCTACACCGGCTTCGGTCTGCTCGGAATGTTCACCACCTATGCGTTTCTCACCGTCTCGGGGCGGCTCAGCCAGAACATCCTCTACGACCTGCGTGGCCGGGTGTTCGATCATGCACAGAAGCTGAGCCTGTCGTTCCACGAGAAATACACCTCGGGACGGCTCATCTCGCGACTGACCAGCGACGTCGAGTCTCTGCAGACCTTGCTCGAGAGTGCGCTCAACGATGCATTGACGGCCATCCTGTCGATGGTGTCGATCGCGATCATCCTGGTGTATCTCGATGTGCCGATGGCGTTGATCGTGCTGGCCGGCTTCGTTCCGCTGGTGCTCGTCACCCGGTGGTCGCAGCGTCGCCAACGTCAGGGATACCGTCGAACACGGGTGGCGATCGCGCGCGTTGTGGTCCACTTCGTGGAGTCGATGGGCGGCATTCGCGCAGTACAGGTGTTCAGACGCGAGGGCCGCAACGACGCCATTCTCAGCACCGAGGATTCGGAGTATCGCGACGCCACCACCGCGGCGTTGCGCGGCATGGCGAGCTACACCGGCATCGTGCGCTGGATCGGCAACGTCACGCTCGCGATCATCCTGGTGTTCGGTAGCTGGCGAGTGATCAACGGCCACATGGACATCGGCGTGCTTGCGGCCTACGTGCTGTATCTCCGACGGTTCTACGGGCCGCTCGACGAGTTGGCGATGGTGTTCAACGCCTACCAGTCCGCCGCGGCTGCGCTGGAGAAGATCTCCGGTGTGCTCGAGGAGGAACCGTCGGTGATCGCGCCGAAGAATCCGGTCGAGATCGGAACCGTGAAAGGCGACATCACGTTCGATGACGTGCACTTCTCCTACGGCTCCGAGCGCGTTGTGCTGCCCGAGTTCTCGTTGCACGTACCCGCAGGTCAGGTGGTCGCGATGGTCGGGGCCACCGGAGCCGGAAAGTCGACACTGGCAAAGCTGTTGGCGCGCTTCTACGATCCGACGGCCGGAGCCGTGCGACTCGACGGCATCGACATGCGGGAGATCAGCGACGAGGACCTACGCCGCAACGTCGTCATGGTGACGCAGGAGTCGTTCCTGTTCTCCGGTTCGGTGGCAGACAACATCCGTCTCGGACGCCCGACGGCGACCGATGCGGACGTGCGGGCTGCGGCCGACGCCGTCGGACTGACCGAGTTCATCGCGTCGCTGCCCGACGGCATCGATACCGACGTACGCAAGCGCGGTGGCCGATTGTCCTCGGGGCAAAGGCAATTGGTGGCCTTCGCGCGGGTGTTCCTCGCGGCGCCGTCGGTGATCGTGCTCGACGAGGCAACATCGAGTCTGGACATCCCGAGCGAGCGGCTGGTGCAGCGTGCACTCGAGACCATCCTGCAGGGGCGAACGGCGCTGATCATCGCGCACCGCCTGTCGACGGTGGCCATTGCGGATCGCGTTCTGGTCATGTCCGACGGCGACATCGTCGAGGACGGAACTCCCGAGGATCTCATCGCGGGGGAGGGACGCTTCGCGCACCTGCACGAGGCGTGGGAAGACTCGCTGGTCTGATTTTCGTAACGCGTCGTCGGTCCCCAGCGAAATGACCTGTATGAGAAGAACATTTGTAGCGGCAACACGAGTTGCCACCGTCGTCGTCTCAGGTCTGGCCTTTTCAGCAATCATCGGCGCAGGCGTTTCCCATGCTGACACTCAGGATTGCTCCATCGCCCACGATGCCTTCGGCGCGTCTGCAACGTGTCACGACACCGGTGCGCCTCCGGGGAGGGAGTACGTACTGATCACCGAATGTTGGGGCTTTCATGTCACCGCCGCCGTTCCGTTCCTGGCGGTCGGTCCCTACACCTCGTCGAGCCGATACTTCGTGCCGACAGGTCAGGCGTCGGGTAACTGCGGTTCGAGCTGGGACCAGCCGACGTCGACTCTCGGTGTGGTCACCGGTGCCCACGTGGAGATCTATCGCCAGTGAGATCGGCCTGGTGACCGGCTGATCACGTCCAGGGAGTGATGGGCGGCTTGACCCACATGATCTTCTCGTCGGCGTGCTGGGGCGTCGCCCCGTCGTGACCGGGGTGTTCGGCCGCCCAGGCGGATTTGCGGTCGAGCAGCTCGGCCACGATGGTCCACGTTTCCATCGTGCTCGGCGGGTGCAGGTCGGCGGCGCGGGCGAGTTTCCTGCGGACGGCGTCGGTGAGGTCGAGCAGTTCGGCTCCGGTGATACCGCGATCCCAGACATAGCGCGCCAATGCCGTCGCCTTGTCCTGTCGACTCTTGGCAGCCTGTTCGGAATGTGCGAAATCGAACTGCCCGCCGCCTGTGTTCTCTGTCGTCACGGTCATCACCTTAAGTAATGTGCGGGAAAAGGCACGTCCGCTTGTTCTCGAGGGGGGCTCGTCGCCTACCGTAGATGGGTGATCACTCAAGCATCGGGTGCCGAGCATGCCTCCGTCCCTGCGTCCGACTCCACCGACGCCAAAACCTGGCCCTCGATCCTGACGTGGCGAGCCCACGATGTTCCGCGCATGGAGTCCGTGCGCGTTCAGCTCTCCGGCAACCGAATCAAGGCTGCCGGACGCATCATCGGTGCCGCGTGTGCCGATCATCCCGCTTTCAGCGCCTCCTACGACCTGGTGACCGACGAATACGGCGTCACCAAGCGGCTGTCGGTGCGCACTTCGCTCGCATCCGGTGACCGTCAGGCGTCCGTGAGCCGAGACGACGAGGGCTACTGGATGGTGGAGAACAGCGCCAGCCACCAGCGCTCGACCTACAGCGGCGCTCTCGACGTCGACATGGTGCTCAGCCCGTTCTTCAACACGCTGCCGATCCGTCGCTTCGGTCTGCACACCCAGGTCCAGGACCTCGAGGTGCCGACGGTGTACGTCAATCTCCTCGACCTCAGCATCCAAGAGGCCACGCTGACCTACAGCAGTGGTTCCGAGGGCATCCACGTCATCTCGCCGGTGTCGACGTCGTCCGTCACGGTCGATGCCGAGGGATTCGTTCTCGATTACCCCGGACTGGCCGAACGGATCTGACGCACGACGCCGCCGCGTCGACCCGCGTCCTGCAGTTTTTCTCGCCACCCCGGCGCGCCCGGGGTGATGTCGGTGATCTCGAAACGCTGATG
This sequence comes from Rhodococcus sp. 15-649-2-2, assembly GCF_002258645.1. Taxonomy (NCBI): domain Bacteria; kingdom Bacillati; phylum Actinomycetota; class Actinomycetes; order Mycobacteriales; family Nocardiaceae; genus Rhodococcus; species Rhodococcus sp. 15-649-2-2. The sequence goes on from NZ_NPFM01000018.1 coordinate 120,407, forward strand.
CTGCTCGTACTGCAGCCGCGCTGCGTTTCCGGCGTCGACCAGCGTTTTCGTCGAGTTCCTGTCCAGTTCTTCGCGCGCTGCGGTGAGCGCATGCATCGCTTCGTCGAGTGCAGTCCGTAGCGCGGCTGCGTTGCCCTCGGTCATCGCCCGGACGAGATTCGGTGACGACGACGCCACCCGCGTCCCGTCGCGAAACGAGCCCGCAGCCAGGCCCAACGCCAACGGTCCGCCGGCCGCTCCGACGATCGCCAGTGCCTCGGCCAGCAGATGCGGTAGGTGGGAGATCCGGGCCACGGCGCGATCGTGCTCGACGCTCTCGGCCGGCACCACCACCGAACCGCAGTCCAGGGCGAGCCGGGCCACGCGGACCCACACGTCCGCGTCGACTCCGGCGTCGGTGGACACCACCCACACCGCGTCGGCGAACAGCGTGGGGTCGGTGGCAGACCAGCCCGAATGATTGGTGCCCGCCATCGGATGCCCGCCGACATAGCGCGCCTGCAGTCCGCGAGCAGTCACAGCGGCAGCGACCTCGGCCTTGACGCTGACCACATCGGTCAGCGGAGCCGAGGGTGCGTGCTCGGCGACGGCGGCCAGAATGGAATCGACAGCGGGCATCGGAACGGCGATGACGATCAGCGCATCCTCGGAGGATGCCCTGGTCAAAGCAGCTGTCAGGTCGGTACCGACGTCGTATCCGTCGGCTGTAGCACCGGCGATCGCGTCGGCCGATCGGTTCCATCCCCACGCCTGACGGCCGGCACCGTGTGCTGCGCGCAGAATCGATCCACCGATCAGTCCTAGACCGAGAACGCACACCGAGGAAGAAGTCACCCGATCAGATTGGCACAGGTGGGTGCTGTCGATGGGAGGTGGACTTCGAATACCGACCCATACCGGACTACCGTTGCGCGCATGGCCGCACAGCGCGCGAAAGACAATCGCGCATCCGCATCGGAGTACGACGACCTCGAGGGATTCGGCGTTGCAGTTGTCCGAGAGGACGGCAAGTGGACCGTGACGCCGCTGTCCGACGATGCACTGACCAGCCTGTCGGCGGCAGAGACCGAATTGCGTGAACTTCGCAGCTCGGGTGCCGTGTTCGGGCTGCTCGACGTGGACGAGGAATTCTTCGTGATCCTGCGTCCGGCACCGAACGGCACGCGCCTGCTGCTGTCCGACGCGGTCGCCGCAGTGGACTACGAAATTGCTGCGGACGTTCTCGATGCGTTGAACATCGAGATCCCCGACGTCGACCCCGACGAGCTCGACGACATCGAACCGTACGAGGAAGGCGACCTCGCCCTGCTCGCCGACCTCGGACTACCCGAGGCCGTGCTGGGCATCATCGTCGCCGAGACCGACGACTACCCCGACGAGCAATTGCAGTCCATCGCCGAACGTCTGGGCTTCGAGGACGAGTTCGCCGCAGCGGTGAACAAGCTGCGACGCTGACCGATGGTGGTGTCCGACGCGGACATGATCCGCGCAGCGCTCTCGGCCGCGGCCGAGGCATCGGATGCCGATGTACCCGTCGGAGCCGTCGTGTTCGACGCCTCGGGACGCGAGATCGCCCGGGCCTGCAATGCGCGGGAGGCGTCGGGCGACCCCACCGGACACGCGGAAGTGATCGCGTTGCGTCGAGCAGCGGCGGTGCACGGTGACGGTTGGCGACTCGAGGGCTGCACCCTGGCCGTCACGCTGGAACCCTGCACGATGTGCGCGGGGGCGCTGGTATTGGCCCGCGTCGGCGCTGTGGTGTTCGGCGCGTGGGAACCCAAAACCGGAGCCGTCGGCTCGCTGTGGGACGTCGTGCGGGATCGTCGACTCACTCATCGCCCTCAGGTTCGCGGCGGGGTACTCGAAGCCGAATGCGCCGAAGTGTTGACCAGGTTCTTCGCTCGCCAGAGATAACGATCTCGTCACACGGTGGCCCCGATGTCCAATTTTGTGGAGGGTGGAGGGCAGAGCGCAACGCTGCGCTCCGAACTTGCGAAGGAGACATTCATGGGACTCGGCGACAAGATCTCGAACAAGACCGAAGACCTCGGCGGCAAGGCGAAAGAAGCCGCAGGTTCGGCCACCGGAGACAAGGACCTCGAAGCAGAGGGCAAGGGCGATCAGACGTCGGCCGCAGTGAAGGACGGCGTCGAGAAGGTCAAGGACGCAGCGTCGAACATCAAGGACAAGCTCACCGGCAACTAGTTTTATGTGCTGAGCAGGCGATTTAGCCTCAGGCCGTCATTCCGGTACAGTCTTCTGCGGTGGCGTGTCCGAGCGGCCTAAGGAGCACGCCTCGAAAGCGTGTGAGGGTTCACCCCCTCCGAGGGTTCAAATCCCTCCGCCACCGCCAAGAACTCCTCACCCGATCCGTCGGGTGGGGAGTTTTTTTGTGTGCTGGGGGCGTGGGAGTGCGGCCGGGTTGGGGTCCGCCGCAAACGCGCGCGCATTCGTCGTATGCGCGCGGATTCGCCACCGTTTCGGTGTCTATTTCGCGCGCACGCTCAATGTCAAGCTGTCTGGAGTCGGTTGTTGTTGATTCCGACGGTTGCGGGCGGTTGTGGTGTGCACGGGCGGCGGCGGAACCTCTCGGGGTGTCG
>NZ_NPFM01000004.1:0-120541 GCF_002258645.1 Rhodococcus sp. 15-649-2-2
CCTGATCGACACGACGAACACGGGGTGGGGACTTTCAGTTGGCCACCAGTGGGGACCTCGACCTGGCCACCAGTGGGTACTTTTTCATGGCCACGGACAGCAAGCAGGCAGGAAGGTTACTACGGAACTATCTGGTCGACAATCAGATCGGGAATTATGTTCGACAACACGACTGTGGCTTCGAACCTCGACAACGGTGCAGGACTCAGCTGGCAGCTGACAATTCCTGGGTCAGCGTCCACTGCAATCCGGTCACGCTTCTCCCTTGACGAACCGGAAGGAATCGGCCAGTCCGCCAGAAGAGGACAGATAGACGACGGAAGTCAGGATCCGCCCAAGCCCCAATTCGGATAGCTGACAGCGAGACAGGGACCGCGTGCAGATACGCGGTCCCTGTCCATTTGAGCGGGATGACTAAGCGGGACTGCGTGCACGGACGTGCCGTGCTCGAGCGGGATCCCGTCGATGGGGCCCAGTAGTGTGCAAGCCTGCCCAAGACGACGGTCCCTACACTCCCCCACCGAATGCGAGTCCCAGCAAATACGTTGCCCCAGCCGCGCCGTAGCCGATGGCCAGCTGGCGCAGTGCACGTTTGACGGGCGGGCCACCGCTGAGGAGGCCAACCACCAGGCCGGTGCAGATCAGCGCAATTCCGACGAGGACGGCCGCAACGGCAAGGGCCACATAGCCTTCGAGACCGAACAGGTACGGCAACACCGGGATCACCGCTCCCGAGGCGAAGAAGCAGAAGCTGGCTCCCGCCGCTCCGAGTCCTGTTCCGATGGACTCGTGCTCGTCGACGTCGGGTGCCATCTCGTCGTCGGTGGGCAACAGCCGCAACACTTCCGACGCTTTGGCGTCGGCCTCCTCGTGTGTCATTCCCCGGGCCCGGTACACCAGCGCCAGTTCGTTGGCGTCGACGTCGAGATGTTGGACGGCATCGCGCGCCGCACTGTCCGGGGACGACGCTTCGAGCAACTCGCGTTGTGAACGGACGGAGACGTATTCGCCCGCACCCATCGACAGCGCACCGGCGAGCAATCCGGCCAGTCCGGTGACCAGCACGATGTGATTGGACACTCCGGAGCCGCTGATGCCGAGCACGAGCGCGAGGTTGCTCACCAGCCCGTCGTTGGCACCGAACACTGCGGCCCTGAACGTGCCGGACAGCCGATTGCGACCGCGCGCGGCGAGCGCTCTGATGACCTCGGCGTGGATCTGCTCGTCGGCAGTCATCGCCTCCGTTGCATCGGCGTCCGTGGCGTACGGCGAGCGAGTCTCGGCTCGTTGCGCCAACGCGAGTACGAACACCGAACCGAAGCGACGCGCCAGGACACCGAGGATTCGAGTGCGAATGTCGCCTTTCAGCGGCATGCCGACCCGCTCACCCAGCAGATTTCGCCAATGCTGCTCGTGGCGGCCTTCCGCATCGGCGAGTTCGAGCAGTATCTCTCGCTCCTCGCCGGTGCGTCGGCCTGCCAGATCGCGATATACGGCGGCCTCGGCCCGCTCGTCGGCGAGATACTGCCGCCATCGCTTCACATCTCGCGAACTGGGTCCATCGTTCATGATCGTCAAGATAGACCCGTCGGAGATCAACTCGGGTCGTACACCCCGGACTGCACTGCTTTGATCAGTCTGCGCGGCACTCGAAACTCCTGGCCACCCACGCGCACCGTCACCAGATCCGGGGCGACGGCCTTCCACTGCGCTCGCCTGCTTCGGGTGTTCGAGCGCGACATCTTTCTCTTCGGAACAGCCATGACTAGACGTCCTTTCGGCTTCGGCGGCCGTATCGCTTCTCGAACTTCTCGACGCGTCCCTGGGTATCCATCACGCGTGCGGCTCCGGTCCAGAAGGGGTGCGATTCGGACGAGACGTCGACGACGACCAGCGGGTAGGTGTTGCCGTCCTCCCACTCGGTCTCGCGCGCAGACGTGAGGGTGGATCTGGTGAGGAACTTGTTTCCGGTGCTCGAGTCCTGAAACACGACCGGGTGGTAGTCGGGATGAATGCCTGGTTTCATTCTGTTGCCTCTCGTGATTGTTCTGCGTACGGGGATTCGCTGCTCTCGCAGGGGTCTTCGTGCCACTGACCGAACGGGTCGGTCCAGGTGGACCACACAGTGGGGTCGATCATCTCGTCATCGGAGACCAAGGCCCACTGGAGCGTTCGGTCGATCTCGGTGGGATCGGCCTCGTGAACGAGGATCACCAGCGAGGTATCGCGATCGCCGAACTCGTCGTCCCACCGCAGTGCCGCCATCGCCCGTCGAGTGGTGTCGATGCGATCCTGCTGCTCCGGAGTCATTGCGGCGAGCCACTTTCCGGCGCTCGCAACCCGCAATCCGCCGCCGGCCGATTCGATCCAGAGCGCCTCGTCGGGCTGTGTGGCAACCCAGGCCCGTCCGCGGGCAGTGACAACGCCGTCGAGCAGCACGTCGATGGCCTCGTGCAATCGCTCCGGATGAAACGGCCGGGTTGCGGTGAACTCGACAAGTGCGACGCCGCAGTCGACGGTCAGCGGGGGCTGACCCCGCAGCAGCGGCGAGTGGGCATCGGTGATCGCACCGCGCCGGGCGTCCGCGGGCACAGAGGCGAGAAGCGCCGGGGCGTCGACCATTGCGTCCTGGGCGACCCAGACAACAGGTGCGTTCGGTGCCAACCGCGCGAGGACAGCGGCAAGCCGAGCACGTTCCCACGCGTCGACCTCGGGACCGGCGGTGACGACAAGGGCGTCGGCGTAATCGACCTGGCCGACGACCAACTGCGCGACCGTTCGATCGTCGTCACCACTGGCGACGACGCCTCGATCGGCCATCGCGTCGTCGCCGGTGGCGTCGGCCAACCAGGTTGCGGCGTCGAGGCAGTCGATCACTGCTTCGACGCGGACGTCACGCGAGGCCGGACCGTCGATTTGCCCGACGATGCCCGCCACGACGACGTTCTCGACAGCCCAGCACAATGCCTCGGGTTCGAGTGCGGGGTCCATCGCGAGCACGATGCGATCGACACTGCTGCGGGTCGACAGTGCACGCAGCAGCGGCAGCAGGTCCTCGCGGAGTGTGCAGGACACACAGCCGTGCGCCAGTTCCAGGATGGTCTCGCGGGGATTCTCGCCCAGTACACAGAGCGTGCGCCGCACCACTCCTTCGGTGACTCGGCTCAGATCGTGGCGGACCGCAACGGTCCCGGGCGCGAGCAGCGACGTCACCACTGCGTCCATGGCTCCGGTCCAGCCGGAGACGAGGACCATCGGGGTTCGATCGTCCGGTGAGTTGTTCACGAGCACCCTTCTTTTCGACAACGATTGTCATTACCTGTGGATGCACGCTACATTCGAGAACACGCTTTGTCGAAAACGATTGTCATAACGGCAAGAAAAGGAGTGCTCATGTCAGCGCACTGCCAAGTCACCGGCCGCACCCCGGGATTCGGAAAATCGGTCTCGCACTCCCACGTGCGCACCAGCCGCAGGTGGGACCCCAATATCCAGCGCAAGACGTACTACGCGCCGAGCCTCGGCCGTCGCGTCACCCTCACGCTCTCGGCCAAGGGGATCAAGACCATCGACCGCGATGGCATCGACGCCGTGGTCGCCAAGATCCGCGCACGCGGGGAGAAGGTCTGATGGGCAAGAGCACCGACGTCCGGCCGATCGTCAAACTCAAATCGACTGCCGGTACCGGCTACACCTACGTCACTCGCAAGAACCGTCGCAACGACCCCGACCGATTGGTGATGAAGAAGTACGACCCGGTCGTCCGCAAGCACGTCGATTTTCGGGAAGAGCGTTAGCCATGGCAAAGAAGTCGAAGATTGAGAAGAACGAGCAGCGCAAGGTCATCGTCGCCCGCTGGGCAACGCGTCGCGCAGAGCTCAAGGAGACCATTCGCAAGCCCTCGAGCAGCGATTCCGAGCGCGTGCAGGCCCAAGCAGCACTGCAGCGTCTGCCACGCGATTCGAGTCCGGTACGATTGCGCAATCGTGACGCTGCGGATGGACGTCCGCGCGGTTACCTTCGGAAATTCGGGCTGTCCCGCGTGAAAATGCGCGAGATGGCACACCGTGGGGAGCTGCCAGGCGTCCACAAGTCGAGCTGGTAAGGGAAAAGGTAGAGATGGCAGTCAAGAGAGCACCGTCGAAGAAGGTCCGCGCAGAGGCGGGTCGTCGACCGAAGAAGAACCCGTTGAACGCCGCCAAGGTCACCACGGTGGACTACAAGGACATCAACCTTCTTCGTCAGTTCATTTCCGACCGCGGCAAGATCCGCAGCCGTCGGGTCACCGGGCTCACCCCGCAGCAGCAGCGCCAGGTCGCTGTCGCAGTGAAGAACGCTCGTGAAATGGCATTGCTGCCGTTCACCAGCCGCTGAATCAGCTTTCGAGAAAGGCCACGTAGCCATCCGGCTACGTGGCCTTTCTGTCGTTCCCTAGCAAGAGATGAGCACTTCGACGATGTCCGGCGTTCTCGAGGGCTTCACCGTCATCTTCGTCGTCATCGCACTGGGTTACCTGCTCGCCCACCTGAAAGTGCTCGGCGAGCACGGCCAATTCGTCCTCAGTCGACTCGTGTTCTTCGTCGCGACACCGTCACTGCTGTTCGTCACACTGGCGAACTCGGACCTGTCGGTCATCCTCTCGCCCGTGTTGGCCGTCGCCGGCTCCACGGCACTGCTCGTCGGAGCAATCTATTTCGTCATAGCGAAGCTCGCGCTGAAACGGGCCGTGCCCGACGCGACCGTAGGTGCGCTGGCGAGTTCGTACGTCAACGCCGCCAACCTGGGCATCCCGATCGCCGTGTTCGTACTGGGCGACGCCAACTTCGTCGCTCCCCTGCTGCTCTTCCAGATCATGATCTACACCCCGATCGCCGTGACCATCCTCGACATCTCCACCAAGATCGACGAGGTCTCGCTGTTCAAGACCGTCACAACGCCGTTCCGAAACCCGATCGTGCTGGCCGGAGCCGCGGGACTCGTTCTGTCGATCACGGGATTCGAGCTGCCCGAGGCGTTGATGCAGCCGTTCCAACTCGTCGGAAATGCTTCCGTACCCGGTGCCTTGCTTGCCTTCGGTCTGTCCCTCTACGGTGCCCGCGTGCTGCAGAAGGGCATCAGTCCGCGGCGGGACGTCGCCCTGGCGACGGTGTTCAAAATGGCGCTGCAGCCACTGCTCGGATACCTGATGGCCCGGTTCGTCTTCGGTCTGGACGGTCACGACCTGTTCGCCATCGTCGTCGTTTCGGCACTGCCCACCGCACAGAACGTGTTCGTATTCGCCAGCCGCTACCAGCGCGGAGTGGTACTCGCCCGTGACACTGCGTTCGTGACCACGCTCGTCTCGATACCCGTCATCGCACTCGTGACGGTGTTCCTCGCGTGAGCCGAACACAAAGGTTCTCCTCAGCTCACGGCGCTAGTTTGGAAGCATGAGGTTTCTCGCTGCAGGTGTCATGTTGTGCCTGCTGCTGGCGGGCTGCAGTACGGTCTCCGGTGGCGACGAGGACACAACGCCCACGGTCGGTTCCACCACTCCCGTCGGCCACATCCAGCAGCCGAGCGCCCCTCCGGTTCCACACGAGGTTCCCGTCGGCGACGTCGGCACCATGTTCGAGCCGACTCCTGATCTGATCCGAGCCACCACCACTCCGTTCGAGTCGTGGAGCCAGGTTTCCCCCAACACCATCGCCGTGCACTTCGTGACCGGAACTCCGGAGTGCTACGGGGCCGACGCCACGGTGACCGAGACCGACGCGACGGTCACCGTCGAGCTGCGTACCGGCACCAGACCCGACGCCGCCGACAAGTCCTGCATCATGGTTGCCGTCTACGCCACCATGCAGATGACGTTGGCATCGCCTCTCGGTAGCCGCTCAATCTTGAATGCGGCCTGACCGCTACGCAGGTAGGGTCCGAGCGGTGAGCGATCAACTCCCCGACCGAGATCGAAGCCAGGTACGCGCGGCCGACGCCGACAGGAACCTGGTCGCACAGTTGCTCAGTGATGCTTTCGCGAACGGCCAGCTCACCGTGAGCGAGTACGACGAGCGCACTGCCGCGGTGTACCAGGCCAAAACCTACGGCGAACTCGATCTGCTGACCGGCGACCTGGCACTGTCTCCGCCTCCCGCGTCTGCACCGTCGGGTGGTTCCTCGAACGACCGCGTGATCGCCATCATGAGTGGTGCCGTGCGCAAAGGTGAGTGGACAGCCGCCTCGCGCATCGACGCTGTCGCCTTCTGGGGCGGAATCGAACTCGACCTACGACGGGCCTCGTTCTCCGCACCGGACACCACCATCAACTGTGTGGCCATCATGGGCGGCATCGAGGTCACCGTGCCGCCCGGGGTGAGCGTGGAAGTACGTGGCATGGGCATCATGGGCGGTTTCGAGCACGTCAGCGCGGCCCACCCCGGTGCACCGCGCGTCATCGTCACCGGCTTTGCGTTCTGGGGCGGCGTCAGCGTAGACATCAAGGCTCCCGACAAGTGAGCTAGGACCGCCGACGCTTGAGGTAGTCGCTCACCACCGCAGCACCCAGCCCGTCCAGATCCGGCGCGATGACACGTCCACCCACCCGTTCGGCCATCTTGTCGACGACTCTGGCCAGGCCGGGATCGTCGCCGAGCCGGAAGATCGTCACCTGCGCACCGAGTTTCGCGACGGTATCGAGTTCCCGCACGGTCAGTCCCAGAGTCTTCGACGACGGCGGGTAGTCGAAATACGCATGGCCGTCCGGCTCGAGATGCGCAGTCGGCTCACCGTCCGTGACGATCAACACCACTGGCTGCGCGTTGGGATGACGCCGCAGATGACGCACTGCCAGCATCAGTGCGTGGTGCAGATTCGTGCCCTGATCGTAGGCACCGTCCAACCCCGCCAGCTCCGACGCCGTCAATGTCTGTGCGTGCCTGCCGAATCCGATCAACTGCAGATCGTCCCCGCGGAATCGAGTGCTGACCAGATGATTGAGAGCCAGTGCAGTGCGCTTCATCGGCACCCAGCGGCCGTCCATCACCATCGAGAACGACGTGTCGACCAGCAATGCAACCGCGGCCTGGGTTCGAGTCTCGGTCTCGCTGATCTCCACATCGGTCACCTGCAGCTGCACCGGAAAGCTTGATCCTGTTGCCGCTGAACGCAGTACCGCATTGTTGACGGTGCGCGTCACGTCCCACGGTTCGGTATCGCCGAACTCCCACGCCCGCGACGCTCCCGTGGGCTCGCCCATCGCACCCGCCTTGCGAGTGTCCCGCTCGCCGCCACGTCGAGACAGTTTTCCCGCGACATCCTTCAGCGCGGACTGCCCCAGCTGACGCATGGCCTTGGGTGACAGTCGCCATTGGCCGTCGGCACCCTTGTCCATGAAACCCTGCTGCTGCAGCGCCTTTTCGAGCTCGGAGAGCATCCGCGCATCGGCCGCCGCCTCGGGCCCGAGTTGCTTCAGCAGAGCGTCCGCGTCGATGTCGTCCAGTGCAGCACCGTTGTACTGCTGCGAGAGCTGATTACCCAGGTTCTCCAGGTCCGCGATGTCCTGGAGCGCACCGGTACCATCGCCCAGACCCATTCCGTTCTCGCCGCGGAAGTTCTGCGAGCCGTCCCAGTCCTCACCGGGCCTGGCCTGCTGCAGGTTCTGATCGAGTTGATCGAGCTGGTTCAGCAGGTTCGAGTCACCGAAAGCCTGCTGCGCCAATGCATCCAACTCGGCCCGCTGCTCGGGAGTCAACGAGTTACGCAGCCGCTGCGCCGCTGCGGCCCGCTGCGCGAGCGAATCCAACAACTCGTCGACGTTCTTCGGGTTCTCCGGGAAGTGCTGACCGTGCTTGTTCATGAACTGGTCGAACTGCTCGTCGGTGTCCTCACCCTTGTTGTGGGCGTCGAGCAATTCGTTGAGGTCCTTCAGCATCTCGCTGATGGCCTGACGGTCCTCGTCGGTGGCACCTTCGAGGGCCTGCTTCATGCCGGCGAAACGCTGATCGAGCATTTCGCGTCCGAGCAGGTCCTTGATCTTCTCGTAGTTCTCGCGACCCTCCGACGAGCGCCAGTCGTAGTCCGAAAGCTCCTGCACTGCTTGGGCAGTGGACGGTGAGAGGTCGCCGATCTGCATCTCCTGGAACCGAGCGTCGTCATCGAGCGCACGCGCCAAGGCCTTGCGCTCCTCGAGCACCGCCTTGTCCAGCAGCTCACGCACTTCTTCCAGAGTGCCGTCGAGGTTGTTCTTCTTCAAGAGGTCTCGACGACGCTTGGCCGCCTGAGCGGCCAGGTCGTCGAGCCCACGCAGGTTCTTCGTCCCACGCCGCAGCATCTCCTGCAATGCCCGACGCGGCGACGCCCCCTCGAGTACATCCTCGCCTATGGCGTCGAGCGCCTCGCGCAGATCCACCGGTGGTGCAAGGGGATCCGGCCCGTCGTGATACCGCCCGTATCGCGAGCGTCGCATCAGCTGTACACCGTCTGACCGTCGTCGTCGGGATCCTTGGAGATCCGACGTGCGAGGTAGAGACCTTCGAGTGCGAGTTCGACCGCGGCTGCTTTCTCGCCGTCCGAGGTCGCGTTCAGCCGCTCGTGGATATCGCCGATGACCTCGACGTCAGGTAGCTCGTCGAGCAGAGCTTTGGCGGTGATCCGGTCGCCGGTGACGATCGGCTCGCCGGTCTCGACTGCCGTCACCAGCGCAGCGAGGTTGATGCCGCCGAGATGTGCCCGGACGGTATCGGCGGTCGCGCGGCGCAGCATGTGCTCGAGTACCTCGATTTCGCGTCCTTCCTCACCCGACTCGAACTCGACCTTGCCGCGCAGCACCTCGATGATGGTGCCGAGATCGACCGGCCGGGCCACGGGCTCGGCCTCGCCGAGTATCGCGGCCCGGTGAACGGCTGCGGCAGCGATGGTTTCGGCAGCTGCGATCGCAAATCGAGCGGAGACGCCGGAGCGCTGGTCCACCGACGGCGACTCCCGCAGCAGTCGAGTGAAGCGAGCGAGCACCTCGAGGAGGTAGGTCGGGACGGCGGCCTGAAGATCCGCTTCCTGTTCGATGACGGCTACTTCATCGTCCAGTTCCAGGGGGTAGTGCGTCCTGATCTCGGCACCGAAGCGGTCCTTGAGCGGGGTGATGATGCGTCCGCGATTGGTGTAGTCCTCCGGGTTCGCGCTCGCCACCAGCATGACGTCGAGTGGCAAACGCAGGGTGTAGCCACGAACCTGAATGTCACGCTCCTCCATGACGTTGAGCAGCGAGACCTGGATGCGCTCGGCGAGGTCCGGAAGCTCGTTGATTGCCACGATGCCGCGATGGCTGCGCGGAACGAGCCCGAAGTGAATGGTCTCCGGATCGCCGAGGCTGCGACCCTCGGCCACCTTGACCGGATCGACGTCACCGACGAGGTCGGCCACCGACGTATCCGGAGTGGCGAGCTTCTCCGCGTATCGCTCGCTGCGGTGCCGCCACTCGATGGGAAGGTCGTCGCCGAGTTCTCCGGCTTTGCGAATACTGGCCGGCGTGATCGGTTCGTAGGGATGCTCACCGAGTTCGGCTCCGGCGATCACCGGCACCCACTCGTCGAGCAACAGATTCAGGGTGCGCAACAGGCGCGTCTTGCCCTGACCACGCTCGCCGAGCAGTACCACGTCATGACCGGCCAGAATCGCGCGCTCGAACTGCGGCAACACCGTCGAGCCGAATCCCACGATCCCCGGCCACGGATCCTCGCCGTCGCGCAATGCCTTCAGAAGATTCTCTCGCAACTCTTCCTTGATCGACCGCTGCCGATGTCCGGATGCCTTGAGTTCGCCGAGAGTGGAGATGCCAGGTTTGGTAGAGGTCACTTCTCCACGCTACGAGCGTTTGGCAATTGCTGCCATCGAGAGTGGAAGACCGCTCCCGCCGAACTCGAAGTTATGGACAAAATTCGGGCAAATTCCGTCCATAACTTCGAGTTCGGCGGTCGATGCACACCTGGGCCCCAGATCAATCACAGGCACATAACTGTGGACAACTATTTTGTTCATCCACAGCCAGCGCACGACCCACTTTTCGCGTGAATCCGATGCCACTGTGCGTGGATGGACAGCGCACCGTTCGTCGGATCCGAGGCAATCGCCAACGGATTGGTCACCCGCCAAGACCTACGACATCGCTTCCGTCGCATCTATCGTGACGTCTACATCGACCCGGGTTGCGAACTGGATGCGACGACCAAGGCAAGGGCGGCGTGGTTGTACTCCCGAGGCAAGGCAGTGGTCTCCGGCGTCAGTGCCGCGGCAATCCACGGATCGGACTGGATCTCGGCAGACCAGGATGCCGAACTCATCTGGACGGAACATCGACAGAAGTTGGCAGGACTTCGGATCGGCTTCGACGAGCTGGCAGCGCAAGAAATCGAGATCGTCGACGGTCTGGTAGTCACAACGGCGGCACGCACCGCGTACGACCTCGGCCGCCGCAGACCGTTCGGCACTGCGGTGGCAAGGCTCGACGCACTGTGCCGTGCGACCGGGGTGGGCATCTCGGACATCACCCGGCTTGCCGAGCGTCATGGTGGAGCGCGCGGGGTCGTCCAGTTGAGGGAAGTCCTCGACGTCGTCGACGCCGGTGCCGAATCACCGCAGGAGACACGCACCAGACTGGCACTGATGGCCGCCGGCCTGCCTCGACCGCAAACCCAGATAGAGGTGGTGGGATCGGACGGCAGAGTGTTCGCACGCATCGACATCGGATGGGCACGCTGGAAGGTGGCGGTGGAGTACGACGGCGAGCAGCACTGGTCCGACGAAAGGCAGCGAGCCTGGGACATCGAGCGTCAACACTTACTCGAAGCACTCGGCTGGACCGTGATCAGGGTGAGCGCACTGCAACTGCGCACCGACCCGTGGGGCGTTGCAGCGCGGGTTCGCGACAAATTGCGCGCCGCAGGGGCAAAGGTCTAGTCGAGCTCGAAGTTAGGGACGGATTTCGCCGGAAATCCATCCATAACTTCGATCTCGGCGGGGTCGCTCAGTGAGCGAAGTGCCGCGAACCCGTCAGGTACAGCGTCACGCCTGCGTCCTGTGCGGCAGCGATCACTTCGTTGTCGCGAACCGAACCACCGGGCTGTACAACAGCTTTGACGCCTGCGCTCATCAGAACCTGCAGGCCGTCGGGGAACGGGAAGAAGGCATCGGAGGACGCGACCGAACCGGCGGCGCGATCCCCTGCCCGCTGCACAGCGAGGTGGGCGGCGTCGACGCGGTTGACCTGGCCCATTCCTACGCCCACCGACGCACCGTCGTGAGCCAGCAGAATCGCGTTGGACTTGACGGCTCTTCCTGCGCGCCAAGCGAATTCGAGATCCTTCAACGTCTGCTCGTCGGCGGGTTCGCCGGCCGCGAGAGTCCAGTTGGCCGGATTGTCGCCGTCTGCATCGAGTACGTCGCGCTCCTGCAGCAATGTGCCGCCGGAAATCGGCTTGAGCTCGACGCCGGAGGTGGGCGGCGCCTCCGCCAACAGGACGCGAATGTTCTTCTTGCGCTGCAACACTCCGAGGGCACCGTCGGCGTAAGCCGGCGCGATGATGACCTCGGTAAAGATTTCGGCCACCTGCTCGGCCATCTCGACGGTGATCTCACGGTTGGCTGCGATGACGCCGCCGTAGGCACTCACCGGGTCGCAGGCGTGCGCCTTGCGGTGCGCCTCCGCGATGTCCTTGCCGACGGCGATGCCACACGGGTTGGCGTGCTTGATGATCGCGACAGTGGGCTCGGCATGATCGAAGGCCGCCCGCCACGCCGCGTCGGAATCGGTGAAATTGTTGTAGGACATCTCTTTACCGTGCAGCTGCTCCGCCTGCGCGATGCCGGAGCCCGCAGGGTCGACGTACAGCGCGGCAGCTTGGTGCGGGTTCTCGCCGTAGCGAAGCACGGCCGCGCGGTCCCAGGTTCCGCCGATCCATTCGGGGAACGAAGACTCGGACTCGACCAGCACGTTGCTCATCCACGACGCCACCGCGACGTCGTAGGCAGCGGTGTGCTGAAATGCCTGCGCTGCAAGCGAAGTCCGCTCGGCGAGGGTGAATCCGCCACCTGCGACGGCAGTCAGCACGTCCTCGTAGCGGTTGGGGTCGACAACCACGGCAACCGACGGGTGGTTCTTGGCCGCGGCGCGCACCATCGAGGGTCCGCCGATGTCGATCTGCTCGACACATTCGTCGGGCGTCGCACCACTGGCGACGGTCTCGGTGAACGGATACAGGTTCACCACAACGAGCTCGAATGCCTCGATGCCCAGCTCTTCCAGCTGCGAAAGATGCTCGGGCTTACGGGTATCGGCGAGCACTCCGGCATGTACCCGGGGATGCAGCGTCTTGACGCGTCCCTCGAGGGTCTCGGGGAATCCGGTGAGGTCCTCGACCTTGGTCACTGGGATTCCGGCGTCGGCGATCTTGCTCGCCGTCGATCCGGTGGACACCAGAGCGACGCCCGCGCCGTGCAAGCCCGTCGCCAGTTCGATCAGTCCGGTCTTGTCGTAGACGCTGACCAGTGCGCGGCGCACTGTTTTACGTTCACTCATCGGATTATCTGAGCCTTTCGTCCATCGGAGGTGACACCTGTGGTGGCCACGGCTGCGATCACGTCGACCAGCAACCGTCGCTCGACAGTCTTGATGCGTTCGTGCAACGCGGCTTCGTCGTCGTCGTCGAGAACCGGAACGGCTTCCTGCGCCAGGATCGGCCCGGTATCGACGCCGGAATCGACCAGATGAACCGTCGAACCGGTCAGTTTGACGCCGTGATCGAGTGCATCCCGAACGGCGTGCGCACCCGGAAACGACGGCAGGAGCGCGGGGTGAGTGTTGACGATGCGTCCGGCAAAAGCGTCGAGAAATCGCTCGCCGAGGATTTTCATGAAGCCGGCGGTGACCACCAGATCCGGCTCGTGACCCAGGACGGCATCGGTGAGCGCAACATCCCACTCGGCACGCTCGGCATAGTCTCGCAGCCCGATCCGAAAGTGCGGTATCCCGGCTTCGTCCGCACGCCGGGCTGCTTCGCAGTCGCGATCGACTCCGACGGCGACGATGCGCGCGGGATAGTTCTCGGACGCTGTCGCCGCGATGATCGACTGCAGCAGCGAGCCGGTCCCCGACGCGAGGACGACGACCCGCGCGGGTGTCTCACGCAAGGCAGTCAGCGCACTACTCCTGAGGTATCGAGGGGGAACGTTCGAGCCAGCAGAAAGCCTAGTCGCTGCGCCCCACACACCGACTACCGGGCAGGTCCGTCCGTGTCCCCGGGCGGGGCGACGATCTCGGCGTCCAGCGGCTCGTCGGTATCGGCATCGACCGCCGGCTCGGCGACCGGTTCCTGGGCAGGCTCGGCCGGAAGTTCGTCCACGACCTCCGCCTCGACGACGTCTTCGACGTCCAAACCGTCCTTCGGCTCGGAGGCGGGAGCCGCTTCGATTGCCACCTCGGCGGCGGGCACCACAGCCGAGGCCGGTTCGTCGTGTTCGGGTTCGGGTTCTGCTCGACGCCACACGACGATGGCCGCGGATATCGTGCCCGCGACGGCCAGCCAGGCAAATGTCAACAGTCCAAAGCTCCAGACGGTGACCTCGACGGTTCCGAAGGTGCCGAGGCTTCCACCTGCGGCGTATCCGAACAGGGCTGCGAGTACTCCGGCTGCAGCTGCCACCACCCACACCGAGGACACAGCGACCTGGATGTCGACGCTGCGGATGGCGCAGTCACGGCCGAGCAGCAGCCCCGCGCCGATCGGGACGGCGAGCATGACGACCCAGATCGTCTGTGCAGGGCCTTCTGGAAGGACGGCCAAGATCGGCAACGGCGGAAGCGGGCCACCCGTCGTCGCGAAGAGACTCACCGATGCGTCGCCGAAACCAGCTGTGGACCCGGTCGCCACGGCGAGCGCGCCGATCAGGACGTTGGGGAGGTAGAGCACCGACAGAGCGGTCAGGCCGAGCATGCCGACGAAGTCGCGCCCACTTTCGACCAGTGCACCGGCGGTTTCCCAGGAGGCGAGCAGAGCGAGCAGCACCACGGCCGCGCCACCTGCGACGAGGATCGACAGTGCGCGCACGAGCGGTGCGACGAGGGCACGAACCCATTCCGGGACACCGCGGCGGAGCACAAGGGAATCCCAGCGCGCAAGGATCAACCCGGTTCCGGACGCGGCCGCGTGAACGCCGGCTACCCAGGAGAAGGCCGCGAGAGCATTGGGGCTCGACAGGCCGATGACGGTGGACGCGTCCCCGGCAACAGCCAAGGCGATCGCGGTGACGGCGAGCGGACCGGCCAACGAGGCGGCGAACACCCACCGAACCATGCGGCGTTCGGTGTCCGGATCCACCGCGCGGTGGACGGTACGAGCGACGGACCAGCCGATGATCAGGGTGGGCAGTAGCGGTGCGACGCCGAGGGACGTCCCGCCGATGGTCAGGGGAACCAGATGCACGGCGAACCACGTGCCGGCAATAGCTCCGAGAGTTCCGGTGAGATCGCTGTTCACCGAGACGAGAGTGACCAGAACGAGGGTGGTGGCGATCACCACGACCAGCCCGGAGGTCTTGAACGCCACGGCGGCGAGCATGCGCGACTGGTCCGGGGTAGGCCCGGTGCCGACCCGGGCAGTCCTCGCAGCCGCGCGTCGAGTGTCTCGATTCAATAGATCGCTCATCGCAACGAGAGTCGCATCAACTTCGCGGCACGCCGGTCAGGCGCGCCGCGAAGTGGGATGTGATGCCTGAATCAGTCGTGCTTCTTCTCGTCGTCCACGGCGGGCGTGGCACCGAACGACTGCGTGGGCGCGCCGTAGGGCGTCGACTGATCGCCCGATGTGGGCTCCTCGGGCTTCACCGGGGGCTGGCCGTAGCCCGACGGCTGACCGTACTGATACTGATTCGGTGGGTACGCCTGCCCCGAGGCGGGAGTGCTCGGACCGGTGTAGGGCGGCGGCGAGTACCCGCCCTGCGGCGACGTACTGGGCGCAGATGGACCGCCGTACGACGGCTGCCCACCCGGGTTGTACGAATGCTGACCCGACGACTGTCCGCTCGGAGCCTGACCGTAGGTCGACGGAGCTCCCGGAGCCTGTCCGTACGACGGCGGATTGTTGTAGTTCTGGGGCTGCGACGGCCCACCGAACGATGTCGTGGGCGCGTTGTACGGGTTCTGCTGTCCGTATCCGGCCTGCTGATTCTGACTGCCGTAGCCTGCGGGCTTGGGGGCAGGTGCCTTGACGATGCCCGCGTCGAACAGCAATGCCACCACAGCGGCCGCAGCTTGTACGAAGCCGAGGACCAGCACCAGGATTGCGCCGATACCGAGCGAACTGGTGGTGCTGGCGAACTCGTTGCCCTCGGCGCTCGGCAGACTGAACGACTGGAAGACCAGCACCAGGAATCCGGTGATCGCCAAGGCGGCAACCACGGCCTGGTTCTTGACATCCTTCTGCAGCAGCGACGCACCGGCGATCAGGCCGGCGGCCAGCAGCAGCGCCACCGACACCGCGCTGCCACCGGAAGCGAAGAACGTGGTGCTGAACGACGTCTGGATGCTGCTCGGCAGTTCCTGCGCCGAGCTGACTTCGGCAGTGACGAGATCGAGCAAACCGAGCAGGAAGTTCACGATGCCGAGCCCGAGCACCACGAACGTGAGAATCCTCGGCAGGTTCGTCAATCCCGATCCGGGCGACTTACGTTCGGGTGCAGGGGATCCGGGCGCTGACGTCCCGGGCGCGCCGGGTGCCGAGGTGCCCGGCACCGGAGGCCCGAAAGGATTGGATACCGACGGTTGATGGAACGGCTGACCCTGACCGTGGCCCTGCGCAGGTGACGGAGGCTGATTCGGCGAGGAGGACTGACCGTAGGAAGGTCCGCCTCCGCCGTAGCCACCAGAGTTGGAGCTGCCCCCTGATTCAGGGCCGCCGGGCGAGTAGGTCATCGCGTCTCCTCATCCTGATAGTTACGTACCCAGGGTCGGTCGGGTCCTTTCGACTCACGCTACTGCACGGACCCGACCGATCCAGGCACTCCAGGTCAACGGGCCCCGACGAGCTCCTGGTCGTCGGCTTCGGCGGCCTCGAGTTCCCGAACCAGCGGAAGCACCTTGGCTCCGAAGTACTCGATCTCCTCCTGGAAGTGCAGGAAGCCACCGAGAATCAGGTCGACGCCGCGGCGCCGGTAGGCAACGATCCGCTCGGCCACTTGCTCCGGCGTCCCGATCAACTGGGTCTTGAAGCCGTCGTTGTACTGGACGAGATCCTCGAACGACGAGTCGGCCCACATACCCTTCTTGTCACCCGTCGAATTCCCGGCTTGCTGCACCGCTCCCTTGAAGCCTTCGACGGCGGGCTTGTTCGCCTTCTCGATGATCTCGCGCAGCGTGTCTCGCGCTTCCTTCTCGGTGTCGCGGGCAATGATGAAGCCATTAAGGCCGAACTTGACCTCGCGCTGATGATCACGCGCGATGCGTCGAAGATTGTCGAGTTGCTCGGTGACGCCGTCGAAATCCTTGCCGTTGCTGAAGTACCAATCCGAGTACCGACCGGCATTCTCCTGCGCCGCAGAAGAATTCCCGCCCTGGAACAGCTCGGGATTGGGCCGCTCCGGGGTGTTGAGCGGTTTCGGCTTGAGGGTGAAATCGTGGATACGATAGAAGTCGCCCCGGAAGTCGACGTCGTCCTCGGTCCAGATCTTGCGCAGTACCTGCAGGAATTCGGCGCTGCGACGGTATCTTTCGTCGTGCTCGAGCCACGGTTCACCCAGGTGGGTGAACTCGTCCTTGAACCAACCACTGACGACGTTCACCGCGAAGCGGCCGTTGGACAGGTGATCCGCGGTAGCGCCCAGCTTGGCCAGAACGGCCGGCTGCCACAGCCCCGGATGCACCGCCGCAATGACTTTGAGCCTCTCGGTGGCCAGCAGGAGTGCGAGCGAGAAGCTGGTGGATTCGTGCTGGAACTCCGCCCCGTAGCTGGCCTCGTAACGCACCTGACTCAGCGCGTACTCGAAGCCGTTGTTCTCGGCGGTCTGCGCCAGCTTCTTGTTGTACTCGTAATCCCAGCTGGTGCGTTGCTCGATGGTGCTGGTAACCAGACCACCCGAGACATTGGGTACCCAGTACGCGAATTTGATTGCGCCGGCGATTTTTTCGGTGCTCACAGTCCTTCTCCTCCGAACATGTTCTACGAATACCAGGTGGGCTCGGGCAGCTCGCCGGTGAGAACCCAGCGCCCTACCTCGCGTCGCTTGTACGCGACCGGATCGTGCAGAGTGTGGGTACGCACGTTGCGCCAGAAGCGGTCGAAGCCGTACTTGCTGGCCGTCGCACGCGCACCGAGGGCCTCGAACACCGTCGACGTGATCTCGAGCGACACCTCGGTGGCGCGAGCCTTGACCGCGGCCACCCGTACCTCGTGATCACCGCGCTCCTCGGCGGTGACGTTCCAGGCATTGTCGTGAATCTTTTTGCCTTCCAACGCTACTGCGTCGGCAAGGGCTTCGACGGCCCACAGCTTGGCGGTCAGGTCGCCGTAGATGTCGATGATGTACGGCTCGTCGACCGCCTTGTCCACCGTGCTGTGCAGCCACGCACGCGTCTTGTCCTTGGTGTACGACGCCGCCTCCTCGAGAGCACCCCTCGCGATTCCGAGGTAGAAGTTGACGAACACCAGTTGGATGGTCGGGACGTTGAGCGTGTTGTAGACGCGAGGCTGAAAAGCCTTGTCCACGAATCCTGCTGCGCTGGCCCAGTCGACGCGAACCTTGTCGATGGTCACGCTGCCGCTCTCGGTCTGGCGCTGGCCGATGTTGTCCCAGTCGTCGTGGAAGGACAGGCCCTCGATGTTGGACGGCACGATCGCGAACACGTGATCGGTACTGCCCTCGAGCGCACCTTCGAGCACGGTCACGTCCGAGACACGGCTGCCGGTGGAGAAGGTCTTGGAACCGTCGAACACGATGGTGTCACCCTCGTCGGTGACGGCAACGTCGTTGTCCCGAGGATTGACGGCACCGCCGAAGAACCACTTGTTCTTCGTTGCGTCGGCTTCGACGGCCTCGATCTGCTCGGGTGTGCCGACGAGTCGGGCGGCCCAGAACCACAACAGGTGATAGCCCAGCAGCTGACCGATGGATCCGTCGGCGGCGGCGACGGTACGGATCACCTGGTACGCCGTCGGCCAATCCTGCCCTGCACCGCCATGTTCGACGGGGCCCAGCAGCGTGACGAGACCGGCGTCCTTGAGTAACTGAACTTCGGCGGTGGGAGCCTCACGTCCCTTGTCGCGGGCGACCGCGTCGACGGCGAGAAGCTGCGCTACCTCACCGGCGCGAGAAATCCACCCGGCAGCGGTGGTGGGAGCGTCGGGCCAGTCCTTGGTGAGAACACGGTTTTCTGTGGTTGTCATGACGCACAGTGAAGTCCTGCGCCGAAGCAATGACCACAGTTCGATTCATCGTGATTCCAACCCGATCGTCAGCTACGCAGAATCTTCGTCATTGCCTTGCCCTTGGCGAGTTCGTCGATCAGTTTGTCCAACAGCCGGATCTTCTTCATCAGCGGGTCCTCGACATTCTCGACGCGAATGCCGCAGACGACTCCGGTGATCAGTGTCGCGTTCGGGTTCAGGTTCGCTGCCGCGAAGAAGTCCTCGAACGTCGTCTCGGCCTCGAGATGTCGATCGAGGGTGGCTTGGTCGAATCCAGTGAACCACCGGATGATCTCGTCGACCTCCGCTGCAGTGCGGCCCTTTCGTTCGACCTTCTTGACGTAGAGCCGATGGACCGTCACGAAGGCGGTGGTGAAGATGTTGTGCACGGGGGTCAATCTAGTCCACTGGTGTGCCCGCGAAATAGGCCCGCACGCGCGGAGTGAACAGCAGCAGTGCCACCGCCAGCAGGATCACCACTTGAATCGCTTGCACCACGTGGGTCCACGGAAGATTCGGGGTGAAGATCAGGTAGGAGTAGGCGGCCACTCCGAAGATGCTCCAGCTCAACAAGAGCCGATGTTCGGATGGACTGCGCCTGGAGAGTCGCTGGACAAGATACGAGTAGCCGAAGATCAGGCTGACCACAGTGATCACCCGCAGCGAGTAGGCCCCGTAGACGATCGCTTTCGCCGAGGCCGGAAGGGAGCCGTCGTCCATGCCCTGTCGATGCATCTGGAAATCCGCCAGCGACTTCGCCAGCGCCACCGAGGCGAGTGCATACAGACACGAGACCACCATGGCCGCGATCATCAACCGGCCGACCGGTCGCACGGCGGGGTCTGCCTGCCATCCCTCCCGATGCAGGCGACGCAGAAACTCGGACATGCACCCAGTGTCTCAACTTATTGTTACTTCCGCTATTGATATCCGTTTGACTCGACTTTGGAAACGAATTACCTTGCTGGACAGCCCTTTCGGTGCACAATAGAGTCAGTCCAGTGGGGAGGGAGACATGACGCGTAAGAGATTCGAGTACTTCAAAGTCGGCCTGTTCCTGATCTGCGCAATCTTGATGGCGTGGGCAGCCGGAACATTCGGGTCGATCTACTACGCCCTGATGTCGGCACTGTTCGGCGCGATGACCGTGTTCGTTCTGTGGCGAGTGGACAAGTTCGAGACTCAGTAGCGCCGCCCGGTCCGCGTGAATGTCACATTGCCGCGCCCAGACGTATGCAGTGGTCTATTCACGCGGCGCGAGCGCACGAAAAAGCCCGCCACCGGATTCGGTGGCGGGCTTCTTACGATGTGAAAATTACTTCACAGAAAGCGATTCCAGGATTTCGCGCGCGAGTGCAGCGGTCTCGGACGGCGTCTTGCCGACCTTGACGCCTGCGGCCTCGAGTGCGTCCTTCTTCGCCTGCGCCGTTCCCAGCGAGCCGGAGACGATGGCGCCGGCGTGGCCCATGGTCTTGCCCTCGGGAGCGGTGAAGCCTGCGACGTAGCCGACGACCGGCTTGGTCACGTTGGCCTTGATGTAATCGGCTGCACGCTCTTCGGCGTCGCCGCCGATCTCACCGATCATGACGATGATCTTGGTCTCGGGGTCCGCCTCGAACGCCTCGATGGCGTCGATGTGGGTGGTTCCGATGACCGGGTCGCCGCCGATGCCGATGGCCGTCGAGAATCCGAAGTCGCGGAGCTCGAACATCATCTGGTAGGTCAGCGTGCCACTCTTGGAGACCAGGCCGATGGGGCCGGTTCCCGAGATGTTGGCGGGCGTGATGCCGACCAATGCCTCACCGGGAGTGATGATTCCGGGGCAGTTCGGGCCGATGATGCGGGTCTTCTTGCCCTTCTCCACGTTGTAGGCCCACGCGTACGCGGAGTCCTGCACGGGGATGCCCTCGGTGATGACGACGAGCAGCGGGATCTCAGCGTCGATGGCCTCGACGATGGCGTCCTTGGAGAATGCCGGCGGCACGAACGCGATGGACACGTCGGCTCCGGTCTTCTCCATGGCCTCGGAAACCGAAGCGAACACCGGCAATTCGATGTCGTTGCCCTGAGCGTCGACGTGCTTGACCGTGGTTCCGGCCTTGCGCGCGTTGACGCCGCCGACGACCTGGGTGCCGGCCTTGAGCATCAGGGCGGTGTGCTTGGTGCCTTCGCCGCCGGTGATGCCCTGGACGATGACCTTGTTGTCCTTGTTCAGAAAGATAGACATTGTTTCCTCTACTTCGCTGCCAGCTCGGCGGCCTTGTCGGCGCCCTCGTCCATGGTTCCGGCGAGCGTCACCAGCGGGTGCGCGGCGTCGGCGAGAATCTTGCGGCCCTCTTCGACCTTGTTGCCGTCGAGACGGACGACCAGCGGCTTGTTGGCGTCGTCGCCCAGCTTCTTCAGCGCGCCGACGATGCCGTTGGCAACCGCGTCACAGGAGGTGATGCCACCGAAGACGTTGACGAACACACTCTTGACCTGCTCGTCGCCCAGGATGACGTCGAGTCCTGCGGCCATGACCTCGGCCGACGCGCCGCCGCCGATGTCGAGGAAGTTGGCGGGCTTGACGCCGCCGTGTGCCTCGCCTGCGTATGCGACTACGTCGAGGGTCGACATGACCAGTCCTGCACCGTTTCCGATGATGCCGACCTGTCCGTCGAGCTTGACGTAGTTGAGGTCGTGCTCCTTGGCCTTGGCCTCGAGGGGATCGGCTGCGTCCTTGTCCTCGAACTCGGCGTGCCCGGGCTGACGGAAGTCAGCGTTGGCGTCGAGCGTGACCTTGCCGTCGAGGGCGAGGATCTGATCGTCGGGGGTGCGAACCAGCGGGTTGACCTCGACCAGGAGAGCGTCTTCGTTGATGAAGACCTCCCACAGCTTCTGGATGGTCACCGCAGCGGCGTCGAGCACCTCGGCGGGAAGCTTGCCCTTTTCGGCGATTTCACGAGCAAAAGCAAGATCGACACCCTTGACGGCGTCGACCGGGATACGTGCGAGTGCGTCGGGGTTCTCCTCCGCCGTCACCTCGATTTCCACTCCACCCTCGACCGAACACATTGCGAGGTAGGTGCGGTTGGTGCGATCGAGCAGGAAGGAGATGTAGTACTCCTCGGCGATGTCGGAGGCTTCTGCAACGAGAAGCTTCTTGACGACGTGGCCTTTGATGTCGAGTCCGAGAATCGCTTCTGCGTTCTCGGTGGCTGCTGCGACGTCCTTGGAGTACTTGACTCCGCCGGCCTTGCCGCGTCCGCCGACCTTGACCTGTGCCTTGACCATTACTGGCTTGCCGATTTCTTCGGCAATCTCTGTTGCTCCGGCGACCGTGTCGGTGACACGACCGGCGGAGGTGGGTACGCCATGCTTGGCGAACAATTCCTTCGCCTGGTATTCGAAGAGATCCATCAGCTCACCGTCTCGTCTACGTTGACGCCCGCTCCAGGGGTGTGAGCGGGTCTGAGCATGGACTTTATCCAGGTGCCCCGACGGCGCATCGGGCGCATGCATGCTATGTGGCCTATCTCACCGCCGAGGGCGCGATGAAATGGCCGTCACCGATCGGCGCGGCGGGCCGAAAGTGCCGCAGCGACACCGAGAACGACGATTCCCACCACCAACGGCAGAACGGCGGGCCCCATCACCGGATCTGTTGCACGCGCAGATGTCAGCGGCCACGACGCGAGATGAACGATGCCGGCGACCGCTGCTGCCGCGAGCAGAACCGTGCCGCGCGCGGCCCGAGCTCGCGCGGCGACGAGGGCTGCGACGACGATGCCGACGGCGAGCACCATCTGCCCCCAGGTATCCCAACCCCACGGAAATTCGGTGACGGTTGCCGCGGTGACGTCGCTGCCCCGATACAGCGGCAGCGCCAAGCCGATCGCGAGAAGTGCGGCACCGAGCAACCCGGCGCCCAGCACGACGCCGTCCGTCGACACGTCTGCGGATGTGTCGACATCGTCGCGTTCGGCCGATCCGGCGAACAGTGCCAGGAGTCCCGTCACTGCCGCTACGACGACGCCCGCGATGACCGCCAGAGCGCCGATGCCGGTGTCGACTCCGTCCACGTCCTCGGCGAGCACGACCGATTGCAACACCGAAGCCGCTGCCGACACCGCGCCGAGCCAGAACAAGGCCACGAACGGGCGTGCAGCAGAGGCGAATTCGGAGAACATCAGCGGCACCGAACCCAGAATCATCACGAAGCCGGCGACCAACACCACCCGGGTGGCCAGGATCTGCGGCACGGCGGTGCCCGAGTCGGTCTCGAGAATCGGCAGCAACGATCCGACGACGAACAGCGCGCCGGCGAGAACGCCTGCACTGCCGGCTGCGGCATGCCATCTGGTCGCTCCTGGACCGGCAACGCCGCGGGCACGTCGCGCACCCGCCTCCCGTTCCTGCGCGCGCTGCAGCGCGCGCCGGTCTCGGGCAGCGGCGACGGGTGCGAGCGCTGCGCCGCAGACCAGCAATCCGATTCCGGCCGCGGTCCCCAGATAGGCCCCGAGCCCGGCGCTCACCCGAGCGCCAGTGCTCAGTCCGGCGAGCAGACCGACGCCCGCGAACCCCAGCACGCCGAGTCCGGCTCCGACGGACGCGCCCGAGGCCACCAGCGGCGACAGCGAGGCCAGCGCCGACGCAACCACCACGAGTGCCGCGACGCCGACGACCCCGGATCCCACGGCGACGAACACCGGCGATTCCACGATGGCGGTGACGATCACCACCGGGTCCTCCGAGCGGTACAGCGACGAGAACGCCGCGACGGCCGCGAGCACACCGAACGCGCCGAGCAACGCCCCCAGCAACGAACCGACCCGACCCGCCGACGCGCGCCCCACATGCTCGGAATAGACCGAGTGGCCGTACCCGTCACCGAGCCCGGCGCGATGCACCGCAGACCACCCCGCAACGCCCGCCAGCACCGACGCTGCGTGACCGACGAGCAGAATCTGGGCACCGATGGTGGAGTCGAGCATGGCGGCGCTCAGGGGACGAAAGAGCTCGAGCCGATTCGCGTCGATCGGATCCGACAGCAGAGCGATGTCCAGCAGCGTGATTCCCAGAGCCACCGCGCCGTACCCGGCCAGGAGTGCCGCGGCGAACTCCATACGCCTCGTGGCAGCACCCACCGCCGCTGCGACGGCAACCAGGATCGGAAGAGCGACGGCAACAACCGCGGCCGACGCGGCGCCGCTTCCCACCGGCGAACCGTCGACGCTTCGGACGACGCCGACGAGTGGGGCCGCCACCGCGGCAGCTGCTGCGATCAGAGCGAAGACGAGTGCAACCGCGACGCGCGACGTGGGTGACGGATCGTCCGCTCTGTCGCCCGGCCCATCGAGCGGCTCGATTCGTTGCGGTTCCGCACGCTCGGAACCGCGGGCGGACGAGTCGTCGAAGGTGGGAGTCGGCATTCGGATCACGGTATCGGCTCGACGGACGTGGACACCGTTACTGTTGCTTCATGCACTCCGGGTGTCCGATTACGGATGTGGCTCCTCACGACATAAACACTGGTCGGCCTGTGAGCCATCTCACATATCCTCTCAGTTTGGGCTGTTAACTTGCGCGCCCCGCAATCATTTCGTTACCGTCTGCCGAGTCTTTCAGTAACGGCCAGGTCACGGATAACGGAGGTTGTAGGTCTTGCAGCAACACCGTGCGTCCTTCACCTCCAGCCGGTTTTCTCGACCCGCCGCTGAAGAAGCGACCACGGTCTACAGCTACGAGCCTGCCGACGACAACGGCGCGTACGACGCTTACTCCTACCCCACGCACCAATACGCCGAGGCCCAGTACGCCGAGGCCGAGTACGTCGACACCGCCTACGTAGCACCCGACGAAGCACCAACCGTCGTCACGACGTTCGCGACCACCGCAGACGCCACCCCCGTGGCCCGTCGCGGCGGCGCACACCGAATCCCGCTTCCCCCCACCGCCCTCAAAGGCCGCGCTGCTGTACTCGCCGTGGCTGCCGGTGCTGTCGTGGCTGCAGGCCAGGCCGTCATCAACGACGACTCGCCCACCGCGGTCGCCACCTCCGAGTACGCGCTCGCCGCCGGTGAAGCACCCGCCGCCGCAGTCGCGGCCACCACTGCCCCGCAGACGGCCGAACTCGACGCAGATTCGTCGAGCGCAACACCGTCGCAGGCACCGCAGATCCTCAGCGTCGCGGCACCGGCCGATCTGAGCCAGTTCAACGACTTGCTCGCCAAGGGGCAGCGCTTCAGCGAAGAGCGTGCTGCACGTGAAGCAGCCGCCCGCCGGCCCCTGTTCGCCCTCCCCGCGCAGGGCACCTATACCTCCAACTTCGGTACTCGATGGGGCGTTCTCCACGCCGGTGTCGACGTTGCCAACGCCATCGGAACTCCGATCTACGCCGTCGCCGACGGCAAGGTCATCGACTCCGGTCCGGCCGCAGGCTTCGGCATGTGGGTTCGACTGCAGCACGCCGACGGCACGATCACCGTCTACGGCCACATCGACAGCACGCTCGTCACCGTCGGCCAGGATGTCATGGCCGGCGATCAGATCGCACGTATGGGCAACCGCGGCTTCTCCACCGGACCGCACCTGCACTTCGAGGTCCACCTCCCGGGCGAAGTCAAGATCGACCCGCTCCCCTGGCTCGCCTCCCGAGGAATCTCCCTCGGACCCGAAATGGACTGAGTCTCTTCCACTACTGCACAACAAGCCGGACCCCGCTCTCGCAGGGTCCGGCTTTCTGTTGTCGGGGCTTCTACAGCTTGGTCATCGGGACGCCACCGATGAGCATCATCTTGACGCGGCCGGCCGAGCCGAAGTCGATCAGGACCATCGCTTTGACCCCGGCACCGGTCGATTCCAGCACCGTACCCAGGCCGTACTTGTCGTGACTGACTCGATCACCAACGGCGAGCACAAGATTGGAGTTGCGCCCCTTGGCGGCACCGAAGCTGGGCGACGAGCTCTGGCCGCGTGACGAGGAACCGCCGTAACCACCCGAGCCATAGCTGTTCGAGCCGTAACCACCGCCCGAGCCGTAACTGTTCGAGCCGTAGCTGCCGGATCTCCCACCGCCGATCGCGCGGCCGCCGCCGGTGCCGGGATCCTCACGTCGCCAATCGATCAGGTGTTGCGGGACTTCTTGCAGGAAGCGCGATTCCGGGTTCGCGATAGGCTGGCCCCACGCCGACCGCATGATCGCGCGCGTGAGATAGAGCCGCTGCCGTGCGCGAGTAATGCCCACGTATGCCAGGCGTCGTTCCTCGGACAGTTCGTTGGGGTCACCCAGTGCACGCATGTGCGGGAATTGGCCGTCCTCCCAGCCGGTCACGAAGACGACCGGAAACTCCAGGCCCTTCGCGGTGTGCAGCGTCATCAATGTGACGACTCCGGTGCCCGAGTCGGGAATCTGATCGGTATCGGCCACCAGGGAGACCCGTTCGAGGAACGCCGCGAGCGACCCCGGTTCGGCCAGCCCGTCGACGCCACCGTCGTCCTCGCTTCGGTCGTCGCCTGTCTCGAGCGCTTCCTCCGCCACCGCGGCCTGGTTTCGCGCCTCGGACGTGAACTCCCTTGCCACGCTCACAAGTTCGTTGAGATTGTCCAGGCGTGCACCGTCCTGCGGATCACTGCTGGCTTCGAGTTCGGCGCGGTAGCCGGTGCGGTCGAGAACGGCTTCGACGACATCACCGATATCTGCGATGTCGTTTCCGTCGCCGTCGGTCGCGGTGAGTACGGCGCGCAGTTCGTCGAGCAATTCCATGAACTGTGCGATCAACTTCTGCTGCCGCGAGTTGAGCAACGCCACCTTGCCCGCGGCCGCGTCGTGCAGGGCGCGCGAGAAGCTGATGTCACGTTGCTCCGCGTGGACGGCGACACACGCCTCGGCACGATCGCCGATACCTCGGCGCGGGGTGTTCAGGATGCGTCGCATGCTGACGGTGTCGTCCTCGTTGGACAGCACCCGCAGATACGCGACCAGGTCCCGTACTTCCTTGCGCTCGTAGAACCGGACGCCGCCGACGACCTTGTACGGCAGACCGAGTCGAATGAAGATCTCTTCGAGCGCACGCGAGGAGTTGTTGGTGCGATAGAACACCGCTACCTCGTCGAAGCGCACATCTCCGCCGTCGACGAGTCGGTCGATCTCCGAGGCCACGAACGACGCCTCGTCGTGCTCGTTGTCTGCGACGTAACCGACGATCAGCTCGCCCTCGCCGGTGTCGGTCCACAACTTCTTCTCGCGGCGACCGATGTTGCGAGAGATCACGGCATTGGCGGCCGAGAGAATGTTCTGCGTCGACCGGTAGTTCTGCTCGAGCAAGATAGTGCGAGCGTCGGGGTAGTCGCGCTCGAATTCCTCGATGTTGCGGATGGTCGCGCCGCGGAAGGCGTAGATGGACTGATCGGCATCGCCCACCACACACAGCTCTCCCGGAGCGACGGTGCCCTCGAGCGCTCCGTCGGCATCGGGAGTGCCCACCAGCTCTCGCACGAGCATGTACTGAGCGTGGTTGGTGTCTTGATACTCGTCGACCAGCACGTGCCGGAATCTGCGGCGGTAGTACTGGGCCACCTGCGGGAAGGCCTGCAGAATTCCCACTGTCTCGCCGATGAGGTCGTCGAAGTCCATGGCGTTGGCCGCGCGCAGACGCTGCTGATAGATGCGATAGACCTTCGCGACGAGCCGCGGCAGCTCGGCAGGGTCGCCGTCGGCGTCCTCGGTGGCCTTGTCCGGGCCGATCAGTTCGTTCTTGAGGTTGGAGATCGCCGTCGAGAGCAGCCGCGCCGAGAACTTCTTGGTGTCGATCTGCAGATCCTTGGAGATCATCGTCAGCAATCGGCGCGAGTCGTCGGCGTCGTAGATCGAGAAGTTCGAGTTCAGCCCGGGCAGCAGCGCTGCCTGTGCCCGCAGAATTCGCACACAACTCGAGTGGAACGTCGATACCCACATCGCATTCGCTCGCGGTCCCACCAGACCGGCGACTCGCTCGCGCATCTCCGCGGCGGCCTTGTTGGTGAACGTGATGGCCAGAATCTGACCTGGGGACACCCCGCGCTCGGCGAGCAGATACGCGATACGACGCGTCAGCACCGCTGTCTTGCCTGAACCGGCTCCAGCCACGATGAGCAGCGGCGATCCGGTGTGCACAACGGCCTCACGCTGCTGGGGATTGAGCCCTTCCAACAACGCGTCGGACGCAGCATTCTTACGGGACGCGAGGCCTTGAAGGAATGTGTTCATCGTCAGGTCAGGTTACCGGCGCGTACCGACAAACCCACATCGCGTGGTCCCGGCCTCGACGGATGACTTTTCAGGACGGTCGGCCCGTGGCACACTGGATCGGTGATCGAAAAAACCGTACGTCATCGCCTGCGTCGGGTCGGCCGCTCCTCAGCCACACGTACGGGAGCCTGTCGATAGACGCAACGCCCCTGGTTCCAGGCGGGGGCTCGAAGGTCCGGGCAGGAAATTCGAGCCGGGAACCGAGCCGCCGAGCGATGCAGCTCCGAATACGAAAGGCGTAACGGTGACGGACGACGCAGCGATCCAAGATGTGACCCGAGGAGAGACGATGGCCATGACGACGAAGATCGACTCAGAGATTGCAGTGCCTTCCAGCGAGGCCGAGATCAACGATTTGCGCCAGGAAATCGACCGCCTCGATGCCGAGATCCTGACGGCAATCAAGCGTCGCTCCGAGGTCTCGCAGATCATCGGCCGCACCCGCATGGCCTCCGGTGGTCCGCGCCTGGTGCACAGCCGCGAGATGAAGGTCCTCGAGCGTTTCAGCAGCCTCGGTCAGGAAGGCCACACGTTGGCCATGCTCCTGCTCCGCCTCGGTCGCGGTCGCCTCGGACACTGATAGACCCCTCGGTTGGGCGCGCGGATGCACGCCCAACCGACGTTCTACTTCAACGCGATGTACTTGGTCTCGAGGTATTCCTCGATGCCCTCGGATCCGCCCTCACGGCCGAATCCCGATTCCTTGACTCCACCGAACGGCGCAGCCGCGTCCGAGATCACTCCGCGGTTGACGCCCACCATTCCGCTGTCGATGGCGTCGGCCACCCGTAGTGCGCGGTCCAGGTTCTCGGTGTAGATGTACGACGCCAGGCCGTATTCGGTGGCGTTCGCTGCGTCGATACCTTCCTGCTCGGTGTCGAAGCCGACAATGGGAGCGACAGGCCCGAACACTTCCTCTCTCAGGATCCTGGCCTTGGCTGGCACGTCGGTGAGCACGGTCGCCGGGTAGAAGTACCCATCTCCGCCCGGTGCGGTACCGCCGAGCGCGACCGTCGCTCCCTTCTCCACTGCATCGTCGACGAGCTCTTGCACGGTTTCGAGCTGATCTGCGTTGATCAGTGGCCCGAGCTTGGTGTCGGGGTCGACGCCGGGTCCGAGCTTCATCTCGGACATCTTCGCCACCAACTTGTTGGTGAACTCCTCGCGAACGCTGTTGTGCACGTGCAGCCGGTTCGCCGCGGTGCAGGCCTCTCCGCCGTTGCGCATCTTCGCCAGCATCGCGCCGTCCACCGCGTCGTCGATGTTCGCGTCGTCGAACACTACGAACGGGGCATTGCCACCCAGTTCCATCGACGTCCGCAGCAACCTCGTCGCAGATTTCTCGACGAGCGATTTACCGACTCCCGTCGAGCCGGTGAACGTGAGTTTCCGCAGGCGTGGGTCTTCGAGAAGTGGTCCGGTGACGTCGCCGGACTTCGACGTCGTCAGTACCGAGAGCACACCTTCGGGCAAGCCGACCTCGTCGAAGATCTGCGCGAGCAGCAGCATCGTCAGCGGGGTCTCGCGGGCGGGCTTGACGACGATGGTGCAGCCGGCGGCCAGAGCAGGCCCGATCTTCCTGGTACCCATCGCG
This sequence comes from Rhodococcus sp. 15-649-2-2, assembly GCF_002258645.1. Classification (NCBI taxonomy): domain Bacteria; kingdom Bacillati; phylum Actinomycetota; class Actinomycetes; order Mycobacteriales; family Nocardiaceae; genus Rhodococcus; species Rhodococcus sp. 15-649-2-2. The sequence goes on from NZ_NPFM01000004.1 coordinate 29,285, forward strand.
AGCGGGAAGTTCCACGGGGTGATCGCCAATACCGGGCCCACGGGAGCCTTGGTGACGAGAATTCGACCGTTGCCCGCAGGAGCCGGGGTGTAGCGCCCGCCGATGCGCACGGCTTCCTCGGCGAACCAGCGGAAGAACTCGGCACCGTATTTCACTTCGGCCTTGGACTCGGCGAGTGCTTTGCCCATCTCGAGCGTCATCAGCAGCGCGATGTCGTCGGCGCGTTCGGTGACCTTCTCGAAGGCCGCTCGCAGAATCTCGCTGCGCTCGCGCGCAGGCGTTGCCGCCCAGCTCTTCTGCGCTGCAGCGGCGGCGTCGAGCGCCTTCATCGCGTCGGCGGGCGATGCGTCCGCCACCTCGGTCAGGGGCTTGCCGGTCGCCGGATCGTTCACCGCGAACGTCTTGCCTCCCTCTGCGTCGACGGCCTTGCCGCCGATCCACAGTTTTGCCGGAATCGATTCGATCAATGCACGTTGGTCCATACCGTCCATGATGCCTCCGCAGGGCCTGACGCAAACGACAAACGACGCGCGCGCGACTCGGCACGGGATTACTGTTGGTTCGTATGAGCGTCGATATCACCGGCACGGATGCCTGGCAGAAGCTGACCGATCACCACTCCACGATCGCCAATACTCATCTTCGGACACTGTTCGCCGAGGACTCCGACCGAGCGCACACATTCACCCTCGACGCCGCCGATCTTCACATCGACTACAGCAAGCACCGAATCACTCGCGAAACCGTCGAGTTGCTCGTCGAGCTCGCCCGCACCGCCGATGTCGAAGGCAAGCGCGACGCGATGTTCTCGGGCGAGCACATCAACACCTCCGAGGACCGCGCCGTTCTGCACACCGCGTTGCGTCTACCGGCCGACGCGTCGTTGACCGTCGACGGCCAGGACGTCGTCGCCGATGTGCACGAAGTCCTCACTGCTATGGGCGAATTCACCGATCGTGTGCGTTCGGGCGAATGGGTCGGTGCCACCGGCGACAAGATCTCCACCGTCGTCAACATCGGCATCGGCGGATCCGACCTCGGACCGGTCATGGTCTACAACGCGCTCCGGCACTACGCCGACGCGGGGATTTCCGCGAAGTTCGTCTCCAACGTCGACCCAGCCGATCTGGTCGGTGCACTCGACGGACTCGACCCGGCATCGACGCTGTTCATCATCGCGTCCAAGACGTTCTCCACCCTGGAAACATTGACCAACTCGACCGCGGCCCGTCGCTGGCTCGTCGACGCACTCGGTGAAGACGCCGTCGCCAAGCACTTCGTCGCCGTGTCCACCAACGCCGAGCGCGTCGCGGATTTCGGCATCGACACCGCCAACATGTTCGGCTTCTGGGACTGGGTCGGCGGACGCTATTCCGTCGATTCGGCAATCGGTCTGTCGGTCATGGCCGTCGTCGGCAAAGACGCGTTCGGCGAATTCCTGGACGGCTTCCATCGGATCGACGAGCACTTCCGGTTGACGCCTCTCGCCGAGAACGCACCGGTGCTGCTCGGCCTGATCGGCCTGTGGTACAGCTCGTTCTTCGGCGCGGAAACCCGTGCAGTGCTTCCGTATTCGAATGACCTCTCCCGCTTCGCCGCGTACCTGCAGCAGTTGACGATGGAGTCCAACGGCAAGTCCGTCAAGGCCGACGGCTCCCCCGTCACCACCCCCACCGGCGAGATCTTCTGGGGCGAGCCGGGCACCAACGGCCAGCACGCCTTCTACCAATTGCTGCACCAGGGAACACGTTTGGTGCCTGCCGACTTCATCGGATTTGCCGAGCCCACCGACGATCTACCCACCCGCGACGGCACCGGCTCGATGCACGACCTGCTGATGAGCAACTTCTTCGCCCAGACCAAGGTGCTCGCCTTCGGCAAAACGGCCGAGGAGATCGCCGCCGAGGACACACCGGCAGATGTGGTGCCGCACAAGGTGATGCCGGGCAACCGTCCGTCCACCTCGATTCTCGCGTCGAAGCTCACGCCGTCGGTGGTCGGCCAATTGATCGCCCTGTACGAGCATCAGGTGTTCGTCGAAGGCGTCATCTGGGGCGTCGACTCCTACGACCAGTGGGGCGTCGAACTGGGCAAGACTCAGGCCCTCGAACTGACACCGGTGCTCACCGACTCCGAAGCTCCTGCTGCACAGTCGGATTCATCGACCGATTCCCTGGTGCGCTGGTACCGGGCGCAGCGGGGTCGCTCAGCCTGAGGTCGGTCGGTGGATCTACGGCCCTGGTAGGAATCTGCGCACCCTGCAGGCGGTGCGGATCTCTGGACGGGCCGTAGATTGCCGCTCGGCGGATCCAAACAGAGCGGCCGTGCGTCCAATCGAGCATGGACTTCGACCAACGTGGGCTCTTCACCCGTGCCGATGCGCTCGCGTCGGGCTTCACCGATGACGACCTTCGCCGGGCACGCGCACACAGGACCATCGTTGCAGTCCGTAGAGGCTGGTTCGTTCGAGGCAACGTTTTCGCGACACTGAACTCTGCGCAGCAGCATGCCCTCCTGGCTCAGGCGACTTATATCGATTCCGGCGACGACGTCGTGCTCAGCCATGTGTCCGCAGCGGTGGTTCTCGGACTCGACGTGTGGAACTTGCCGCTCGACACGGTGACGATGACCACGACGCGCGGCCACTCGGGCAAGCGCAGTCGACGCCGGTTCCTCCACGGCACCGAATTACTCGACGACGAATGGCTCCATATCGACGATATGCGTGTCACACGCCCAGCGCGCACAGTCGTCGACATTGCCAGGACTCATCCACTCGACGTCGCAGTGTGCCTCGGCGATCGGGCATTGCGGCACGGCCTCACCACAATCAAGGAACTCGAGAAGTATTGCGAAGCAGCGCAACACAGAAGTGGTGCCGGACGCGCCAGACGTGCTGTCAGCATGATGAGTGCGCGCAGCGACAGTGTCGGCGAGAGCCGATCGCGACTGATCCTGCAGACGGTGTCGACTCCGCTGACCAATCAGACGATCTTCGACGAAGGCGGTCGACGCATCGCCCGTACCGACTTCCTGTTTCCCGACCTGGCCGAGGTGATCGCCGAGTTCGACGGGGAAGAGAAGTATGGTCCGCAGCCACGGAAAGCCGTCATCGCAGAGAAGAATCGCCACAACCGACTCGCCGAGCAGGGCAGGACCGTATTCAGATTCGACTGGCGGGACTTGTCGACTCCGCATGTCATCATCGACCGGCTTCATGCTGCCCATCGGCGCGCAGTGGTCCTCGGCCCGCCGAGTGGACGGTACGCCGAGCTACCCCTCCCCACATCTACGGCGCTCGTAGGAATATGCGCACCCTACAGGCGGTGCGAATTCCCACGAGGGGCGTAGATCCGCGGCATCACACCCGCGCCAACACCGCTGCCGTATCTACTCCCGTCGGCAGGGTGCCGAAGGCGATGCCCCAGTCGCGGTCGAGTCGAGTGGCGCAGAACGCATCGGCCACAGCAGAATTCCCGTGCATCACCAGCTGCGCACCCTGGAAGGTCAGAGCCATCAGTTCGACGACTCGCCTGGCCCGATACTCCATGTCGGAGGTGTCGGAGAGCTCTTTGCCGACACGCGCGATGGCGTCGTCGAGGCGAGAATCCACGCCCGATGCCTGGCCGATCTCACCGAAGAAGGCCTCGACGCTGTCGGGCTGCCGCGCCAATGCGCGTAGGGAATCGAGTGCGGCGACGTTGCCCGACCCTTCCCAGATCGACATCAACGGCGATTCGCGGAACAACCGAGGCATACCCGATTCCTCGACATAGCCGTTGCCGCCGAGACATTCGAGGGCCTCGGCGGCATGTGCCGGTGCCCGCTTGCATACCCAGTACTTGGTGATGGCCAACGCGATTCGGCGCAGTGCGCTCTCCTGCTCGTCGCCGCGGGCCGAGCCGTCGGTGGCCTGCGCCAGACGAATCATGGCGGCGGTCGCGGCCTCGGATTCGATGGTCAAGTCCGCCAGCACGTTTCGCATCAGTGGTTGATCGATCAGCTGAGCGCCGAACGCCGCTCGGTGCCGAGCATGATGAACCGCGCGGACTGTGGCGTTACGAAGTCCCGCCGCGGATCCTATGACGCAGTCCAGTCTCGTCATGTTGACCATCTCGATGATGGTGCGCACGCCGCGGCCCTCATCACCCACGAGCCAACCGGTCGCCCCGTGGTACTCGAGCTCGCCGGATGCATTCGACTTGTTGCCCAGCTTGTCCTTCAAGCGCTGCAGCATCATTCGGTTACGGGTGCCATCGGGCAGGACGCGCGGAAGCATGAAACACGACAGCCCACCCGGTGCCTGCGCCAGGGTGAGGAACATGTCCGACATCGGCGCAGAGGTGAACCACTTGTGACCGGTGATCGAATACGTCCCGTCCGACGACGGGGTTGCGGTGGTGGTGTTGGCGCGGACGTCGGATCCGCCCTGCTTCTCGGTCATCGACATACCGGCGATCAGTCCGCGTTTCTCGGACGGGACACGCAGACCGAAGTCGTATTCCCGCGAGGCCAACAGTGGCTCGTATTGTGCTGCCAGAGAGGGGTTGTGCCGCAGAGCCGGAACGACGGCATAGGTCATCGAGATGGGGCACATATGACCCGCCTCGGCCTGTCCCCAGACGTAGAACTTCGCTGCGCGGGCAACATGTGCACCCACGCGATCGTCGGTCCAAGGGCTGGCATGGAGTCCGTGCTCGACGGCGACGGTCATCAAATCGTGCCAGTGCGGGTGAAATTCGACCTCGTCGATGCGATGACCGTACCGATCGTGAGTCTTCAACACCGGTGGGTTCTCGTTGGCGAGCCGCCCCCATTCCTGGGCCTCCGCTCCGCCGGCGAGGACTCCCAACTGCCGAACCTCGTCGAGCGCCCAGCCGCCACCGGCCCGCGCCAGGCCGTCGAGCAACGACGCGTCCGCGGATGTGTCGTACGGGCTCAGGTCGATTGCCTGATTGAATACCTCATGCGTGTCCATCTCGAACTCCTAACGCGCGCAACGACAATGCGACTAGACCCGGGACCGGATCCTTGGATTCATGGGAAGACAACGGACCGACCAGAACTTCGCCGACGGCCCCGACCAGACCTGCTGCCGAGATCGCTGCGTCCTGCTCGGGGATCTCCCCGGCTGCGATGCCTGCAGCGATCGCGTCGGCGAATGCCTCGGTGAATTTCCGCCGGAAGACCAACCGCTCGGCGTCGACGGCGGGGTCCACCGGTTCGGCGAGCAGCGCGTACGCCATCGTTCGGTTCTTCAGGGCTCGTCCGGCGAAGGTCTCCACCACTGCCGTCACCCGCTCGGCAGTGCTTCCATGCCCGGCAACAGCGACCACCGCGGCGACCTCACGGCCGCAGACCTCGCGGAAGATGGCGACCACCAGGTCCGCCTTGCCCTCGAAGTGGGTGTAGACGCTGCCTGCGGATACTCCCGCGGCCGCGGCGACCGACGCGATCGACAGCCCTGCGTAACCCTGCGTCGAGAGCACCTCAATGGCGGCAGCGAACAGCTTCTCGCGGCCGGCGTCGAGCCTGGCTTGCACCGCGGGGGTTCGGCGATAGGGCATGCAAGGATTGAAGCATTGATTCATTGCTTCACGCAAGAGAACTCGAGTAGGGTTCACAGACATGCCGGTACGGATCGAACGATCAGGCCCCGTCACCACAATCGTTCTGTCGCGCCCGGAGGTGCGGAACGCCGTCGATGGCCCCACCGCCCAAGAGCTGATTCAGGCGTTCGAGGAGTTCGACGCCGACGAGGCCGCATCGGTGGCGGTGCTGTGGGGCGACGGTGGCACGTTCTGCTCGGGAGCCGACCTGGGGGCGCTCGGCACATCCCGCTCGAACCACGCGACCGAACACGGTGACGGCCCGATGGGTCCGACGCGAATGCGGTTGTCCAAGCCGGTCATCGCGGCGGTCTCCGGGTACGCCGTCGCGGGCGGACTCGAGCTGGCACTGTGGTGCGACCTGCGTATCGCCGAGGACGACGCCACGTTCGGCGTGTTCTGCCGCCGGTGGGGTGTTCCGCTGATCGACGGCGGCACAGTGCGATTGCCGCGCATCATCGGTACCGGTCGAGCGATGGACATGATCCTCACCGGTCGCGCCGTCGATGCCCAGGAAGCTCTGAACATCGGACTGATCACCCGAGTCGTTCCGGTCGGGCGGGCCCGCTCCGAAGCGGAGGCCTTGGCCGCCGAACTCGCCCTACTGCCGCAGACCTGCATGCGCGAGGATCGATTGTCCGTTCTCGAGCAGGACGGCCTCGACGAGGAGTCCGCGATGAAGAACGAGTTTCGACATGGTGCCATCTCGATCACCGCCGACGCGCTCTCGGGCGCGAGCAAGTTCGTCTCGGGCGCGGGACGCCACGGCACCCCGAGTCCGTGATCTCGACACGCTTGTCGGTGATCGACGAGATTTTCCTCCGCACCCATCGCGGATATGGCATTCCGATTGCACTGCAGGGCATCTGGCGTACCACCGAGACGGTGACGAGGCAGGAACTCGGCCGCGTACATCAAGAATTGGCCGTCGGGCAACTCGGCCGCAGAGTCGGCAAACCCCGGATACCCGGTGCCCGACTCCGCTGGGACATCTCATCGGACTCGCTGCCGCTCGAGTACGGCACCGACGCCGTCGACGACGTCATCGGATGGGCCGATGCCCAGGCCGACGTTCCACTCGACCCGCAGTACGGTCCCGGTTGGCGATTGACGGCCGCTCCCCTCGCGCACGGCGGCACCGTGGTGTCGTTGGTGTGCTCGCATGCACTGGCCGATGCGCGAGGTCTCATAGATGCTGCCGCACAGGCATTCTCCGGCGACACAAGGCCCGTGCCCGTCCCGCATCCGGGCTCGGATGCCCGAGACGCGATCGCGATGATCCTGACCGTCCTCGTTCGATCCATCGCAGCGACGGCGAGGTTGTGGGTCAGCAAGAAGGCGCGAGCCGAACTGCGTGCGTTCACCACCGCCGACACCGGTGGCGTCGCCCCGCACCGGGCGCGGCAGATGCACGCGGTGATCGTCGATATCGATGCTGCAGAATGGGATTCGACGGCAGAGCGTGTCGGCGGTTCGGCCAATTCCTTGTTCGTCTCCATTGTGGCCACCACGATGAGCGAACTCGGTTCACCTGCCGTGACCGTCGACATCCCCTTCCGCACCGGATCCGGTGATGCCAACTCGATCGGGATGGCCACCGTCGCCGTCCGTGGAAGCGACTCACCCGCGGACATCCGAATCGCCTGCAAGGCCGCATTCGGAGCTCCCGTCGGAGCGCCGGCCGGCTATCCACCGGAGATCGTTCAGCTGCTCCCCCACCGCATCGCCGCAAAGCTGACGTCGACACCGGGACGCGGAGAAGTGTTGTGCTCCAACATCGGCGATATCCCGAGTGCCGTCACCACCCTCGGCCCCCACCGATCGCGCGGGCTGGCCACCCGGGCGATCCACCCGAATCCGTCGGGCGCAGTGTCCACCATCAGAATGTCGACCTACATCTCTCGAATGAACGGCAACTACACGCTCTCGCTCGTGTGCACCGACGACGCCCTGGTCGGTTCGTCGGCCGAGCTCGCATCGGCTGTACAACGAGCTCTCGCGACGCGAAACCTGGCCGGTAAACCCTGGTAGGTCTACCGTGGTCGCCATGAACGAGCACGATATCCACACCAAGATCCAGCAGCTCATCGCCACCGAGCACAAGCTCCGCAGCGAGACCCAGGCCGGCGACATCGACCCGACTACCGAGAAGGCCGAATTGGCCTCCCTCGAGCACGCCCTCGATCAGTGCTGGGACCTGCTTCGCCAGCGCCGCGCACGCATCGACGCGGGCAAGGACCCCGATACCGCAACCGCCAACAGCGTCAACCAGGTCGAGGGCTACTTGCAGTAGTCAGACCATTCGATCCGTCAGCACGTTCGGCAGAAACCGCAGCGCCGCGTCGATGCCTCGCCACTTGAGGCCGGGCAGCGCGGCGCGGCGAGTTTCGCTCTCGATCGCGTCGATCATGGCGGTCACACCCTGGTCCAGAGTGGCTGTGAGAGCGCCACTGTCGCCCGCCTTGGCGGACATGTCGGTGGCGATGAAGCCCGGCAGCAACGTGGTGACGGCAATGTCGGTTCGCGCCAGTTCGGTCGCCAGCGATTCGCCCAGCGAGGCCACGGCAGCCTTGCTCGCCGAGTAGGCCGCCTTGGCTCCCGGCAGTCCCCGGTCTGCACTGATCGACGAAACGAACACCAGGTGCCCGCGCTTCTGCTCTCGGAAGATCGAGAGTGCGGCCTCCGCCTGCGACAGGGCACCGACGAAGTTGGTGCGCGCGGTCTCCAGGTTGGCCTCGGCCCGCCCGGTGCCGATCTTCGCGCCCTTGCCGAGCCCGGCATTGACGATGACTCGATCGAGTCCGCCCAGTTCGTCTCGCAACGTGCCGAACACCTCGCCCACTGCATCGTGATCGGTGACGTCGAGGGCACGGACCGAGACGGTGATGTTCGGGTTCTGGTGCATCAACTCGACGCGGAGTTCGTCGAGTCGCTCCACCCGCCTGGCACACAGCGCCAGATCGCGGCCCATGGCGGCGAACCGTCGGGCCATTTCCTCACCGAGCCCCGAGCTCGCTCCGGTGATCAGAATCTTGTTCCGAGTGGTCGCCATAAACGGCGAGCCTATGTCACTGTGGAGTGATGGCCCCAGAGAGCTCGGAATTCGATGTCATCGTTATCGGCGGTGGCCCGGTCGGCGAGAACGCCGCACAGTACGCAATACAGGGCAGCGATCGCACCGCAGTGATCGTCGAGCACGAACTACTCGGCGGTGAATGCTCCTATTGGGCCTGCATGCCCAGCAAGGCACTGCTGCGTCCGAGCGAGGTTCTCGACACCGCGCGAAACATGCCGGGAGTCAAAGAATTGGTCGGTGATCAGCCCCTCGATGCCGACGCTGTTCTGGCCCGACGCGAGTCCTACACCCACGGCCTGGACGACTCCTCGCAGGTGACGTGGGCCGAGTCGGCGGGCATCTCGGTGATCCGTGGCCATGGGCGACTCACCGGGATCAAGACCGTCGAGGTCGACGGCCGCACACTCACTGCCCGTCACGCTGTTGTCCTCGCCACCGGAACCACCGCATCGGTACCGAACACCCCCGGTCTGCGCGATGCCCAGCCGTGGATCTCCCGCGATGCCACCAACATTCACGAGACGCCCGGGCACATCGCGGTGATCGGCGGTGGCGTCGTCGCGACGGAGGCGGCCACCTGGTTGCTCTCTCTCGGAGCGAAGGTGACGATGATCGTGCGCGGATCGTCGCTGCTGGCCGGTTCCGAACCGTTCGCCGGCGAACTGGTCGCCGAGGCTCTGAAGAAGCGCGGCGCAAAGATCATGCTCGACGCCTCCCTCGAGTCGGTGTCACGAGAGAACCCTGCCGCCACCGGCATCGGACGAATCCACGGCGGCCAGGTCACTCTGGTCGTCGGCGGTAGCGAGATGGTCGCCGACGAAGTTCTCGTCGCTGCGGGACGTACTCCGGCGAGCTCTGACCTCGGCCTGTCGAGCCTCGGACTCGACGAGGGCCACTACATCGACGTCGACGATCACCTGTCGGTTCCGAGTCACGACTGGCTGTATGCAGTGGGTGACGTCAACGGCCGTGCGCCGCTGACACACATGGGGAAGTACCAAGGCCGGGTGGCCGGTGACGTCATTGCCGCCAGGGCCGAAGGAAAGCCGCTGGACCAGAAGCGGTTCCGCGCCACGGCGGACCACGGACAGATTCCCCAGGTGGTGTTCACGCCCGTCGAGGTGGCGTCCGTCGGACTGACCGAGGCAAAGGCCCGAAAGGAAGGCATCGACGTCGAGATCGTGGCGCAGGACATCGCCGTCGCGGGTTCGTCTCTGCAGCAGGACGATTACTCGGGGCGGGCGCAGCTGGTGATCGACCGCGCCACCGACACGATAGTGGGCGCGACGTTCGTCGGGCCGGGCGTCGCCGAGCTCGTTCATGCCGCCACTGTCGCGGTGGTCGGTAAGGTCTCGCTCGACGATCTGTGGCATGCGGTGCCGTCGTATCCGACGGTCAGCGAGATCTGGCTCCGGCTACTCGAAGCTCGTCGAACAACCGATCACTGACGCATGTAGGCGGCGGCGATGCCCTCGTAGGTCTTCGGATCGGCACGCCTGATGCGCAGTGCCACCAGGACTCCGAGGATCGCCGCAAGGATCAGCACCACGGGAATTGCGTTGACGATCGCAGAATCGGAACCGGTCAGGATGCTGTAATGCGTTCCGGCAAGCACCAATCCGGTCATGAACCCGGCGAAGCCGATGCCGGGGGCAATTCCGGTGCGCCACAGTGAGCGATCCGGATGGCCGATGAAGAACACCACCACCGACAGCGCCGCAGCGGCTTGAAGGGCGATCACTCCGAGGGTGCCGAGGCCGATGGCACCTGCGGCGTAGATCAGGTACGGGTCGGCACCGGTCACCGCGAACGCGGTCAGCGACACGGCAGCAACGACCGAGGCGGTGACGCTGCCGATGTGTGGGCTCGAGTGGCGCGGGTGAATTCGGCCCAGTCGCACGGGAAGTACGCGCTCTCGCCCGAGGGCGAACAGATATCGACTGGCCGCGTTGTGCACGGCGAGATACGACGCGAGCACACTGGTGCACAGCAGCACCGCGGTACCGTCGTACAGCACGGTTCCTCCGTACTGCTGCGCCAGCGTGAACAGAAGATTGCCCAGTTCGGTCTGGGCCAGCACCGGTGCGTCGACTCCGCCCGCGGCCCCGACGATGATCCAACTGGTCAGCACGTAGAAGACGGCGATGAGCGTGACCGCGATGAACGTCGCGCGCGGGATGCTGCGCCTGGGATCCTTGGTTTCCTCGCCGTACAGTGCCGCAGACTCGAATCCGATGAAACTCGAGAAGGCGAACATCATCGCTATCCCCAGAGATCCGGAGAACACCTGCGTCGGGGTGAACGACTCCAGCGGCACTGCCGCGGTTCCCTTGTCACTCACCACCAGGACGTTGAACACTGTCAGAAAAGCGAACTCGAGCACCATCAGCGTTCCCAACACCTTGGCCGAGAGGTCGGCATTTCGGAAGCCGAGAAAAGCGACAATCACGACAGCGGCTGCCGTGAAGACGTACCACGGAATGTCGATACCGGAATCAGCGAATACCAGGTGCGTGAAATATCCGAATGCGCCCGAAAGCCCGCACGCCAGCGAGGTATACGCGACAACTGCGACATATGCGGCAGCAACACCGGGCGGTTTCCCCAGCGCCAGACCGATGTAGGTGTAGAACGCACCGGTGCTGTACACCTGCTGGCTGATCGCCGCGAATCCCACCGAGAAGCACAGCAGCACAACGGCACTGATCGCATAGGCAGCCGGCAGACCGGCACCGTTTCCGCGGATCAGAGCCAACGGTACGTTGCCGATCATGGCCGCCATCGGCGCCGCGGCGGCGACAACGAGAAACACAACTCGACCGGTGGTGAGAGTACGTCGCTCGGACATCGTTGGGACGCTACTCGCAGAGGGAGCAGAATGCTGACATGGAATACGAGCGTGGATTCGACAGACTGGTCAACTTCAGCGATGCCGTGGTCGCGATTGCCGCTACATTGCTCATTCTGCCGTTGGTGGAGCTGGCCGAACCGGACGAAAGCGCACAATTCGTCGATATTCTGCGTGACCACGGCGTCGAGCTGTTCGCATTCGTACTCAGCTTTCTGGTCATCTTCTCGCAGTGGCTGAGCCACCATCGTGTCTTCCGAAACCTGGTCGGATACACCCGGAGTCTGATGTGGGTGAACTTCGTCTGGTTGTTGTCCATAGTGTTTCTGCCGTTTCCCACCAAGTTGATCGCCGAGAAGAGCGGCTACGACGCGAGCGCGTCACCGCTCTACGTCGCGACCATCGCGGTGTCGGTCATCGCGATGTTCGTGGCCGACGTGATCGTGTCTCGGCACCCGAACATCGTCGCGAGCGATACCCCGACGTCCGCGAGCACGCGCAACGGAGCCATCACCTCGACACTGATGCTGGTGGCTCTCGGGCTGTCGTTCACCCCGCTCGGTCTGTGGTCGCTCCTGATTCTGTTGCTCACCGCGCCCATCAACCGCCTCGAGGATCGAGTGGCCAAGTAGATTGGACGTGTGAGCACCGAGAGCACGTCGAAGCAACAGCCGCTTCTGGTGCTGGGCAAGATCACCGAGATACTCGACGCCTTCTCGTTCGACCGTCCCTCGTTGACCCTCGGCGAGATTCAACAGACCACCGGACTACCGACCTCGACTGTCCAGCGTCTGGTCACCAATCTGGTGCAGCAGGGATTTCTGGACCGGAGCGGCGATCGCATTCGCATCGGGGTGCGCATGGCCTACTGGGCCGCGACGGCGACCAAGGACCTCGACGTGCTGTCGATCGTCAACCCGATACTCAAGGACATGCGCGATCTGACGACCGAAACGGCGTGCTTCTTTCGGCCCGAACAGAACTATCGCGTGTGCGTCGCGATCGCCGAGACGCGACATGCGTTGCGACGAGACATGTACGTAGGCAAGGTCATCCCGCTCAGCGCGGGATCGGCCAGCCGCGTCCTGCTGGCCTGGGATTCGGAACTGGCCGAGCGTGTTCTCTCCCGTGAGCTCGAATCGATGACCGAGCAGACGGTGACCGAGGCCGAGACGATGCGAGCGTTGTTGGCACAGACCAGGTCCGACGGCTACGCGATCACTACCGGTGAGCGCGAGACCGGAGCGTCGGGCCTGTCCGCTCCGGTGTTCGACTCGGCTGCGGACATCGTCGGTGCCGTCACGATCAGTGGCCCGACACTGCGGATGCCGCAATTGCAGTGCGAGGCCTGGGTGGATCTGCTGATCTCCCACGCCGAGCAGATCACGAGAACCTTGGGCGGACGCTACCCCGCGTGACCCCACGCGTCGGGATTGACCGGATGCGGTGGCATCGAACCACCGAACATCGCTGCTGCATTGGTGGCGCACAGCCGAGCCATCTCCGAACGCACCGACACCGTCGCGCTCCCCACGTGTGGGAGCAACACCGTGTTCGGTAGCGACGCCAGCCCCGGTTCGAGGTCCGGCTCGCGCTCGTAGACGTCCAAACCTGCTGCGGCAACGGTGCCCTCGCGAAGCGCGGTCACCAGGGCTGCCTCGTCGATCACCGGCCCCCGCGCAGTGTTGATCACGATCGCCGACGGTTTCATCGCCGCGAGTACGTCCGCGTCCACCAGATGGTGCGTGGAATCCGACAACGGCACATGGAGGGAGAGGAAGTCGCTGGTCGTGACGATCTCGTCCCAGGACGCGTGCTCGACGCGACCCGCGAATTCCCCGAGTTCGTCGTCGGAGACCTCTCGGTCGTCGGGCGGGCGGGGACAGAACTTGACCGTCATTCCGAAACCCAGTGCTCGACGCGCGGTGGCGCGGGCGATACGACCGAACCCGGCCAGCCCCAGCACTCGACCCGAGACATCGCTGCCGAGAAGCAGTTCCGGCTCCCATCCGGTGAACGAGCCGGAGCGGACGAACGCGTCGGCCTCGACGGCGCGGCGGGCAGTGGACAGGATGAGCAGCATCGCGATGTCTGCCGTCGAATCCGTCAGCACCCCGGGGGTATTGGCGACCGTGATGCCGCGTTCGGTTGCGGCTGCAATGTCGATGTTGTCGAATCCGACAGCGTAGTTGGAGATCCCGACGAGTGATGCCGAGGCCAGCAGCTCCGCATCGAACCGATCACGCAATTGGGACACGACGACCGAGTATTCCCCGGAGGAGCAGGCGGCGACCAACTGCTCGTGATCGACCTCCCGAAGGTCCACTTCCCCGGCGGCGCGCAGGATATCCATGCCCGGGGCCGGGATCTCGGTGGTGACGAGGATGCGACTCATACGACCCACTCGAAGGCGCGCGCCTCGGACCGTGCACCCTGAACTGTTTTCGACCTCATGGGCTCGCCCAATTCGGTGAGCAACTCCTCCGACAGAGTCGCCATGGCTGCAAGGGTTTTCGGCTCGAACCAGTCCGGCCGCGTCGCGAACAGAATGTCCTCCGACGAGGTGTTACCACTGGCACCGGGGGCGAAAGGACAACCGCCGAGTCCGCCGAGCGAACCGTCGACCATCGTTGCTCCGGCGGAGATCGCGGCAAGAGTGTTCGCAACGCCCAGGCCCCAGGTGTCGTGACCGTGGAACACCACTCTGCGATCGGGAGTTTCGGCTCGCACCCGCGAGATCAGCGACTGCACCTGCACCGGCACCGCCTGCCCAAGGGTGTCACAGATGATGATATCTGTTGCGCCCATTGCTCGTTCGTCGTTGGCGATCTCGATGACCCGATCCGGCGGCACCTGTCCCTCGAACGGGCAGGTGAAGGACGTCGCGATGCACAACTCGATCTCACCGCCCACCGATCGCGTGATGTCGACGGCATCGGGCATGGCCGCCAGCGACACCTCGTTGGTACGACCGATGTTGGCCTGATTGTGCGAGTCCGACGCGGAGAAGCAGTACTGAAAGTTTCGAGCCCCGGCGGCAGCGGCCTTCTCGACGTGACGTGGAGTGGCGACCCACACCCAGCATCGCGCGAGTTCCTCGGCGGTCAATTCACCGATGACCTCGAGGGTGTTGGCCATCGGCGGCACCTTGTCGCCCCGCGCCATCGACCCGATCTCGAGCGACGGTACACCGAGTTCGATGAGCGCCCTGATGATCTCGAGCTTGCGTTCGGTGGAGAGCATCTTGCCGGTGAGCTGAAGTCCGTCGCGCATCGTGACGTCGCGTAACTCCGCGGCGGGGGTGAATCGGTACATCTACAGGCCCATCTCTTCGTCGGTGCGGCCGAGCAGGGTCGACAGTACTTCTCGGGTGTGTTCGCCCAGATCCGGTCCGACCGAACGAATCGGCAGAGACGTATCACCGATCACCGGAACGACACCGACGAATCCGACGTCGGTCGGCTCGTCCTCGCCGGTGTCGACCTGGAAGTGCTGGATCATGTTGCGGGCTGCATACTGCTCGTCGGCGACGATATCGGCCGCGGTGTAGATCGGTCCCGACGGCACCCCGGCGGCGTCGAGGATCTTCAAAGCCTCTTCGCGCGAGTGCAATCCGGTCCAGGCCGAGATAGCGGCGTCCAACTCGTCGCGTCGACGCCATCGGCCGGCGTTGGACGCCAGGTCCGGATCGGCTCCCAGATCGGGACGGTCGATGGTCTCCATGTAGCGCTGGAAGATGGCGTCGCCGTTGCCGGCGATGATGATCGAGTGACCGTCGTTGCACGGGTATGCGTTCGACGGTGCGATGCCTTCCATCCGGCCGCCCGTCCGTTCGCGCTCGACGCCGTAGGCGAGGTAGTCCGGGATCAGCGATTCCATCATCGACAGAATCGACTCGTTCAGTGCGACATCGATGGAACGTTGCGCCAGCGTGAGCGGAGTCTGCTGATCCGGTGCCTGCGCCGCCCGCAGAGTCTGTCGCTGAAACAGGGCCATGACACATCCGAAGGCCGCGTACAGACCGGCGATCGAATCCCCGATCGAGACACCGACTCGCACCGGGGGCCGGTCCGGATCACCGACGAGGTTGCGGAAGCCGCCGTATGCCTCTGCGACAGCGGCGAATCCGGGCCGTTGCGACATCGGGCCGGTCTGCCCGAAGGCCGAGATACGCGTGATGATCAGTTCGGGGTTGGCTGCGCTCAGCACCTCCGGTGAGATGCCCCACTTCTCCAGAGTGCCGGGCCGAAAGTTCTCGAGCACGATGTCGCACTTCGCCGCGAGATCGACGACGTCCTTACGCCCCTGCTCGGTGCGCAGGTCCAGCACGATCGACTTCTTGTTCCGGTTGATCGTGCGGTAGAGCATCGACGTGGTGCCCGAGTACAACCGCCAGTTACGCAGTTCGTCTCCGGTTCCCGGCCGTTCGACCTTGATCACCTCGGCACCGAAGTCAGCGAGCATGCGTGCCGCAGTTGGTGCGGCTATGTAGTTGCCGAGTTCGAGAACTCGAACTCCGCTGAGCGGCAGTGCCATCGTGTTCCTTTCGATACTCCCAGAATCAGGGCTCACAGAATCAGGGCTCACAGGATCAGGGCTCACAGGATCCAGCTCATCGGCACGATCAACGCGATGGCGATGACCGAGGCAAGCGAGACGCCCACCGAGCACGTCTTGAGTGTGCCCCTGGTCGACTGGCCCATCAAGGACTGCAGCAGCCAGAAGGTGTTGCTGGTGACGTGCACGGCGAACAGCGACCCCGCGCCCGCGGCCAACGCGATGAACACCGGGTCGAGGCCGATGAGCGGAGCGACCGGGGCGAGGATTCCGGCCGAGGTGATGGCGGAGATCGTCACCGATCCGACGGCGATGTGCAACGCGGCAGCGATGACCCACACCATCAACAGCGGAGCCGCGGTGCTGGCCGTGAAGTACTGGCCGAGGATGTCGCCGAGACCCGCCTCGTTGATGACGGCCGCGAGCGAACCACCGACACCGGTGAGGATCAGAATTTGCCCGCTCTCGGCGAAACCACGAGCCAGTGCTTTCTCCACTCGTGCCTGACCGACGTGGTAGCGGCCGATGAGACACGTCCCGACCAAGCCGATGAGCAACGCGATGACCGGGCTGGCGATGAATTCGACCACCGGAACCGATATTTCGGCCACTTCGAGTACGGCACCGATGGCGATGAGGACGAGCGCGAGCAGCAGCGGCGAGAGCAACACCACCAGCGACGTCTGCTTCTCGGTACGCACCTTCTGCGCCACGCCACCTCCGGTTTCGAGGGGCTCGTCGTCGGAATCGACAGGCTCAGGAACCACAGGCTCTGGGACTACGACGATCTGCTGCTCGTCCTTCTCCTCGTTCCACCAACCGTGCCGGAACACGAACGACATTATGGCCACCGACAGCACGACGACCGGAACGATCAGGATCAGTCCGTAGATCATCATCTTGCCCAGCGGCACGCCGAGCAGGCCGGCCAGCGCGAGCGTCGCGACACCAGGGACCATGAACACGATTCCGCACTCGAGCGAGATGGCCAGTGCCGTGGCCATTCTCGCTGTTCCGTATTTGCCGATCTTGGGGGCGAGGTTGCGAGCGAGCGGAGCGGAGATCACCAACAGCACGTCGAGGAAGATGGACTGCAACACAGTCGCGATGGTCAGCGACAGCGCATACGGGAGCCGTTTGGGCCCGAACGTTTTCAGCAGGGTGCCGACGAGACGCTGGATAGCGCTCATCTCCTGCAGCACTGACCCCATCAGCACACCGAACGCGATGAGCAGCCCCACCTCGGCCATGATCTCGCCGAAGCCGCCCGTGATCGTGTCGACGGTGGCCCCGACTCCGAGCTTCGTCGCCAGACCCAGGTACGCAGCCCCGAGTACGAGCGAGATCACCGGGTTGAAGTGAAAACGAACGATGAAGACCACCACCGCCAGCACGGCAACGACGGTGTTGATCACGATCCACATATCGGACATCGGCAATTCTTCCCGCTGGATTCAGTGACCCACGCCATGGCGCGGTTTGGTGTGATCCGTCACACCAATACTCATATTATGGGCACAGATTTGCTTCGTGAGCAAGCAGGTGGGTTGCCTTCGACGCCGGAGGCGCAACGACGAGGAGGTCAGATCGGCTGCGCGCGCCTGACCGACAGTGCTGCACGTGCCGCATCCAGCTCGACCGGGGAGCGCACCGCCAACTCTCCGACCCGCAGAATGCCGTCGGACAGCGGTTCGACACGGAGCCCGCCACGACCGATCAGCGCCTTGCGCGCACCGTCGGCCACCATGCGGTCCATCCACGCGCACGGGTGAGCCGGCCTGCCGCCGCGGAACGTGATCCAGCCGTCGCCGGAGTTCAGCTGAAACTCCTCCCCTCGCAGCGGGTCGAGTTCGAGCCCGCGAACGACGAGGTTGCGCCTGGCCACGGCCGGATCGGGTACCTCGACACCGAGCACAGCTCCCACCGCCTCCCAGGCCTCGACAGCCAGGAGGCTCACCGCGGCCTCCGTGTGCGCCTTCACGCCGAAGAAGCGATCGCCGCGGATGCCCTTGTGGGCCACGATCTCGACACTGAACGGCAGATCGGTCGGTACCTCGGCCGGGCCGTCCTTGGATCTCCCGAAGTACGCGTGCGTCGGCGCTCGCAGCAGCTGCACGATTTCGGCGCGATATTCGAAAGACATGTATTCGAGTCTGCCCGGTACCCAACCCCGCCGGTTCTTACCCGGGAGTAAGGACCGGTCAGTACACTCGCGACATGGCTGTGACGACACGCGTGACCACCTCCGACGGCATCATCGAGGGCAAGCCCGTCGGTGACCTCACCACCTGGCGAGGCATTCCCTACGCCGCCCCGCCCGTCGGCCCGCTTCGATTTCGAGCGCCGCAACCCACCGAGCCGTGGGAGGGCGTGCGCGACGCCACCGAGTGGGGCAACGCCTCGATTCAGCACAAGCGCGGCACGATGCTCGCGATCGGCAAGTATCAGCCGTCGAGCGAGGACTGCCTGACGCTCAACGTGCTGGCACCGAACGCACCGAGCGCGAATCCGCGTCCGGTCATGGTGTTCATTCACGGCGGCGCGTACACACTCGGTACGTCGGCCACCCCGCTGTACGGCGGCGGCTCTCTGGTGCGCCGCTCGCTGAAGGACGGCGACGGCATCATCTACGTCTCGGTCAACTACCGACTCGGCGCTCTGGGCTACCTCGACATGTCCCAGTTCTCCACTCCCGAGCGGCCGTTCGACTCCAACCTCGGCTTACGGGATCAAGTTGCGGCTCTGGAATGGGTACAGCGCAATATTGCCGAGTTCGGCGGCGATCCCAACAACGTCACCGTCTTCGGCGAGTCCGCGGGCGGAAACGCAGTCACCACGCTGCTGGCGGTTCCCGCCGCGAAAGGCCTTTTTGCTCAAGCTATTTCCGAGAGCTCCGCCCCGGGCATGACGACCACCAAGGAACGCGCCGATCAGTGGGCCCTCGAATTCGTCGGCTACCTCGGCGGCACGGTCGACAACGCTGCCGAGACGCTGGAGAACGCCGAGGTACTGCGGCTCGGACGGGCGGGCACCAAACTCGGTCTCACCACGTTGCACCGCACTCCGGGCCTGCTACCGTTCGGCCCGGTCATCGACGGCGACTTCCTGCCGGTCAGCCCGATCGAGGCCTACGCGAACGGCACCGCGCACCGCGTTCCACTGATCATCGGCACCAATGCGCGTGAGGGAACACTGTTTCCGAAGTTCCTCGACGCGTTGCCCACCAACCCCGAGCGCATCACGAAACTGTTCTCGCTCACCGACCCCGACGCCGAAGCCGTTGTCACTTCAGGCTACCGGGGCTACCCGAACGAGCGCTCAGCCATCGACTTCGGTGGCGATTTCACCTTCTGGAAGCCGTCACTGGAAGTGGCCGAGGGGCATTCGCGTCACGCATCGACGTACTTCTACCGGTTCGACTTCGCGCCGCGGTCCATGAAGGTACTGGGCCTCGACGCCACCCACGGGTTCGAGTTGTTCGCCGTGTTCGGCATCAGCAAGACGCTGTTCGGCAAGGCGCTGACGCTCGCCGGCGGACGAAAGGCCTTTTCCGACGTCACCGAGCAGGTGCAGTCGCAGTGGATTGCGTTCGCCACCAACGGCAAACCGCTGGACTCGTGGCCGGAGTACGACGAGGCCGAGCGCAAGACGTTGATCTTCGACACCCGCACCCGGGTACAGAAGGATCCGCGGAGCGACCGGCGCAAGGCGTGGGCCGGCTACCGCGGCTACGACAGCCAGAAGCTCGAACCCGTTACTTGAGCAGACGGGACATGCGGCGGTCGGCGAGGATCTTGCCGGCCGTCTGACACGTGGCGCAGTACTGAAACGATCGATCGACGTACGCGACTTCGCGTACCGGGTCGCCGCACACCGGACACGGCAGTCCGGTCCTGGCATGCACCCGCATGCCCGATCGCTTCTCCCCCTTCAGACGCGCCGCGTCCTGTCCGGCCGAGCGCGCCACCGCGTCGGACAGCACCGAGCGCATCGCCGCGTAGAGCGTCGCGACGGATTCGGGATCGAGCTTGCTCGACGACGCGAACGGCGAGAGCTTCGCGACGTGCAATATCTCGTCCGAGTAGGCATTGCCGATGCCGGCCAACAAGGACTGGTCCACCAACGAGGTCTTCAGTCGCGCAGTGGTACTTCCGAGAATCTCGGCGAACTCGAGCTCGGTGACCGTCAGCGCATCGGGCCCGAGGCGCGCGATGCTCGCGACCTGCTGAGGATCACGGACGACCCAGACCGCCAGTCGCTTCTTGGTACCGGCTTCGGTCAGGTCGATGGCAGGCGTGGCTCCTTCGGGGGTGAAGAAATGGATGCGCAGCGCCAACGGGCCCTTGCCGGGCTTGGGCGGCGCGGCGCTGGGATTGTCCACCCACCGCAGCCACCCGCCGCGCGAAAGGTGCGTGATCAACCACAGGTCACCCGCGCGCAGTGCCAGGTGCTTGCCGAAACGGGCAGCATCGGTGACGTCCTTGCCCTGCAGCTCGGTGAGCGGCGGATCGAACGTCTTGAGAACACTGAGTGCGGCGATGTCGATGCGTCCGATCACAGCACCGACGGCATGCTCGCGCAGAAAGCCGGCAAGGGCTTCCACCTCGGGTAATTCCGGCATGTGTCCAGTATGCAGCTACGATGACCGTCGTGATGGTTCCGACTCCGTACGAAGATCTGCTGCGCCACATCCAGGGCACCGGGACGGCGAAGTCCGACCGAACCGGGACCGGCACCACCAGCGTGTTCGGGCATCAGATGCGCTTCGATCTGGCTGCGGGCTTCCCGTTGATCACCACCAAGAAGGTCCATCTGAAGTCGATCGTGTACGAGTTGCTGTGGTTCCTGCGGGGCGATTCCAACGCCACGTGGCTACAGGAGCGCGGCGTGAGCATCTGGGACGAGTGGGCAGCTCCGGACGGCGAGCTCGGCCCGGTCTACGGAGTGCAATGGCGGTCGTGGCCCACCCCGTCCGGCGAGCACATCGACCAGATCAGCCAGGTCATCGAGACTCTGAAGACGAATCCGGATTCGCGTCGGATGATCGTCTCGGCCTGGAACGTCGGCGAGATCCCGCAGATGGCACTGCCGCCCTGCCACGCGTTCTTCCAGTTCTACGTGGCCGACGGCAAGCTCTCGTGCCAGCTGTACCAGCGCAGCGCAGACATGTTCCTCGGTGTGCCGTTCAACATCGCCAGCTACGCGCTGCTCACGCACATGGTGGCGGCGCAGACCGGGCTCGAGGTGGGCGATTTCGTGTGGACCGGCGGCGATTGCCACATCTACGACAACCACCGCGAGCAGGTTGCCGAACAGCTCTCCCGAGAGGCATATCCGTACCCCACTCTGAAACTGGCACAACGGGATTCGATC
This sequence comes from Rhodococcus sp. 15-649-2-2, assembly GCF_002258645.1. Taxonomy (NCBI): domain Bacteria; kingdom Bacillati; phylum Actinomycetota; class Actinomycetes; order Mycobacteriales; family Nocardiaceae; genus Rhodococcus; species Rhodococcus sp. 15-649-2-2. Next base: position 50,748 of record NZ_NPFM01000004.1, read on the forward strand.
TTCGACTACACCTTCGAGGACATCGAGATAGTGGACTACCGGCACCACCCGGCGATCAAGGCCCCGGTCGCGGTGTGAGTGCCGAACGATTCGTCGGTCTGATCTGGGCTCAGAGCCGGGCCGGAACCATCGGTGACGGGGGTGGCATCCCCTGGCGCGTTCCCGAGGACATGGCGCACTTCAAAGCCACGACGGCCGAGCATCCGGTGATCATGGGCCGCAAGACCTGGGACTCACTGCCCGCGAAATTCCGTCCGTTGCCGGGGCGTCGCAACATCGTGATCACCCGCAATTCCTCGTGGTCCGAAGACGGTGCCGAGAACGCATCGAGTGTCGCCGACGCCGTGGCCAGGGTGGGCGAAAACCCGGTCTGGATCATCGGCGGCGGCGAAATCTATCGCAGTGCAATGAGTATCGCGACCCACCTCGAAGTCACCGAGGTCGATCTCGACGTCGACGGCGATACCAGTGCTCCCGAGATTCCGGAGGGCTGGATCGCGAAGGCCGGCGAGTGGCAGAGCAGCCGAGTGAACGAGACTCGGTTTCGCTGGGTCGAGTACGGAAAGGCTACCCAACCTTCCTGAGCGCGTTCAGGATTCCCCCGTCGTGACTGCGGGCAGTGCGTCATACTGACGATCATGGACAAGAAGTCACTCACCGCCCTTGCCCGTCAACAACTCAAGCTTGCCGTCGGCGCGTCGAGTGGCCGCAGTTCGCAGACGGTCTACGGCGGTCATCGACGCCACCTGAGGCAGACCGTCGTGGCCCTGGCCGCCGGGAACAAGTTGGCAGAACACGATCTGTCCGGCGAATCCACCGTCCTGGTCCTGAGCGGAAAGCTCGAGCTGATCAGCGGCGAGCGATCGTGGAAGGGCTCGACCGGCGACTTGCTCGTCATCCCCGACGCCCGCCACAGCGTCGAGGCCATCGAAGACGTGAGCTTTTTGCTGACCGTCGCTATGTGAGCGCTTTTCTCACTACGAGCACGGGGCAGTCCGCGGTGTTGACGAGTGCGAAACTCGTGGACCCCAGCAGCATTCCACCGAATCCGCCGCGTCCCCGGTTGCCCACCACTATCAATGCCGCGGTTTCGGACAGGCCACTGAGAACTCGTACCGGTCGGTCCTGAGCCACGATGCGCTGCACCTCGACCTCGGGAAACCGCTCCTGCCAGCCGGCGAGACTCTCGGCCAGTAGCGCCTCTTCGCCGTCCGCGATGGCGTGCCAATCCTTGGGCGCGCGTCCGAACGATTGCGTCAGATCCACATCGGACCACACGTGTACCGCGATCAACACGGCCGCCCGCGCCGACGCTTCGGCGAACGCCCACTCGACGGCAGCCTGATTGACGTCCGACCCATCGATGCCCACGACGACCGGGCCCTCGGCAACCGGGCGACCGTCGATGTCACGACCCCGCACCACGGCCACCGGCGAGACGCTGTGAGCCGCCAAAGACAATGTGACAGCGCCGGTTTCGCTGGCACCGATCACCAGAATCTCGGCCTGCGCCGAGACGCCGATGAGAACGTCCATGACACCGCCCTCGATGGCACTCGACGTCACCTCGAACGCGGGATCATCGACGACCAGCGCGGCCAGAGTCTCGGCCGCCACCAACCTGGACTTGGCTGTCGCAACGAATTCCGTTGCTTCTCCGGCAAATTCGCTCAGGTCGACTACTCCCGGCATGTCGACGGCAGTGACGATGTGCAACCGCCGATCGCGTCGGTGCGCGCAGAGGGCCGCCCATATCACCGCCTTGTCCGCCGCGGCGGATCCGTCTATTCCGACGATGATCGGTCGAGAGCCTGTCACGATGGGGGCCTCCGGTCGTTGCCCCGAACACGAGGTGTGGAGCGTGAAGAAGAGTAGGAGTTCAGGTTAGTCGATGGACCCCGCCGAGGTAAGTGGTCTCAGCTGGCGCGCAATGCGTTTGCGTACTCCTGCGTTCGCATGGAGCTGCGCTCGATGGTGGCGGCCTGGGCATCGAGATGGTCCAAGTAGTCCGCCAGTTGATCGCGTTTGCGCGCTCCGGCACCGAGATCTGTCCGCTCGAAGATGCGCCACTGGGCCAACATGGGTCGCAGCACCTCGTCGAGATGGCGAGCGAGGTCGTAGATACCGTCGCGCGCGATGAGCATCGCACTGCGGGCGAAACCCGGCAGGTTGGTACCCGGTAGCTGGAAGTTCATGACGACCTCGGTGATGGCCGTGACCGTCAGGCCGGGTGCCACGGCGAGCGCTGCCGAAACCAGGTTTTCGAAGAATCGGACGTGCAGTTCCTGATCTGCGACGATGCGCCCGAGGAGACGATCTGCTACCGGATCATGGCACTGATCTGCGGTGTTGCGATGACTGATGCTCGAGACCGACTCGTCCAGGGCCACCTGAACCAGTGACCGGAGCAGGTGTGCGCCGTTCATCGGGGAGTCGAATCCCACCGCCATACATTGCGCTCGGGCTCGTCCGAGGGCGACCGGATCGACGCTGCGGGTGGCGACCAGGTAATCGGTGACGGCCGCGGCATGCCGACGTCGTTCGTTGCTCCAGTCGGTGAGCCAGGACGGCCAGGCACCGACCTCGGTTGCCACCGCATCCCGGCGGTAGAGCGGAATGTTCTGCTCTACCAGAAGATTCGTCACCAGCGCGGCTTTCGCAGTTTCGGTCAGCGTCGAGGGACGCGATCCCCAGTACATCTCGGCACGGACGAAGTCGGCCGGTTCCCACTGAACGGACTCGGCGCGGTGACGGGCGAGATTCTCCTCGATGGTCGGGCGCAACTCCCGGAGAACAGTGAACTGACCGATATCACTGTGCATGCTCGTCCCTTCGTCGCCCACTCCCAACGAGATCAAGGTAGATGTGCGCTGCACACCCCGTGAACGGCTTCGCGATTGTTTAGGGCAAGTCGCAGCCGTCCGCGCCACTCGCTCGAGATAGATCACAACGAGTTTTGCCGAAAACCTGGATCACACGTTGATAACAACCTATGATCGATCCTGTTAGAGGCCAGGAAACAAACTTGAAGTACGAAAACACCGCGGTTTTACGCTCGGTTGCATAGATTGAGCCATGGAAGCGCGTTGATACGCGTGAGTAAGTTTGCAGTCCGAATGACCTGAAGAATCCAACACGAAGGGTTGATCTGTGACCGTTCACAACTCGACTAGCCTCGGAATCATGGTCGCGGGTCAGCCTGCGTCGGCTCCTCTTCGCGACTTCCGCGCGGTGGCGCGGCTCCTGGTAGGGCATTTCGCAGCCAACACTCCCTGTGGGTCGTTGCCGGGCGAACAGCTCCACGGCGACGTCACCGAATTCACCGTCAAATGCATCAGCATCGCCGTCCAGATGCTCGACGAACGCCGCGCTCCGGCCGAGTCCGACCTGGCCGAGCTCCGCGCCAAGGCCAGCCAGTGGGCTCGCGAAGGTGTTCCGCTCGAATCCGTGCTCAGCGTCTACCACGAGGGCATCCAGATCGGTTGGAACCTGGTGTCGAAGCGGGCAGGCGAGGGAGATGCCGCACAGCTGATCGAGGCCGCGCGCATGTTCGTGCTGCTGTCGGAGAAGGTATCCATCGCCGCCAGCAAGAGCTACGTCGAAGAACTGCAAGCAGTGGCCAGCGAACACCACACTGCAGCGCACACTCTGGTCACCTCACTTCTCAGCGGCCACAACGCGGTGTCGATGGCACGTCAGTCCGGCATCGAACTCGCCGACAGTTACCTCGTGCTCGCCATTTCGGTGCCGCCGCACCCGGACGAGAACGACCCCAACATCCAGAAGACGGTCGCCGCTCGCAGAAAGCTGCGTCGTGTGCAGGCCGAACTGGCCACGATCTGCGGCCGCACTCCCCTGTCCCTGCTGAGCACCGAGGGCGGCACCGTCCTCATCCCCGGTGTGCACGACGACGAGTGGGTCGAGGCTCTGGTGCATCGCATCGGTACCGCCGCCGAGGTGCCCGTCACCGTCACGGCCGAGCAAGCCGCCACCGCGGACATCCCCACCGCAGCCGATCAGGTACACGAACTATTGTCCCTGGCCCATCAACTGCACCGCCCGTCCGGCCTGTACCGCATGGACGACCTCGTGCTGGAGTACCAGCTGACGCGTCCGGGCCCCGGCCGTCGCCACCTGACTCAGATCCTCGAGCCGCTCGATTCGTCACCCGAGTTGCTCGAGACCCTCGAGATCCACATCTCGCACGATCTGAACCGGCAGCGATCTGCCCGCCAGCTCCATCTGCACACCAACACCGTGGACTACCGCCTCAAGCGGATCGCACAGCTCACCGGCTTCGACCCCACGCGTCCGTCCGGAATCCGACACCTGCAGGCCGCGCTGGTGGCCCGCCGACTCGAATCCTCGCGCGGCGCAGCCTGATCTGAGAGTTCCGACCGGTTTCTCGATCCGACGACAGGTAGCGTCGAAGATACATTCGAGAAGCAAGGGGATTCGTCCGTGGCGAAGTTGATGCTGGAGTTGTCCGGGGTGGTCAAGGAGTACCCCACCGGAGAGCAACCGGTGCGGGCGTTGGACGGCATCGATCTCACGATCGAGGGCGGCCAGTTCGTCTCGCTCGTCGCACCGTCCGGTGCCGGCAAGTCGACGCTGCTGCACATGCTCGGCGCACTCGACACCCCGACGGCGGGTTCCATCCGGTTCGACGACGTCGAAGTCACCACCCTCGACGACAACGCGCAATCCGATTTCCGACGCCACCAGGTGGGCTTCGTCTTTCAGTTCTTCAACCTGTTGCCGACGATGTCCGCGTGGGAGAACGTCGCCGTCCCCAAGTTGTTGGACGGCACACCCATCAAGAAGGCCAAGGCCGACGCGATGCGACTGCTCGAGATGGTCGGGCTCTCGAATCGATCCGAGCACCGGCCGGCTCAGCTGTCGGGCGGCCAGATCCAACGCATCGCGATCGCCCGAGCATTGATGATGAATCCGGCACTGTTGATCGCCGACGAACCCACCGGAAATCTCGACTCGAAGACCTCCCACAACATCCTCGAGATTCTGGCGGACGTGGCACACGCCAGCGAGGGGCGTCGAGCAGTGGTGATGGCGACCCACGATCTCGAGGCCGCGCGCTCCACCGACCGCATCGTCAGCATGATCGACGGTCGCGTCGAGTCCGACACACCGACGGCCGGTCTCGATCGGTGATCGGGACCGCGCTCAGCAGATTTCGAGTCATCAGCCTTCGCGACCTCCGCATGCACTGGGTGCGTTCGCTCGTCTCGGCCGGAGTCGTCGCCGTTGCAGCCGGGTTGCTCATCGCTGTGCTCGGCACGTACGGGTCGTTGACCGGATCGGTCGAACGTCTCGCGGTGACGATCGCAGGCAACGCGAGTTACGAAGTCGTCGGCGTCACCGACTCGGGCTTCGACCAGAGCGAACTCGACGTGGTGCGCTCCGTTCCCGGCGTCGACACCGCGGTTCCCCTGCTGCGCAGCACCGTTCGGTCCGATGTCGGCGATCTGACGGTTCTCGGTGTCGACGCGTCCATCACGGCACTGCAGTCGGATCTGCAGGGTGCGGTCGGCAATGCGGCCGGGCTGTTGTCCGATCCTTCCGGTGTATTGGTCGGTGCCGCAACGGGTCTGAAACAAGGCGACACCGTCACCATCGACGACGTTCCGACGACTGTGGTCGGCGTGGTCGACGGCCCGGGTACACAGCGCATCGGTGGAGGCATGTTCGCGGTCGCGCTCCTTCCCGCTGCGCAGGCACTGACCGACCGTCCGGGTGAGCTCGACTCGATCTTCGTCCTGGGCAGCGGCGACAGTCTGCGTCCCGACCTCGACGCCGCGCTCGCCGGCCGAGTGTCGGTGATGAATCCGGACTTTCGGGCCGACCGCGCGAACCAGGCGATGAGCCTGACGCGCAATGCCACGCTGATGGTCTCGCTGATTGCATTCGTCGTCGCGGCGTTCCTCGTCTTCAACGTCATGAACATGGCCATCGCGAAGCGTCGACCCACGATCTCTCTGCTCCGGGCTGTCGGCGGTCGCCGCGGCGATATCGTCCGCGACCTGTTGTTCGAGTCCGTTCTGGTGGGCCTGGTCGGCGGTGCCGTCGGTGTTCCGTTGGGAATCGCGATGGGCCGCATCGCCATCGAGAGCCTTCCACCGTTCCTGTCGCAGGCATTCGACGCACGGATCGAGTACGTGTTGCCCGGTTTTGCAATTCCCGTGGCGATTGCGGCGTGCGTCCTGGCCTGTGTCGGTGCCTCGGCCGTCGCCGCGGTACAGGTGTATCGCATCTCGCCGATCGAAGCACTCGCCGTCGGCGGCGGGGAAACCGCAGGCGGACCGCGCCGTCGATTCGTTGCTGCTGCTACCGCGTTCGGCCTCGTCGCCATTGCCGGATCGTTCGTGTTCGCCGTCAGCGTCGACGGGCAACTGACCCTCGGTGCCGGTGCACTGTTCATGTTCGGCGTCGTCGCGCTGTGCGTCGGGGCGACGGGTCCGATCGTGTCCGCCACAGCGGCCGTCCCTCGCCGCTGGGGTGGTGCCGGCCGACTGGCCACCGCCACCATCGAACGGGCCCCGCGGCGGATCTGGGCAACGGTGATGACGATCGTGATTGCGGTGGGAGTCAGTGTCGGAGTGTCGGGTTCGTTGACCAACATGACCGACTCGGCGGCCGAATCGCTGTCTTCGTTGGCGAACACCGACCTGTACGTGTCGATGAGCTCCCCCGACGCCATACCGTCGGGCCCCATCGTTCCCGCCGAGGTGGAAGAAGCCGTCGCATCGACTCCCGGTGTGTCTCGCATCGTCGAGGGGCAGTGGGCATACGCCACGATCGACGACGAACTGGTGTCCATCCAGGGCGTCGCCGACGGCAGCAATGCGGTGACACTCGCGTCGCTCACCGACGACGTGCGTTCCCAGGTGCTCGCCGGTGACGGCGTGGTGCTGTCCCAGGGGTTCGGCAGAACGTTGGGTGTGTCGGTGGGCGACTACATCGATCTCCCGACGCCGACCGGTCTGCAGAACGTGCGGGTGCTGGATCTGGTGGACTACATCAATGCCGCAGGCGGCACGATGGCGATCTCGTTGGACTCGATGCAGCGCTGGTACGACCGCCCCGGTGCGACCTACCTCGAGATCAGCGTCGACGGAGACGTTGCCGCCGTGCAGGATTCATTGCGTTCGACACTTCCGCCCGAGACCTTCGTGTACACCGGCGCTGCCGCACTCGAGGGCACCAGCGCGGCCATCAGACAGTCCGGTGCACTGGCCATCGCGCTGCAATGGATCGTCGCACTCGTGGCTGCAGTCGCGTTGCTCAACACGTTGACGTTGTCGGTTCTGGAGCGTCGACGTGAACTCGGCGTACTACGTGCCATGGGCGGTGGACGGGGAACCTTGGCGCGAATGGTGTTGGCGGAGGCACTGTCAGTCGGCATCGTGGGCGGTGTGCTCGGCCTGATCATCGGCGCCGGTCTGCAGTATCTGAGCACACTGATCCTCGGCGCCAGCATCGGAATCCCGGTTGCCTACACCGCCGGGTGGTCGGTACTGCTGTACGGACTCGTCGCCCTCGGCCTGTCACTGCTGGGTTCCGCTCCCCCTGCCGTGCACGCCTCGCGACTGAACATCGTGGACGCCATTGCGGCGGATTGAGTGGTGGGCGGGGGCCTCCGGGATCCGCAAACGCGCGCGCGTTCGTCAGATGCGAGCGGAATAGTGTGACGAGCCTGCGCGCGTATGACAAATGCGCTCGCGTTTGCGGGAGGAAGGGTGACGGCCCGCGATATTCAGTGTTTCGTCGGTATCGAATCGATCGCCAACTACACCGCTCACCAGCACCGCACCGCCCTGAACCTGATCACGTCGATGACCGGCACAGTGACGAGCAGCGGCGACCTGCTTCACGATCGCCACGGTGGGCCGCTAGACTAGCGAGCGCGATGTGGGCCAGCTGAGCATCTCGACAGCGAACCCATCCGCACCCGATTGTTCGCTGGATCGAAAGCCGTTGCTGGACAATGACTTCGATCCAAAAGAACGGTCACCAGCCTTCGTAGCTCAGGGGATAGAGCAACCCTCTCCTAAAGGGTAGGTCGCAGGTTCGAATCCTGCCGAGGGCACCACACAGCAATTTGGTGACCCTCCCCAGTTTCGTGCATCTATTGCGGAACCACAAAAACCTCCGTACTATCGAACATGCATTCGAGTACTGGGGAGGAACTCGTGGTCACAGCTCTACAAGATTCGCCACTGACGTCCGATGAAGTGTTGCGGTTTGTCGCGCGACTTCAGGCGTCCGATGTCGTTGTCGACGCAGCAGCCGGCATCGATCTGATCTCCGCTCTCGAGACGGTCAAGTGCGTGAGCGTGGCAACGCAAGCCGTGGTGACCGATGCCGTCGCAACAGCCATCAGCGCCGAGCGCAAAGAACTCGGCAAGCCGAAAGCCCAATGGCGCAGCGGAATTGCGTCGCAGATCGGCCTGGCACGACGCGAATCACCGAACCGCGGCGGCACTCATCTGGGACTCGCTCGCGCGCTGGTGCACGAAATGCCGCACACCCTCGCGCGCCTGAAAGCCGGCGAACTCAACGAATGGCGGGTCATGATTCTCGCTCGCGAGACCGCGTGCCTCACCGTCGACGATCGCCGCACCATCGACGAACGACTCTGCGCAGACCCGGCCACCCTGGCCGGTGCCGGGGACCGCACCATCGAGGGCCGCGCCCGCGCACTCGCCAACGAACTCGATGCCGCCTCCCAGGTGAGACGACGCGCCAAGGCCTACGCAGCTAGGCGCACCAGCACCCGTCCCGCACCTGAGTCGATGGGCTTCTTCACGGTCCTCACCTCGATGGAGAAGATGGTCTGTATGTGGGCCACGCTGCGACGAGACGCCGACACCATCATCAATGCCGGCGGCGACACACGCACCCGCGACCAGATCATGGCCGACCTGGTGTTCGAGCGAATCACCGGCACATCGGCGGCTCAAGGTCCGCCGGTGACCGTCGACATCGTCATCTCGGACTCGACCCTCCTTGCCGGTGGTGACACGTCCGCATATCTGCACGGCTACGGCGATATTCCGTCCGACGTCGCCCGGCAACTCATCCGAGACGCACTCGACAGTGAGACGCACATCGCATTACGACGCCTCTACGCCCATCCGAAATCCGGAGCACTGACGGCCGTGGAGTCCACATCGCGAGGTTTTCCCACTGCGTTGGGACGCCTCATCGATCTCCGAGATCGCACCTGCCGCACCCCATGGTGTGACGCGCCGATCCGACACCACGATCACATCAGGCCACACACCGCAGGTGGCAAAACCAGCGCCGAGAACGGCGCAGGCCTTTGTGCCGCATGCAATTACGCGAAAGAAGGGGAAGGCTGGACGGCCGAAGCGATACGAGACAAACGCAACGCGCGACATCGCTACAGGCTCATCTCACCCACGGGGCACACCTATGACTCGAGTGCCCCGCCCATGCCGGTGGTCGAGCTCTACAGCTCGCAGATCGAGAACGTGATGATCACCGGTCTCTTCGACGATGACGCTGCATGACGCGTCGCCGCGGGAAGAGACCGAGCCACAACTCGGTTACACTCGGTGACGACGCGCGTAGCTGCACGTCAGACGTCGTGGAATGCTCCCGAATCACCATGTGCACCCTGCACAGGCTTCTCTTACGGCGATCGAAACTGCCCACCGGCAGTCTCGCCACCTTGCATCTCGGCCCAAGGCCCGCAGGTGCAACACCCTGCCCGAAAGGCACTTTTCATCACTATGACGACCCCACAAACTTTTGCTGCGCTCGGCGTACCCCAGGCCATCGCGGATGTACTCGCGAGCCAGGGCAAGACCGAGGCGTTCCCCATCCAGGCCGACACGCTCCCCGACACACTGCAGGGACGCGACGTACTCGGACGCGGAAAGACCGGCAGCGGAAAGACACTCGCATTCGCCATCCCGATGGTCGCTCGTCTCGCCGGGCAGCTTCCCGGCAACCGCAAGCCCGGCCGCCCGCGTGGCCTGATTCTCGCGCCGACGCGTGAGCTCGCCACCCAGATCGCCGTCGCGATCGAGCCACTCGCCTCCGCATACTCGCTGAAGGTCACCACGATCTTCGGTGGTGTGTCGCAGGTTCGCCAGGTCTCCGCGCTCAAGGGTGGAGTCGACATCGTCGTCGCCTGCCCCGGCCGCCTCGAAGACCTGATGAAGCAGCGCCACCTCACGCTCGACGGCGTTCAGATCACCGTCCTCGACGAGGCCGACCACATGGCCGATCTGGGCTTCCTGCCCGTCGTCACCCGCATCCTCGCCGCCACCCCGGACAAGGGCCAGCGCATGCTGTTCTCTGCGACCCTGGACAACGGCGTCGACAAGCTGGTCAAGCGCTTCCTGCACAACCAGATCACGCACTCCGTCGACGAGGCCACCTCACACGTCGAGGCCATGACCCACAGCGTCTTCGAGGTCGACGGCGTCGAAGCCAAGAAGAAGCTCGTCCATCAGCTCGCCTCGGGTACCGGACGCCGCATCCTGTTCATGCGCACCAAGCACCAGGCCCGCAAGCTGGCCAAGCAGCTCACCGACGCCGGAATCCCGTCCGTCGACCTGCACGGCAACCTCTCGCAGGCCGCACGCGACCGCAACCTCGCAGCCTTCTCCTCCGGCCAGGCCCGCGTTCTCGTCGCCACTGACGTCGCAGCCCGCGGCGTCCACGTCGACGACGTTCAGCTGGTCGTCCACGTCGATCCCCCGGCCGAGCACAAGGCGTACCTGCACCGCTCCGGCCGCACGGCACGCGCCGGAAGCGCCGGCGACGTCGTGACCGTCGTCCTGCCAGAGCAGCGCAAGGACACCGCAGTGTTGCTGCGCAAGGCCGACATCAAGGTCACCCCGATCCGCGTCACCGCCGACTCGCCCGCAGTGGCGAACCTCGTCGGCGAGCAGGCCCGCTACGTCGAGCCTGCACCGCGAGTCGAGCAGGCCCCGGCCCGCACCGGAGCCCCGCGCAACAACAACGCGCGACGCGGCGGCCCGGCCCGTTCGGGTGGTCAGCCGCGCAGTGGTGGTCAGCCGCGTAGTGGTGGTGGTCAGCCGCGCAGTGGTGGCGGTCAGCCCCGTAGCGGTGGCGGCGGCCACAGCCGTCGTGCAGCAGGACCGGCCACGAGCCAGCGCAGCCGCTGATCTGAGCACGTAAGAATCCCAGCCTGAGCGCGGAAAGCCCCATTTACGAGGGCTTTCCGCGCTTTCCTGTTCTCACGCTCACCACGGCAGCAACCGCACAGAGGCCGGCCGCACCGAACCACGCCATCGTGTAGGCGCCGGTGGCGTCCCGCACGACGCCTGCGACGACCGATGCGATACCGGCACCGATCTGATGTGAGGCGAACACCCAGCCGAACACCAGTGAGCCTCGATCGCCGAAGACCTCTCGACACAGCGCAATCGTGGGCGGAACCGTTGCCACCCAATCCAATCCGTAGATCACCACGAAGATCACGATCGACGGCTGAATGGTCGCGGACAGCAACCACGGCAGAAACAGCAGCGATACACCACGAAATCCGTAGTACGCCGCCAGTAGGTAACGCGGGTCGACGCGGTCGGTGAGCCACCCCGATCCGATCGTCCCGACGATGTCGAAGATTCCCACCACCGCCAGCAGTCCCGCTGCGGTGGTTTCGTGCATTCCATGGTCGTGTGCGGATGGGATGAAGTGAGTTCCGATGAGCCCGTTCGTCGTCGCGCCACAGATCGCGAAGCCCACCACGAGAGCCCAGAACGTACGAACGCGGCTCGCATCACGCAACGCCTGTATCGCGGCCCTGGCAGGATTCGCCGTCGGGTCCGCAACCACCGCCGTGTAGCCCTCCGGCGCTCCGTACGGTGTCACCCCGACGTCCGCGGGCATGTTTCGCAGCCACCGCAGCACGAACGGGACCACGATCAGCGAGCCACCCGCGATGAGGAACGACGCGGCCCGCCAACCGGACCTGTCGACGAGTTGCGCGATCACGGGCAGGAAGATCAGCTGCCCTGTCGCGCTGCCTGCCGTCAAGATGCCCGACACGAGGCCACGACGCCGCACGAACCACCGATTGGTCACCACCGCCGCAAAGACCAGAGCCATCGATCCGGTGCCGAGGCCGATCATGACGCCCCAGGTCAACACCAACTGCCACGCCTGGGTGACGAAGACACTGAGAGCACTGCCTGCCGCGACGATCGTCAACGCAACCGACGTCACCGCCCGGATTCCGAAGCGGTCCATCAAGGCTGCGGCGAACGGAGCCGTCAGGCCGAAGAGCACAAGATTGACGCCCACCGCCAGCGACAGCATCGACCGCGGCCAACCGAACTCCTCCTGCAACGGCACCATCAACACGCTCGGTGCCGCCCGGAAGCCCGCTGCACCGACAAGGGCGAGGAATGCCACGGCCGCGACGATCCACGCCGGATGAATCCGCCTGCGGGTCCCGATCTCGGAAGTCACCCAGACAGTGTGCACCAGCTGAGCTGGCACACTGGAGCGGTGACCGTCAGTTCTCCTCGCACTCCGAAGTCAGGGCCCCTCGGTCCTCAGGAATTGGCAACCGCCGCGGTCATGAGCAGCTTCACTGTCGCGTTGACGGTGATCGGTGTGCTCGTGCCCATGGCAACAATTCTTCAGGTCGTCGCGGCCATTCCCATGTCGGTGGTCGCGCTTCGGTATCGGACGCGCGCGCTTCTCACCGCTGCGGTAGCAGGCACCCTCGTCGGATTCGTCGCCGCCGGTACTCAGACGGCCCTCACCGTGGCCAGCGCCGCGCTGTTGGGCGGCCTGGTCGGGCGGGCGAAGCGCAAGAAGCAAGGACTCTTCGGCGTACTGGTCACCTCGATGGTCGTCGGGCCGGCGCTCGGGGCCCTGACGGTGTTGCTGCTCCTGATCCTCGTTCCACTACGCACGTTGTTCCTCGACACCCTCCGCAATACCTTGGAGGGGGTGTCCAGGTTGCTCGAGCGCACGTCGGCCTTGCAAGGTGCCGCCGATGTGCTCCGCAGCAGCTCCACCGCGGTGCTCGACAACTGGTGGTGGTGGGTCGGCGGTTCGATCGCGTTCGGGATCGTCACCGGAACGCTGTTCGCCTGGCTGATCCTCACCGCCATCCTCGACCGTCTCTCCACCATCCCCACTCCCGAGGCACTGGTCTCGAGCACGGACGACGAGGAGATCGGACCACTGCCGGTCACCCTCACCTCGGTCGGATATCGGTACCCGGGAAGTGCCACCCCTGCGTTGACCGGAGTCGAACTCCACATCGGACAGGGTGAATTCGTCGCGATCGTCGGCCACAACGGCTCCGGCAAATCGACACTGACGAGGATCCTCGCCGGCCTGGAACCGTCTGAAGGCACCGTGAACAGGCCCGGCGCAACCGGACTCGGTCGGTACGGTGGCACCGCAATGGTTCTGCAGCGACCCGAGAGCCAGATCCTGGGCACTCGCGTCGCCGACGACGTGGTGTGGGGTCTGCCGCCCGGCGACTCCCGTCCCGACGTCGATGCCCTGCTCGACGAGGTGGGTCTCGGCGGCATGGGTGCCCGCGACACCGCATCCCTGTCCGGCGGCGAGATGCAGCGCCTGGCCGTGGCCGCGGCCCTGGCCCGCCGTCCCGCCCTGCTCATCGCGGATGAGGCAACCGCCATGATCGACGCTGCCGGCCGCGAGCATCTGGTCTCGCTCCTCGCCGAACTACCTCGCAGACACGGCATGTCGGTCGTGCTCGTCACCCATCATGTCTCGGAAACCGTTGCCGCAGATCGCGTCGTGCATCTGCACGAGGGGTATCAGGTACAGCACGACTCGGGGTGGATGCAACCGAATACTGCAAATTCTGCTGTACTGCACGACAATTCGAGCCAACGCCTGCTCGAAGTGTCAGACGTTCGGCACACCTACAACCGTCGAACTCCCTGGGCGCAGGGCGCACTGAACGGGATCGACATCACCGTCAAGCGTGGTGAAGGAGTTCTCGTTCTCGGCGGAAACGGCTCGGGTAAGTCCACTCTCGCTTGGATCATGGCCGGACTCACCGGCCCGACGAAAGGCACCGCGCAGCTCGACGGCAAGGCCATGACCACCCGGGTGGGCGACGTCGGACTGGCATTTCAGCATTCCCGCCTGCAGTTGCAACGTCGCACCGTCTCCGAGGACATCGCCGCGGCAGCGGGGCCCGAAACCGGTTCTGCCACAGTCTCGGCCGCCATGGATGCGGTCGGCCTCGACAGGTCTCTCGCTGCCCGCGAGATCGATTCGCTCAGCGGTGGTCAGATGCGACGCGTCGTGCTGGCCGGGCTCATTGCGCGTCGGCCTCGCGTGCTGGTTCTCGACGAGCCCTTGGCCGGCCTCGATCCACCCGGCCGCGACGACATCATCGGCGTTCTCGCCGGACTACGTGAACGCGGCGTCGGGATCGTCGTCATCTCACACGATGTGGACGGCATGGACACCGTCTGCAGCCGCACCATCACGATGTCCGACGGCCACATCGTGTCCGACTCGATCCTGGGGAGCGTGCCCTCGTGACCACCGTCGTACTGCGTCAGGTCCCCCGGCTCTCGCCGATCCATCGGCTGTGGGCCGGCACCAAACTCGTCGTCGTCCTGCTCCTCAGCGTCACTCTCGTGGTGGCACCGACGTGGCCCGCGCTCGGAATCGTGTTCGGACTGTTGGTGATCGCCGCGATCATTGCGCACGTTCCGATCACGGCGCTGCCGCGTCCACCGTGGTGGATCTGGGCATTGTTCGGCGTCGGAGCCTTGATCAATCTGCCGATCGGCAGCGCAGCAGTGCTGGTGTACCTGCGTGCGACGCTCTTCGTCTTCGTGCTGCTCGGTGCCTCGATGATGATCGGCTGGACCACCTCGATGAGTGACATAGCCCCGGCCGTATCGAAACTCGGCGCACCGTTGAAGAAGCTGAAACTGCCGGTTGACGAGTGGGCGATCGCCGTGGCGTTGAGCCTGCGATCGCTTCCGCTGTTGATCGAAGAGATGCGTACCCTCAACGCGGCCCGACGCCTTCGCCCCAAGCCCGTTGTGAACAGCGCCTCGGACAATTCGCTGGTCGACATCGTCACGACGGTCATGTCGGTGGCCATCCGACGGGCCGACGAGATGGGTACGGCCATCACCGCTCGCGGCGGCACCGGGATGATCACCGCCACCGACTCTCGATTCAAGGCCTCGGACGCGCTGACGCTGGCCGTGGTGACGGTGGCCTGCGCCGCAGCGATCGCCATCAGCTTCCTGGTGGGGTGAAGGCTATTCGCCCGCGAGGCGCTCGGTGCGAGAGTTCAAAGCCTTCACGAACACATCGGGGATGTCTCGCGGATCCTCGGCGATGTAGCTCGTTCCACCCGTGACCGCTGAAATCTGTTGCAGCGCAACGGGGTCTGCATCACTGGTGACGCCGACGGTAACGATGACGATGGGCCGAACGGGATCTTGTTCCTTCTGCAGCGCTGCCAGCAACTGATCCAGCGAAATGCTGCCGTCGTCTTCGTTGGCTCCGTCGGTCAGGATGATGACGCTGTTGACGTAGTTCGGGTCGTAGCCCTCCTTGACCCGGCGGAATGCGGCCAGAGTGGTGTCGTACAGCCCGGTTCCGCCTCCGACCAGAGCAGGTAGACCACGAATGGAGTCGAGGATCGCCTGGCGCTGCGGCTTACCGTCGACCGTGTTGCTCACCGGACCGAGCGGTACCAGTTCTCGATAATCCTGTTTCCCACCACCGAGTCCGATCGAGAAAGCCCACAGACCCATCTGGGTCTGGTCACTGAACAGGTCGTTGGCACCGACCGATGCATCGACAGTCAACGCGATACGAGTCGAGTCACCCGATTTCGCGGCCATCGAACCGGATACGTCCTCGACGACGAGGGTGCGCAACGGCAGCGCGAGTACGGCCCAATCGCGCAGTGTCGTCTCGATGGACAGGGGGTTCTTGATCTCCAGCGAGGCAACGGATCCGACACCCTTGCCGTCGGGCAGCGGGGTGCCGCTCGCGGTACGGAAGCCGGCCGCGACAAGCGTGTCGGTGGCCGACTGGGTGGCCAGGACCGAGGCCAATGCCGCTCCGGCTTCCTTGACACGGTCGTAATCGGGCCCGGCCGGAGCGGTCACCGCCAACGGATAGTTGAGGAAGTAGCTGCCGGTCGGCGGAACCGACTCGGTGAGCTCCGCGCCCGGGTTGTCCGCCTCGTAGGCGAGCAACGCCTGTTCGGCTGCCACGCTGGTGCCGCCCTCGGCGGCCACCTGGGCCACCAGATCCGGGGTGTCGTGGGGAGCGTCGGCAATCCGTCCGAAGTCCTGCGCCATGGGTACCAACGCTGCGGATACGGCCTTGGCATCCGAGATCGCGACCTCGGATTCGGCAAGCGCGCCGAGAATGGCTGCGTTCGACGCACTGCTGGTGAGGGGATCTCCGATGCGCTGCCCGGGAAGTTGCAACACGCTGAGCCAGGTATCGGTGACCGGCACCGCATCGGACTTCGAGACCAGAACGGGAAGCGTGTTCGCGACGGACGTCTTGGCCAGCTCGGGCAGAGCACCGGTCGAGCGCAGGGTCTTGAGCAGCCACAGCGTCGAATCCGGGATCCACAGGTCCGGGCGGTTCTCGGTGCCCGCGATCTCCGTCGCAGTATCGGTGGGACGCTCGGAGCGGACATCGAAGTTCACGCACCCACGATCGAACTCGCCGGCCCGAGAGACGATCTGCTGCACCGGCTCGGCGATGGAGGCGTCCACCGCGAGCGAGACGGTGTCGAGGGAATCGCAGGAATCCGCACCGGATGCACGGACGGCCTGGACGCCGAACCAGCCGCCCGCCGCGACCACTACTACCGCGAGCGCCGCTGCGCCCCAGGTCACGACAGGACTGAACCTACGACTGCTGCCGCTGTGACGTCCCGACATCGACTTCGCCCCCTACTTCGACCCCCGACACGCCTCTGCGCCACGGTTACTCCGCACTACCCCAGGTGACGGAGAGCACGCGGCGCACATCATAGCCGCTCCCGTCACCGACCGGAACGGCTCCTCAGCGCATTCACGAAGACATTCGGGATTTCGGCCGGATTTCGAGCAACAAAGCTCGAACCACCGGTCGCAGCCGAAATTTGCTGCAGCACACCGGCATCGGCGTCGTCGGTGATGCCGATGGTGACGATGACGACCGGCTTGGACGGGTCCTGCTCGGCGCGCAGGGTGGACAACAGCTCGTCGAGCGAGATGCTGTCGGGATCCTCGTTGGTGCCGTCGGTGAGGATGATGACACTGTTCACGGCATCGGGGTCGTACCCCTCCTGCACGGTGCGGAACGCAGCCAACGTGGTGTCGTAGAGCCCGGTACCGCCCCCGACCAGCGACGGAAGGGTTCGAGTTTGCTGCAGCAGCACCTCGCGCTGAGTGGTGTTGCCTACCTTCTCGTCCATGCGCCGGATCGGTGCCAGCTCTTTGTAATCCTGGCTGCCGCCGCCGAGTCCGATCGAAAATGCCCACAAGCCCATCGACGCGTTGTCGGGGAACAGGCGGTTGCCGGTCTCGCTGGCCTGCACCGTCATGGCGATGCGCGTGTTCGCACCGGCGCTGTAGTTCATCGATCCGGAGACGTCTTCCATCACCAATGCCCGCGAGGGAAGCGCCAGCACCTGATACTGCTTCAGCGTCGACTCGGCGGCCTGCTGATCGGCAATCGTCAGGGGCGTCACCTCCCCGATCCCACGATCGGAATCCAACACTGCATTGTCCGCGGAACGGAACCCGGCCTCGGACAACGCCTGTTGGCCTTGCTCGGATTCGATGGCCGCCGCCAGAGCCGTGCCGACGGACTTCGCGGCCTCGTGTCGGTCTCCTGCAGGCTCGGTCACAGCCAACGGAAAGTTCAGGAAGATGCTGCCCGTCGGCGGTACCGTCGCGCAGAGATCGTTGTCGTTGTCGATCTGGTATTGCAGGAAGGTCTGCTCCGAGACCACGGCAACTCCGCCGTCGGCGACCACGTCGTCCAGACGAGCATTCGGATCGGCCTCACCGCGGGTGGCAGCCTGAGCCTGTGCGATGGGAACGAGCGCCGCCGAGACCGAGTCGAGGGCCTTCTCGTCCGATCCGGCCTCGGCCACCGCGCCGAGGATCGCCGCGTCGGACATGGTGTTGGTCAACGGGTTTCCGATACGCAGACCTTCGAGTTTCAGGGCAGTGAGCCACGTGTCGAAGAACGGCACCTCGTCCTTGCGGGCAGCGAGCACAGCGGGGGTACTGGCCACCGACTGACTCGCGAGGTCGATCAGCGATGCGGTGGACCGGACGGTCTTGCCGACCCACAGTGACGAATCCGGAATCCAGAGAGAGGGAACATCGGCACCCTTGGCCACAGCGGCCGAGACCTGACCCGATTCGCTCGCGGTCACGTCGATCCGAGCGCAATCCAGTTCCTCTGCGGACGTGCCGTCGACGATCTTCTGCAGCACCGGCGCGATCGCGGGATCCGCGGCCAGCGAGTAGGACGCGGGGTCGCCGCATTCGGAACCGAAGGCCTTCTGTGCAACGACCACGCCGCCTGCGACCACGACGAGGAGCGCGACGGCAATGACGCCGTACTTCACCACTCCTCTACTGCTCGTCGTGGACGACGAAGCACTGTGCCTACCGGGCATGACATGACCTCTCCGTAGCGAGCGAGAGGGAGAAGTTCGTCCGCCCCGCCGTTCGGTTCGCCAGATACTACGTCAGGCGTAGATCTTGACGAACGTCTTCAACGAGTTCTCGATGTCGCCCTTGAGTGCACGGGCCACGCCGGAACCGATCGGACCGAACAGCGGTGCACCGCCCAGGTTGATGTCGATGGTGATCTCGGAACCGTCGCCCTTGGATTTCACGGACATGTTCAACCCGATTTTGACTCCGCCCTTGCCGTTGCCCTTGAGCTCGAGCTTCTTGGGCGGATCGTAGGACTCGATCTTCCAGGACACCCGGTTGCGCATACCTTTCACGCTGGCGATGGAGTCCAGAGTGGTGCCGACGGCCAGCTGCTCGGGCAGCTCCCCCCGCCACGCTTCGTGGATGGAGAGCCATTGCTCGTATCCGGACAGATCGGACGCGTGCTCCCACGTCTGCTCGGGGGTCAGTGGGACGTCGAGGGAAACCTTCAGCTTGGCCACAGCAGGGATGGTAACCGCTGAACGAGAAGTGCCCGTGTGAGGCCTTGCTCACACGGGCACTTCTCGACGCGTCTACAGGTGTACTAGTGCGCGCTGGCCTTCTCCGCACCGATGCCGGTGAGGGAGCGAACCTCCATTTCGGCCTGCTTGTCGGTGTTCTCGGTGTCCTTCGAGATCAGAGTTCCGACGATGCCGAGGATGAATGCCAGCGGGATCGACACGATGCCCGGGTTGGAGAGCGGGAACCAGGCGAAGTCCGAGCCGGGAATCATCGACGTCGGCGATCCGGAGACGGCCGGGGAGAAGACGATCAGCACGATCGTCGAGATCAGGCCTCCGTACATGCTGAACAGTGCGCCGGTGGTGGTGAAGCGACGCCAGAACAGCGAGTACAGGATGGTCGGCAGGTTCGCGGCCGCCGCGACAGCGAACGCGAGTGCCACCAGGAAGGCGATGTTCTGCCCGTTGGCGAGGATGCCGAGGCCGATGGCCAGGATGCCGATGACGACGGCCGTGATGCGCGAGACCTTGACCTGCTTGGCGTCGTCGACCTTGCCCTTCTTGATGACGCTCGCATAGATGTCGTGAGCGAACGACGCCGACGCGGTGATGGTCAAACCGGCGACCACGGCGAGGATGGTCGCGAAGGCGACCGCCGAGATGACGCCGAGCAGAATGACGCCGCCGAGCTCGAAGGCCAACAGCGGAGCCGCGGAGTTCTGACCGCCGGCCGAGGCCAGGATGCGGTCGGGTCCGACGATCGCTGCGGCACCGTAGCCGAGCACCAGGGTGAACAGGTAGAACGCACCGATGAGCGCGATGGCCCACACGACGCTGCGACGAGCTTCCTTGGCGGTGGGCACCGTGTAGAAGCGCATCAGCACGTGCGGCAGACCCGCAGTGCCGAGCACGAGTGCGATGCCGAGCGAGAGGAAGTTGATCTTGGAGGTGGCACTGCCGCCGTACTGGGCGCCGGGCTCGATGACATCACGCGCTGCGACGGCGTCGCTTGCCGACGAGGACACCATGGCCTGTGCGCTACCGAGCAGCTCGGAGAAGTTCAGGCCGAACTTGGCGAGCACGAGGACCGTCATGAATGCGGCACCGGCGATGAGCAGAACGGCCTTGATGATCTGCACCCAGGTGGTGCCCTTCATGCCGCCGATGAGCACGTACGCGATCATCAGCACACCGACGATGGCGATGACGATGGACTGCCCGGTGCGGTCGGAGATGTCGAGCAGCAATGCGACGAGTCCGCCTGCTCCTGCCATCTGTGCGAGCAGGTAGAACAGCGAGACGGTCAAGGTGGACAACGCGGCCGCGGTGCGAACCGGGCCTTGCTTGAGCCGGAAGCTCAGCACGTCCGCCATGGTGAATTTGCCGGTGTTCCTCAGCAACTCGGCGACCAGGAGCAGGGCCACGAGCCAGGCGACGAGGAAGCCGATGGAGTACAGGAAGCCGTCGTAGCCGTACACCGCGATGGCACCGGCGATACCGAGAAAGCTTGCCGCCGAGAGGTAGTCGCCCGCGATGGCGACGCCGTTCTGAGGTCCGGAGAACCCGCCACCTGCGGTGAAGAACTCTGCAGAGGTCGCGTTCTTCTTCGATGCGCGAATGACGACGGCCATCGTGATGAGGACGAACGCGCCGAAGATCGCGATGTTGACGAGTGGCTCGCCGACGGTGGTGCTTGCTGCTTGCGCGAGATTCATCGCTTCGCTCCCTGGGAGGCTTCCATCTCGGCGCGCAAGGCTGCGGCGCGAGGATCGAGTTCACGGTTGGCGAACTTCACGTAGATGCCGGTGATGGCGAACGTGGTGACGAACTGGCCGAGGCCGAGCAGCAGACCGACGTTGATGTTGCCCCACACCTTGGTCGACATGAAGTCGACGGCGTAGGTGCTCAGCAGCACGTAGATGACGTACCAGACCAGGAAGAACCCGGCCATCGGGAACACGAAGCTACGCAGGCGGTGTCGGAGTTCCTGGAACTCGGGACTGGCTTGCATGTCGACGAACGCTTGCGCGTCCGGTGGCGAATTGGTTTCCGGTGCGGTCACCTTGGACTCCTGAAGTAGATGTGAGCTCTAGCTGAGTCGGAACAGTAATGAGAGTCAGGTCACAAAATCAGGAGGTGGCATCGATCACACGGCGGGCTGCGGGAGTGTGCGACGAGCGGTCGAGAATGGCAGATGAGCGGCGGCGGCGGGAGTGGAGCCTGCGGAATGACCCAACGAGTGGAGTGGAGCCTGCGGAACGACCCGAAGACGCAGTTACAGTTCGCGCTCTCGGTCTTTGCCCATGTCGAGGCCCTCGGGCAGGTGCAGACGGGCGAAGATGCGGGAGATGTCCGACGGCACCGTTTTTCGGGTGGCGAGGCTGACGACGATCATCGCGGCGAAGGCGACGGGAACGCTGACTGCGGCCGGGTAGCCGAGTATCGCTGCCGCCCAACCGCCGAGGACGCCGTCGGAGATGGGGGTGACGACGGAGATCGACGCGGCCACGAGTGAGATCCCACCGCCGAGGAACAGACCGGTCGCGGCTCCCGCTGCCGTGAGTCCGCGCCACCAGATGCCCAGCACCAGCAGGGGGCACAGGGTGGATGCGGCGACCGCGAACACGAG
Source organism: Rhodococcus sp. 15-649-2-2 (assembly GCF_002258645.1). Taxonomy (NCBI): domain Bacteria; kingdom Bacillati; phylum Actinomycetota; class Actinomycetes; order Mycobacteriales; family Nocardiaceae; genus Rhodococcus; species Rhodococcus sp. 15-649-2-2. The sequence goes on from NZ_NPFM01000004.1 coordinate 72,572, forward strand.
CCCGACGGTGCGTGAGAGGTCGAGTGAGACAACGCCGATCGACAGGGCGAGCGGCACAGCGCCGGCAAGTACCGAGGCGACGCGGAAGTCTCGCACTTTGCCCGAGAGCACATCGGTACTCAACACTCCGGCGATGCTGACCAACAGACCGGACGAGGTCGACAGGAACGCCGCGATGGCACCGGCGGCCACGAGAGCGGCGAGCAACTGCCCTGGAATTCCGGACAGCACGGAGCCGGGCAACAGCAGTACCGCGGCGTCCGATGCCCCGGTGATGAGCAGTTGCGGTACGTACAGGCGAGCGAAGACGCCGAGCACCGTCGGGAACAGGTAGAACATGCCGAGCAACGCCAGGACGGTCAACGAGGTGAGTCGCGCGGCTCGGCCGTCCGGGTTGGTGTAGAACCGCACCAGCACGTGCGGCAGTCCGAGGGTTCCGAGGAACGTGGCCAGAATCAGCGAATACACCTGATACAGCGGGTGCGCGCCGCCCAGTCCTCCGCCGGGCATCGCCCATGCCCTGTCGGTGGTCGGCGCTCCCGCCACCACAGGGACGGGCGAGCCTGCGTCCAACGTGAGCACAGTGCCCGATCCCAGTTCGTGTTCGCCTGCCTCGAGACGCACTCGGCCGTCGACGCTCTCGTCGTCGAGGGTGCCGGCCACGGATACGACGATCGGTGAATCCACCTGTACGAGAACATCGGTGGTGATGTCGACCACGGTCTGCTCGGACACGGTCGGTGGGGCCGGGCTGCCGACGCTGCGGTCGTCGGCGAAGAAGTACACGGCCAACACCAGTGCCGGGATCGCGATCGCGGTGAGCTTGAGCCAGTACTGGAACGCCTGCACGAAGGTGATCGAGCGCATTCCGCCGCCGACGACGTTGGCGATGACGATGAGCCCGACAGCCAGGGCCCCGACCCAACCCGGTACTCCGAGGAGGATGTTCAGGGTCAGGCCTGCGCCCTGGAACTGCGGCACCAGATACAGCGCGCAGATGACCACCACCACCAACATGGCCACGGTGCGCAACCATGGTGCACCGAGCCGGAACTCGACGAAATCCGGCACCGTGTACGCGCCACTCCGGCGCAGGGGCGCGGCGACGAACAGCAAAAGACCCAGGTAACCCGCGGTGAAGCCCACGGGATACCACAGCGCATCGGCACCGTATTTGGCTATGAGACCGGCGACACCGAGAAACGATGCAGCAGAGAGATATTCACCACTGATGGCCGCGGCGTTCCACCGCGGCCCGACCGAACGCGAGGCCACCAGAAAGTCCGAGGTGGTGCGGGCCAACCGAACTCCGTAGACGCCGATGCCCACGGTGGCCGCGGCTGCCAGGAGCAGCGCGATCACCGTTGCGACGGGAATGGACTGGTTCACCGAAGCCTAGTCCTCGACCAGATCGACGAACTCCGTCTCGTTGCGCTCGGCCCGGCGCACGTAGGCCCAGCCGACCCCGAAGAGCAGCGGATAAATTGCCACCCCCAGCACCAACCACGGCAACCCGATACCCAGCAGGGCGACATCGGTGAAACGCTCGAGCAGCAAGCCGGACAACGGGATTGCGAACAGTATCGACAGCGTCATCACCGCCAACCGCACCGACAGCAGCAGTTGGGCACGAACGAGACTACGAACCAGGGCGTCGCCCACCTCGGTTTGCTCCTGCACTTCGACGCGGGTGCGCACCATCCGTGCACCGCGACGTTGCGAGAGTACGACGCGTTGCCGATGCGGCTGGCTCACCGCGCACCCCTGATCATCGCGACGACCACGATTGCAGCGGCCCGCGGACCAATCTGTCCTTGAGCTCCCTGGCGTGCCTGCGGCTCACCGGCAACTCGCAGGCGGCCAGATCTCCACTGCCCCGCAAGCACACCACCAGACCCGAACCGACGCTGCGGATTCCCGTCACCAGCCGCAGCGAGACCAGATAGGAGCGGTGCACCCGCAGGAATCCTGCATCGGCCCAGCGACTTTCGAGTGCCGAGATCGGTATCCGCACAAGGTGCGAGCCGGTACCGGTATGCAATCTGGCGTAGTCACCGTCGGCCTCGACCCATGCGACCGAGGACCGGTGCACCAACGTGGTGGTTCCGCCGAGTTCGACCGGAATCACCTCGTCGGCGGAGGTGTCGGCGGCCTGCGCCGGTCGACGGCGGGCAACCAGGACGCGTCGAACGGCCTCGGCGAGCCGATCCTCGCGCAGTGGCTTGAGCAGATAGTCCACGGCACCCAGATCGTATGCGGCGAGTGCCCGATCGTCGTGGGCGGTGACGAACACGACGGCGGGTGGCCGCGCGAAGGCCGACAGGATGCCGGCCAGTTCGAGTCCGTCGAGGCCGGGCATGTTGATGTCGAGGAACACGGCATCGACTACCGGTTGCGCGGAGCTCTGCTGGAGCTGCCGGAGCGCGGTGGTCGCGTCCTGCGCGGTGAACACCTCGGAGACGGCGTCCTGCTCGCGAAGCAGGAAGGCGAGCTCGTCCAGCGCGGGGCGCTCGTCGTCCACCGCGAGCACGACCAATCCGCGCCCGCTCGAGGTTCCGGCCTGCGTCATGCCCGCACACCCGGCCTGAATTTCGGCACGCGCATGCTCACCTTGGTGCCTGCGCCCGGTGCGGTGTCCACGACGAGACCGTAGTCGTTTCCGAAGGCCGCCCGCAGCCGATCGTCCACGTTCGCCAATCCGACATGGGCCGCGTCCTCGGTGTGCAGGCTGCCCGACCGCAGCACCTCGGGGTCCATCCCCACGCCGTCGTCCTCGATGCTGATCACCGCATCGGTGCCCTCGTCGGCCGCGATGATCGTCACGCGGCCGCCGTCGGCCTTGCCCGACAGGCCGTGCCGGACGGCGTTCTCGACGAGCGGCTGCAGCGCGAGGAACGGCAGCGCAACCCCCAACACCTCGGGCGCGACCTGCAACGAGACCTGCAACGAATCACCGAAGCGAGCACGCTCGAGCGTCAGATACCGGTCGATGTTGCGAAGCTCGTCCGCGAGGACGGTGAATTCGCCGGCATTGCGGAACGAATATCGAGTGAAATCGGCGAACTCGAGCACCAGTTCGCGGGCCCGATCCGGATCGGTACGGACGAACGACGCGATGGTGCCCAGTGCGTTGTAGATGAAGTGCGGGCTGATCTGCGCTCGGAGCGCCCGCACCTCGGCGCGGTCCAACCGAGCCCTCGACGCATCGAGTTCGGCGAGCTCGATCTGCCCGCACGCGTAACGCGCGACCTCGGCGATGGCACCGAGCACGCCCGGCCCCGGCTCGTCGACCATGGCCGCACCCAACACCCCGACCACGGGCGAATCGTCGACTACCAGCGGCTGCGCCACCAGCGCCTTCACCGGGTGGATCGAACCGAGCGGAAGGCGCACCAGCACTCGCCGCTGCCCGTCCACGGCTCGCTTCGCCGCCTCCACGAACGCCGGTGTCAGCTCGTCCCACGGACCGTCCCAGGCCAGCAGGGAACCGTCGGGATCGCAGATACCGAGAGCGTCCGCCCCGGTCAGCACCCGCAGATGAGGTGCCGCAACCGATGCCGAGCGGGCGTCGAGACCGTCACGCAGGGGCTTGGCCGCCAGGGATGCGGTGTGCAGGGTGGAGTGCACGGCTCGTTCGGCCGGTGTGGTCAGATCGCGTCGACCACGCAGGCTGATGACTGCGATCACCGTGACGATCAGCGCCACGATCACTGCCAGCCAGGCCAGGGCAGCCGTCATCGCACGCACGTACCCGAAGTCGGCACGTTCAGGAATCGTTCGACGAGCCAGTCGACTCCGATGGCGTTGGCTGCCAGCTCGGCGTGGCCCTGTTGCGGTTCGGCCGTGAACTCGATGTCGTCGCCCATGCCGCAGGCCGTCGCAACGGCATCCCGAGTCCACTGCGGATCGATCAGATCGTCGCGCTCGCCGACCAGTACGAACAGCGGAACATCGGTGCGAGATGTCGGCAGCGCCACCGATTCGAGCCAGTCCGTCATCCGATCCGCTGCCTGCTCGGTGGCCGGAAGAGCATCGGCCGGGTCGATGACAGCTCCGGCGTCGGCCTTGGAGAAGCCGAGCAGATCGCTGCACGCCGTCAGTGCGGTCACGTTGTCGGCGAACGTGCCGCGGATGTAGTCCGAACGCTCGGCGCTCGGATCCGCGACGTGCAGACCCTCGAACAGATACGGCACCAGCAGCTGGCGCGGCAAGGTCTGTTCGGTCTCGGGGGCGAGGATGCGAGTCAGATCGGCGGTGGGCGAGAGCGCCGCGGCACCCACCAACTGCAAGCCGTCGCCGTAGTCTGCGTTGCGCTCGGCAGCTGCCCAGACCGCTTGCCCACCTTGGGAAGTGCCCACTGCACCCCACCGGGTACCGACGTCGGGCACCACGTTACGGGCCGCGCGCACCGCGTCGATGACGTCGTAGGCGGCGGCGTCTCGGTCGAGGTACGCCGGATCCCCGGGTGTTCCGAGCCCCTGGTAGTCGGTCACCACCACCACGGTGCCGCGCTCGAGGAACGGCGTCACCAATCCGATGGTGCCCAACAGATTCGGGTAGAGCGAGGGTGCACATTCGTCGGTGACGCCGGTGGTGCCGTGCCCCACCGACACGATCGGCCAGCCGCCCGGAGGCGCAGAACCTTTGGGCACGAACACCGTTCCCGACGTCTCGGTACCGCCACCGCTCACCCCGTCGGTGGTGCGGTAGACGATCTTGAAGGCCGTTCCACCGAGGTACGCGACGCCGATGTCGACCTGGCCCAGCTGCATCGACGACACGATCGCGCCGCGTTCGGAGCCCTCGGGCGCAGGAATCGCAGCCGGCACGGACGGTTCTGTCGGTGACGCCGGCGTGCTGCAGGCGGACAGAGCGAACGCCAGTGCCGCGGCCGCCACCAACCCGCTCGACCTCACTGTCTCTGCGCTCCTACATTGCGTTCGTCTACGTCGTGCGTCGTTGAATGCGGGCCTCGGCCGCAATCTCTTCCACGTCCAGACCATTCAACACTGCGCGCAGAGCTTCGTCGTCCAGCTCCCCCGAGTCACGGGCGGCGACCAGCGCCGCCCGCTGCGCGACCAGCACGTTGTGCCGCAGGGTATCGAACAGCGCTCCGGCCGCCGCGATTCGCTTCTCCCTGTCCTCGGTCTCGTCCGCGTCCAACCGTGCCCGCACCGAACGGCGTACGCGCGAGATCACCTCGGCTACCCGATCACTGTCGACGCCCGCGATTCCGTCCTTCGCAGCACGCTCGAGGTAGGTCTCGGCGGCGGTGCGGGCGATGACCTGCGAGAGCAATCGCTGATTGTCGGTGCGTTGCTGCTCGAGTGGATCGGCAACGTCGAGTCGGCGGATCATCAGCGGAAGCGTCAGGCCCTGCAGCAGCAACGTTCCGACCGCGACGACGAACGCGACGGCCTGAATCACTGCGCGACCGGGGAATTCGTCGCCCGCCACCGTCGTCAACGGCACACCCGCGGCCGCGGCAAGCGTCACCACTCCGCGCATGCCTGCCCACGAGAGCACCAGGTTCTGCTGCCAGCTCAGACCGGTCTCGCGTGGTGCCTTTCGCCGAAACAGTCTGCGAAACAACATGTGTCGACCGGAATTGACGAAAATCCAGGCTGGGCGGACGGCCATGACCACCACGAGCACCACCAGCGCGTATCCGAACACGTGATGGACCGGCAAACCCTCGCGTTGCACTTCCTGGATCACGAATTTCAGCTGTAAACCCATGTAGGCGAACACGAACGCCTCCAGGAGCAGATCCAGCGTCGGCCACACCTGGCGTTCCTGCACCCGAGTGGTGACCGAGACGTCTGCGGTGATGCGGCCCAACACGAAGCCGGCGGTGACAACGGCCAGGACACCGGAGGCATGAATTTCCTCCGCCGCCAGAAAGGCCGCGAACGGCAGCACGAGACCGAGCACTGTCTCGAGGGCCGAGTCGGCGATGCGCTTGCGGATGAACCGGACGATGCGCGACAGGACCAGCCCGACCAGAACGCCCCCGACGATCTCGTAGCCGAAGTACAACACCGGTGAACCCAGTTCGATGCGGCTCCCCGTCACCGACGCCACGGCCAGGGTGAACAGGGTCAGTGCGGCCGCGTCGTTCACCAAGCTCTCGCCGGTGAGGATGGCCATCATTCGCGCGGGGAGGCCGAGCTTGCGACCCACGGCGATCGCAGACACCGCATCGGGCGGGGCCACGACGGCCCCGAGCACCAGGGCCGCACCGAGCGTCAGTTCGGGAATCAGTAGATTCGCGAACCAGCCGACGGCGACCGTCGTCACGATCACCATGACCAGTCCGAGCCGAAGGATCTGGCCGAGGTTCCGTCGGAAGGTGACGAACGAGAAATCGAGCGCAGCCGAGTAGAGCAGCGGCGGAAGCACCACGCCGAGGATCAACTGAGGCGAGAGACTCACATGCGGAACGCCGGGAACGAACGACGCGATCGACCCGACGGTGACCAGAACGAGCGGGACCTGAAGGTCCAGACGCTTGGCGAAACCGGCAACGGCAATCGCAAAGATGACTACGAGAAGAAGAATCGGTCCGTCCACCGAGACTATTGTGCCGTCAGCCGCACACTATGGAGCGACCGACGGCCGCTATGACGAACTCCGGACGACCGGTACGTCCTACTTGTCCGAAATTGCCTTCTTGGCTGCTTCCTGAACCTTGTCGATCTTGTCGGAGTACTTGCCACCGGTCTTGTTGTCGATGAAGTCCCCCGCCTTCTCGACGACGTCGTCGATCTTGTCCGAGTTCTCGGCCGCAAGGTCCTTGCCCTTGTCGACGATGCCCTTCAGATTGTCTGCGAAGCCCATGACTGTCTCCTGTCGCTGGAATGATCGAACACCTGGAAGCTTACGTTTTGTACTGCGTGTTGCGTAGTGATGTTCGATTGCGCAGTGCCGATCCGAACCGGTGCGCAACCTCGACGAGCGCGATTCCGATGCCGCCGATGATCAATGCACTGGTGGTGGCTCCGATGTTGGACGGGTCGAGCTTGAAGAAGGTACGGCAGAACGGGATTGCGAACAGCAACAGGTAACCTCCGACCGATCCGGCGAGAAGCAGGATCTTCCACCAGTTGTACGGCCGTGCGACGACGGCCAACACCCACAGCGCGATCATGATCAAGGTGATCAGCGCGGTCGTGCTGGCCTGCGTCACCTGAGCCTCGGTGGCGTTGGGGCCCGCGTACACCAGCAGGTAGGACACGAACGTGCACGAACCGACGATCAGCCCGGACGGGACGGCCAGCCGCATCACCCGTGAGACGAATCCGCTGCGTGCCCGCTCGTTGTTGGGCGCGAGCGAGAGCACGAACGCCGGAATGCCGATGGTGAACCACGCCGCGATCGTCACGTGTCGCGGCAGGAACGGATACGGAATCGGTTCGAAGTGGAAGATCTGCGAAAGCACACCCGAGAGCCCGATGAGAAACGCCAACAGCACCGAGTACACGGTCTTGGTCAGGAACAGATTGGAGACTCGCTCGATGTTGCCGATGACACGTCGCCCCTCCCCCACGACGTAGGGCAGAGTGGCGAACTTGTTGTCCAACAACACGATCTGCGCGACGGCTCGGGTGGCCGCACTTCCCGAGCCCATCGAGACACCGATATCGGCGTCCTTGAGAGCCAGCACGTCGTTGACGCCGTCACCGGTCATGGCGACCGTGTGGCCGCGAGATTGCAACGCGCCCACCATCGCCCGCTTCTGATCGGGCCGGACGCGGCCGAACGTGGTGGAATTCGCGAGAGTGTCGGCCAGCTTCTCGGAGTCCTCGGGCAGCTCTCGCGCGTCGATCGGGGCGTCGCCGCCGGGTAGGCCGAGCGACCCGGCAACCGCACCGACCGAGACGGCATTGTCGCCGGAGATGACCTTCACCTCGACGTGCTGACTTGCGAAGTAGTCCAACGTCTCTCGGGCGTCCTCGCGCACCTTCTGCTCGAGAATCACCAGCGCACGCGGGGAGACGACACCGGGCGCATCCGGGGCGTCGACCGGGATGTCGCTGCTGGCGAGCAGCAATACCCGCAGGCCTTTGGAACCGGTGGATTCGGCCAGTCGAGCCGTCTCGGAGCCCGGGTCGAGCAACACGTCAGGGGCACCCAGCAGCCAGTTTCCGTGCTCTCCGTACGACAGGCCGCTCCACTTCTTGGCCGAGGAGAACGGGGCCACGGCGCTCTGCGTCCACCCCGGCGAGTCGGGGTACGCCTCGCCGACGGCCTGCACGCTCGCGTTGGGCCGCGGGTCGTCGTGCGCCAGAGATGCGAGAGCGGCTGTGGCGGAATCGGAATCGCTGTCGTCGATCAACACCAACTCGTGTAGCCGCATCCCGTTCTCGGTGAGCGTGCCGGTCTTGTCGGCGCACACCACGTCGACCCGGGCGAGCCCTTCGATCGCAGGCAGCTCCTGCACCAGGCATTGCCGTTGACCGAGCCGGATCACACCCACCGCGAACGCGATCGACGTCATCAGCACCAGGCCCTCGGGGACCATCGGAACGAGCGCTGCCACCATGCCGTTGAGGGCCGGCCTCAAAGCCTGCCCGCTGGAGAACAATTGGTTGTAGATGATGAGCGCGCCGGCCGGAATCATCAGGTACGTGATGAACTTCAAGATCTTGTCGATACCGCTACGCAGCTCGGACTTGACCAGGGTGAACTTGCTGGCCTCCTCGGCGAGCTTGGCCGCGTAGGCATCGCGCCCCACCTTCGTCGCGCGATATGCACCGCTGCCCGAGACCACGAAGCTGCCCGAAAGTACTTGCGCTGCCTGAAGTTTGTGCACCGTGTCGGCTTCACCGGTGAGCAACGACTCGTCGATCTCGAGGCTCGCGGTCTCGATCACCTCGCCGTCGACGACGATCTGATCACCGGGCCCCAGTTCGACGATGTCGCCGAGAACGACCTCGTCGGGCGGAATCTGTTGCGAGACACCGTCGCGTCGTACCTGCGGCTTGTTCTGACCGACGATCGCCAGCCGATCCAGCGTGCGCTTGGCGCGAATCTCCTGAATGATGCCGATGCCACTGTTCGCGACGATCAACAGCCCGAACATGCCATCGATCACCGAACCCGTCGAGAGCACGATGATCAACAGCACACCGAGAATTGCGTTGATGCGAGTGAATACGTTGCCGCGGACGATGTCGCGAACCGAACGAGAGGCGCGGGCCGGAACGTCGTTCGATTTACCCTCGGACTTGAGCCTGGCGACTTCCGCCTCGGTCAGCCCGGCATCACGCTGCGCATCGGCGTCGATAGACATGCGTGCAGCTTAAACCTGTTCGGTCAGCCCAGCCGGGACCACCAACGATCGTCGTGCAGGGTTCGCGTGCCGTCTATGCGCTGCCCCGGCATCGGCACCGCCACCTGCACTCCGACGTCCTGCGCGGCGGCGTGCAGGCGCACGATCGGCTCGGACCACGGGTGAAAAGCCAGGTTGAACGTCGCCCAGTGAATAGGCACGAAGATGCCCGACGCCGTCAGATCCACGTGCGCGGTGACCGCTTCCTCCGGATTCATGTGGATGTCCGGCCACCGCACGTCGTAGGCACCGACGGGAAGAAGCGTCAGATCGAAGGGGCCGTAGTTGCTGCCGATCTCGGCGAACTTCGGTGTGTAGCCGGTGTCGCCGCCGAAGAAGACGCGTCGAACCGGACCGGCGAAGGCCCAGGACGCCCACTGCGTCGAGTCCCGGGTCAGACCGCGGCCCGAGAAGTGCCGAGCCTCGGTGCACGTGACGGTGAGGCCACCGAGGTTCGTCTGCTCGTCCCAGTCCAGTTCGATGATGCGTTCCTCGGGCACCCGCCACTTGCGCAGGTGCGCTCCGATTCCCAGCGGCACCACGAACGGTGCCGACTGCGTGCTCGCCAACTTCTGCACCGTCGCCTTGTCGAGATGGTCGTAATGATCGTGGGAGATCACGATGGCGTCGACCCGCGGCAGGTCGATCAACTCGACCGGCGTCGGGTGCAGCCGCGCCGGACCCACCACCGAGGACGGGGACACGCGATTGCTCCACACCGGATCGGCGAGAACGCGATAGCCGTCGACCTCGATGAGCACACTCGAATGTCCGTACCAGGTGACCGCAAGCTCGCCCGCGTCCACGGGAGCGATCGGCGGGGCCAACGGAATCGGCCGCTGCGGCCTGCCCTTGCCGCGTTCGGTGACGAGCGAGACGAACATGTTCCTCTCGCCCTTGTCGCCGCGGCCCGGCACGTAGCTGGAACTGGGGTCGGAGTTGTGGAACCGGCGATCGCGGTATCGCGGGGACCCGGCGGCGTAGGGAGTGATGTGCACTCGCCGGGCACCGATGGCCGACGGCAGACCCCACAGGGCACGCGCCAACCATGCCCCGCTCAACGCTGCCGTGGCTCCCAGTACGAACTTCGTCTTCGTCACGGCCACCACAGTAGGCGGCGCCGACGTCTTCGCAGCTCACCCGTAGCCTTGCCGTAGAATATTCGCGTCGGTTTTGCTGCTAGAAGGGGAGACATTGAGTACCGAACAGCTCGAATTCCAGGCGGAGACGCGTCAGCTCCTGGATCTGATGGTGCACTCCATCTACTCCAACAAGGACAGCTTTCTCCGTGAACTGATCTCGAACTCCTCGGACGCGCTGGACAAGCTGCGCCTGGAGTCGTACCGCAACAAGGACTTGGACGTCGACGTCTCGGATCTGCACATCGAGATCGATATCGACTCCGCGGCCCGCACCCTCACCATCCGCGACAACGGCATCGGCATGTCCCGCTCCGAGGTGATCGACCTGATCGGCACGCTGGCGAAGTCCGGTACCGCCGAGGTCCGCAAGAAGCTCAAGGAAGCCAAGGATGCAGCTGCTTCCGAGGAATTGATCGGCCAGTTCGGCATCGGCTTCTATTCCACGTTCATGGTGGCCGAGAAGGTCACGCTGCTCACCCGCAAGGCAGGCGAGAGCACTGCCACCAAGTGGGAGTCCACCGGCGAGGGCACATACGAGATCACCGACGTCGACGACGCCCCGCAGGGCTCCTCGGTGACCTTGGCCCTCAAGCCGGCCGACGAGGAGGACCACCTCCACGATTACGCGTCCGAGCGCAAGATCAAGGAACTGGTCAAGAAGTACTCCGACTTCATCGCCTGGCCCATTCGCATCGACGTCGAGAAGCGCGTCAAGAGCGAAGAGGAAGGCAGCGAGGACACGGTCACGATCGAGACCGAAACGATCAACTCGCAGAAGGCACTGTGGACCCGCTCCAAGGACGAGGTGTCCGAGGAGGAGTACAAGGAGTTCTACAAGCACGTCAGCCACGCCTGGGACGAGCCGCTCGAGGTCATCCCGTTCAAGGCCGAGGGCACGTTCGAATACCAAGCGCTGCTGTTCATTCCGTCGCAGGCGCCGTTCGACCTCTTCATGCGCGAGAGCAAGGCCGGCGTGCACCTGTACGTCAAGCGCGTGTTCATCATGGACGACTCGCAGGAACTGCTGCCCGAGTACCTGCGCTTCGTCAAGGGTGTCGTGGACGCAGCGGACCTCTCGCTCAACGTCTCTCGCGAGATCCTGCAGCAGGACCGGCAGATCCGGGCGATCCGTCGACGCCTCACCAAGAAGGTGCTCTCGACGGTCAAGGAACTGCAGAGCGAGCAGCCCGACAAGTACAAGACGCTGTGGTCGCAGTTCGGCACGGTCCTCAAGGAAGGCCTGATCTCCGACAACGACAATCGCGAAACCCTGTTGGGCATCGCGTCGTTCGCGTCCACCAACTCCGAGGAGGGCGTGACCACCCTCGCCGAGTACGTGGACCGGATGAAGGACGGCCAGCAGCAGATCTACTACATGACGGGCGAATCCCGTCAGCAGATCGAGAGCTCGCCGCACATGGAGGCGTTCAAGGCTCGCGGGCTCGAGGTGCTGCTGCTCACCGATTCGGTCGACGAGGTGTGGGTCGGCAACGTCACCGACTTCGACGGAAAGTCGTTCCAGTCCATCGCCAAGGGCGAGGTGGACCTCGACACCGAAGAGGAGAAGAAGGAGTCCGAGGCCAAGCGCGAGGAGCAGGACAAGGAATTCGCAGACCTGCTCACGTGGCTCACCGATACCCTCGGCGAGGACGTGAAGGAGGTACGTCTGTCGACACGACTGACGACGTCACCGGCCTGCGTCGTCGGCGACGAGTTCAGCTTCTCCCCGCAACTGGAGAAGATGTACAAGGCCTCGGGACAGTTCGTGCCGACCTCCAAGCGGATCCTCGAACTCAACCCCACCCACGATCTGGTGACGGGATTGAAGAAGGCCCGCGAGGATCGCAGTGATGACCCGCACCTCGCCGAGACTGCCGAATTGCTGTACGCAACGGCACTTCTCGCCGAGGGTACGGAACTGAAGGATCCGGCGAAGTTCTCCAAGCTGCTCGCCGATCGGTTGACCCGCACGATCTGAGTGCCTGCGGCAGTGGTGTGGTCGAGTGCCCCAGGCGGGGCATATCCACACCACTGCGGCGCAGCCGCAGTCACTGCGGAGGCAGGATGTGCTCCCCCGTCTTGTCGGTGCTCAGCGAGAGCGAACTGATGTACTGCTTCTCGCCGTCCGGCCCCGGCACGTTGGATGCGATCATGTCGGGTCGCTCGAATTCCATGCCGCTGACATGGCACATCACGAGCTCGTCGGACGGGTTGCCGTGCTCGTCGAACATCGGTAGATCGATCCCGTCGTCGGTGCGTCGCAGGTAGTACTTGCCCTTGGTTGCCACCGCCAGGATGGGTGGAAGTACCAGTGCGAGAACGAGAGCCACGATCGGCGAGTAGGGCTTGATCGCGGATCCGAATGCCCCGAAGAAGACCAGAATCGACAGTATTGCCGAGGCCGCCATGGATCCGAAGCCGACCGGGTTGATGTTGTAGAGCATGCCGCGTCGGAACTCGGGCACCTTGGGCGAGAGCTTCAGGATGTACTTGTTGAACACGATGTCCGAGGCCACCACCGCGATCCATGCGATACCGCAGTTGGCGTAGAAGCCGAGGATGTTGTTGAGGAAGCTGAACATGTTGGCTTCCATCAGGATCAGTGCGATCGCGAGGTTGAACAGCACGAAGACCATCCGGCCCGGGTACGTCTTGGTGATGCGGGTGTAGGAGTTGGTCCACGCCAGTGATCCCGAGTAGGCGTTGGTGACGTTGATCTTGATCTGGCTGATGACGACCAGGATCACCGCGAGCGTCATGGCGAGCCAGCCGGGCATGAAGTTCTCGTAGATCTCCAGGAACTGGTGCACCGGCTCGTTGGCGATGGTGGATCCGTCGACGACGTTGGCGATCAGGTACACGGCGAGGAAGAGTCCGACGACCTGCTTGAGGGCACCGAAGATCACCCAGCCCGGTCCGGCGAGAAGCACTGCAGTCCACCAGCGCCGGGAATTCTCCGGAGTCTTGGGCGGCATGAATCGCAGGTAGTCGATCTGCTCGGCGATCTGCGCGATGAGCGAGAGACACACGCCGGCCGCGAGCATCACCGATCCGATGTTGACGCCCCTGCCGTCGGCCCCGTCCTGGCCGCCGAAGGCGAGGAACTCGCCGACCGAATCGGGATTGCTGATCACCAGGTAGACGAACGGCAGCACCATCAGCACCAGCCACAGCGGGGTGGTCCAGACCTGAAGTTTGGCAAGGGCTTTCATGCCGTAGATGACCAGCGGGATCACCATGATCGTCGACACCGCGTACCCGATGGGCAACGGAATACTCAGTCCCAGTTCGAGTCCCTGCGCCATGATCGAACCCTCGAGCGCAAAGAAGATGAACGTGAACGTCGCAAAGATGACGTTGGTGACCACCGACCCGTAGTAGCCGAATCCGCTTCCCCGAGTGATCAAATCGAGGTCTATGTTGTAGCGGGCAGCATAGTAGGCGAGCGGGAGCCCGGTCAGGAAGATCACGACGGCGAACACCAGGATGCCCCAGAGCGCGTTGCCGGTCCCGTACGAGATTCCGATGTTGGCACCGATGGCGAAGTCCGCGAGATACGCGATTCCGCCGAGCGCGGACGTCGCGACAACACCGGTTCCCCATTTACGGTAGCTACGCGGCGCGAAGCGCAGCGTGTAGTCCTCGAGCGTCTCTTTCAGCGCGGTGTCTGTCGGCGCAGGCTGTACGGCGGTCATGGATCAGTAACGTAGGTCTGCCACGTTGCCGCAGTGTCTTGCGTATGTGTAGCTACTGTTACTCATTCCGACGAATCGGACATACGCTGGTAATACCCGCTTTCGCGGCTCTATCAGGCGACTGCGCGGGCGTCCAGCAGCGAGAAGTTCGACAGTTCGGCACGAAGCATGTTCATCGCCCGATGCTGGGCCACCCGCACGGCTCCGGCCGTCATTCCGAGGGCAGCACCGGTTTGCGGTGCCGTCAGACCCCACACCACTCGCATCAGAATGATCTTGCGGTACTTCGTCGGCAGAGTGTCCATCAGCGCCTGCGCGTGACTGCGCAGTTCGCCGCCGAGAGCGAGCTGCTCCGGCCCGGCGTCCTGAGACTGCTCCTCGGGCATGTCGTCGATGGAGAACGTCTGTCGCAATACAGATTTACGCCCGGCGTCGGCCAACTTGTGGGCAGCGATTCCGTACACGAAGGCCATGAAGGGCTTCCCCATGTCGCGGTACTTGGGAATGGCGGTGACCAAGGCGAGGCAAACGTCCTGCACTACATCGTCGGCGGCGACGTCGAGGTTGCCGATTCGGGCGGCGCAATATCTGCGTACCGGCGGCTGGATCAGCACGAGCACCTGCTCGAGGGCGGTTCGATCTCCCGCGACGGCCTGCGGTACTACCTCGTCGAGCCTGTCCACGCCCATGGCCGATCTCCTCACTGGCAACGCGCGCCCTCACCTGAACGCTCATCAGTGCTTCGGTGCAGATTCCCGCTCGGCTTGGTCGCAGTGGCTATCACATCCGAAGAAAATGTGATTCAGGTAACACGGCGTGTCGCGGGAGCGAAGTACCCGACAACAACCTCGTCGCAGCACGTGACCTTCACACCCGCGGAGCGCACATGAACATCAGCGAGCAGACCCATCAGGTCGGTCGCCGCAGCACCGTCGCTGCGAGCGATGGCACTGCACTGGCGGTTCGCGAATTCGGACATCCGAATGCGCCTCTGACCGCGGTGTTCGTGCACGGGCACTGCCTGCGGATGCAGTCGTGGACGGACCTGCGCCGGCAGGTGGAACACACGTGGGGAGACGACGTCCGAATCGTGATGTACGACCACCGCGGTCACGGGGAGTCGAGCGCGGCCGTGCCGGAGAGCTGCACCATAGATCAGCTCGGCGAGGACCTGGCCGACGTGATCCGCGCTGTCGTCCCGGTGGGACCGTTCGTCGTGATCGGACACTCGATGGGCGGCATGACGGCGCTCTCCTACGCGCGTCAGTACCCGGACGCCATCGGCTCCCGCCTCGTCGGGGTCGGGTTGATCGCGACGTCCGCCGGCGGGATCACCGACGACGGGCTCAGTAGTTGCCTCGCGCATCCGGCCGTGTCGGCATTTCAGGCGGCTGTTCGACGCGCCCCTCGACTGATGTCGGGTGCCAAGAGGCTCAGTCGCGGGGTCTGTGCCCCCATCGTCAGGACGGCGGGATGCGGCTCCCGCAAAGTCAGCCCGCGGGTGGTCACGCTGGCGACGGCCATGCTCGGCGACACGTCCATCGTGACGATGGCCGGGTTTCTCGGCGCGTTTCGAGGCCTCGACGAGGTCGCCGGCCTGGCGGCACTCGCCTCCATTCCCACTCTGGTGCTGTGCGGCTCGGACGACCTGATGACGCCGATGCGGCACTCGGAAACCCTTGCCGCCCATCTTCCCGACGCACGGCTGGTGCGCGTCGCGCAGGCCGGGCACATGGTGATTCTCGAACGAGCGCACGAGGTGGCGGAGGCCGTCGTCGAACTCGTGACAACCGCTCGGCGTACTCACGTGGGGGATCTCGCCCTGGCACGCTAGACCTTTCGACGACTGTGGCCCGCACCGGATATCCGATGCGGGCCACAGCACTGTTGTCGAGGAGGTGTTACTTCTTGACTGCGGGCGGAGCGTTGAGCAGCTGGATGAACTGTCCGGCGTTACCGATGACCGCGCCGAGGCCACCGGCGGAGGTGCCGGCGAGCGATCCGATGGCACCGAGGGCGATTGCGCCGATGACGCAGCCGCCGATGGGGCCGGCTCCGAGAAGAGTTGCAACCGGTGCAGTCACGACGACTCCGGTGATGATTCCGAGGAGGCATCCGCCGACGATTCCGGTTGCAGCACCGAGGAATCCACCGACCGAGGCCGTGAGGCTGAGGTTGTCCTTGACACCAGCAACTGCGGCGGGCAGGTCGACCTGCTGCAGGCCGGGGAGAGAGGTGGAGACCGGGGTTGCCGCGGCAGGCGAGACATCGGCGGTCAGGGTGGCGTGGTTACCGTCGATCACGGCGGCGACGGGGTGCGAGAATCCGTCGGCGGCAATGGCCAGCGGCACCGAGTCGACCACGGCACCACTGGAATCGCGGACGACGAGGTGGTTGTCTTCGTTGCTCAGGGTGCCGGCCGTCGTGTCGACGAGGACCTGGTTGCCGGCCTGGGTGACGTTCCAACCGACGGCAGCAGCGGGAGCCGGTGCCGGATCGGCATAGGCGGTGCCCATGGCGGTCGTCATCGCTGCAATGACCAATGCGGACGTTGCCGCGAATCGAGTCAGCTTCATGTTCCTCAGTCTTTCGTCGTGTCCATCACTCGATGTCGAGCAGCGAAAAACTATGGGGCCAACAAGCGGTCGAGGCGAACCGAAGATGAACGAACGGGGTCGAATCGAACAACGATCGATCGCATCAACCCGAAAGGGACAGAACGACTTTCAACGACCGATCGGTTCGTAAAGGGCGTGTACGGGTTGCCCCTACTTACCGAAAAGACCAGGCTTGTTGCTGCCCCCGTGACCCACTCCGAAGTCGTAGGCGGACTCGGCATGCTCGTGCTCGTCGAGGCCGTCGGCTTCGTGCTGCGCGTCGGCGCGCACACCCATGACAGCCTTGATCGCGAACGCGATTCCGGTGGTGACCACCGCGCAGTAGACGAACACCGCGACCACCGCGATCGCCTGCACCCCCAACTGATGCAGGCCGCCGCCGTAGAACAGCCCGTCCACACCCGCCGGCATCTGCGCGCTGGCAACGAGCCCGATCATCAGCGTGCCGACGATGCCACCGACGAGGTGCACGCCGACGACGTCGAGCGAATCGTCGTAACCGAAGCGGTATTTGAGGCCGATTGCCAGAGCACACAAGGCACCCGACGCGATGCCGATCGCCGCGGCACCGATCGGAGTGACCGCTGCGCACGACGGTGTGATGGCCACCAGACCGGCCACGACGCCCGACGCCGCGCCGAACGACGTGGCGTGACCGTCTCGCCACTTCTCGACGACGAGCCACGCCGCCATGGACATCGCTCCGGCACCCATCGTGTTCACCAGGGCCACTGCGGCGACGCCGTCCGCAGCCAACGACGATCCCGCGTTGAAGCCGAACCAACCGAACCACAGCAACCCGGCACCGAGCATGACGGCCGGAAGGTTGTGCGGGCGCATGGGATCTCGCGGCCAGCCGCGACGCTTGCCGACCACGAGCGCGAGCACCAGCCCGGCGACGCCTGCGTTGATCTCCACCGCGGTACCACCAGCGAAGTCGATCGCGCCGAGCCTGTTCGTCACCCATCCGCCGAACTCACTGGTGAGCCCGTCGAGCGAGAACACCCAGTGCGCCACAGGGAAATACACGAGGGTCGACCACAACGCCGCGAACAGCACCCAGGGAACGAACCGCATCCGGTCTGCGACAGCGCCGGATATCAGCGCCACCGTCACCATGGCGAATCCGGCCTGGAACGCCGCGAACACCAGTGCAGGAACGGTTCCCACCAGCGGAATCGACACCGCTCCCCCGGCCGAGGTGTAGACCCCGCCCAACAGACCCTCGAAACCGGCGTACTGCAACGGGTTTCCGATCCACCCCCCGATCACGTTGTCGCCGAACACCATCGAGTAGCCGAACACCAACCACAGCAGCCACACCACGGCGATGGCCGACAGGCTCATCATCATCATGTTCAGCACACTCTTCGAGCGCACCATGCCGCCGTAGAAGAAGGCCAGGCCTGGCGTCATCAGCAGCACCAGCGCAGTACTGGCCAGCAGCCAGGCGGTATCGCCCGCATCGGGCGCTCCGGTGATCACTTGCCCACGAACTTCGGCTTGCGCTTCTCGGCACGTGCCCGTCGCGCTTCCTTCATGTCCTCGCTGCTCCACGCGGCCTCGAACGCCGCATGCTGCTCCGGCGTCGGATCATCGCGCATCTCGTCGTCGTTGAACACGAGCTTGAGGTGTTTCAGGGCCAGCGGAGCGAGTTCGGTGATCGACTCGGCCCACTGCGTTGCAACCGCGAGATCGCCGAGTTTGTTGGCCAAACCGCACGTGTACGCCTGCTCGGCGTGCACCCGCTCCCCGCCCAGCAGGATCGTGCGTGCCACTCCCCCACCTGCGAGCGCAGCCAACCGCCGGATGGTCCAGTTGCTCACCGCGATACCGAGGCGCGTCGACGGAATCTCGAAGAAACTGCCCGGCGCCACGACCCGAAGATCGCAGGCGATCGCCAGCTGCGTCCCCGCACCCACGGCCGGGCCGTTCACCGCAGCCACCACCGGAATCGAGGTGCGTTCGATCGCCGTCAGCATCTCTTCGAGGATCTGCCCGAACGACTCGGGAAACGCGTCGCCGGTCAGATCCGCACCTGCGCAGAAGCTGGTGCCCTGACCGGTGATGACGAGAACCCGCGCCCCGTCCCGCTCGGCCTGTTCCACACCGTGGCGCACCGCAAGACACAGCTCCGTGTTCAACGCATTGCGTCGATCCGGGCGCTGCAATTCGAGAGTGACGACATCGCCGTCACGAGAGAGTCCGATCACGAGAGCAGAGGTTACCGACCAGTACCGGTTTTACCTACTGGGTGGCTGATCTACTGATAGGCGTGATCGACACTCGAGTTGCCGTCATCGGCGCGGGGCAGGCCGGACTCTCGGCCGGCTACCACCTCCATCGAGCAGGCCTGGATGCAGGCGCAGGCTTCGTGATGCTGGACAGCGCCCCCGGCCCCGGCGGCGCCTGGCAGTTCCGGTGGCCGTCGTTGACGCTGAGCACCGTCAACGGGGTACACGACCTGCCCGGTATGACCTTCGCCGAAACGCTGGGCGACGAGCCGGCCGACACCATTCCGGCCGCCGAGGCAGTCCCCCGCTACTACCGCGAGTACGAGGACCGCTTCGAACTGCATGTTCGACGGCCCGTCACGGTGACCGTCGTGTGCGATCGCGAACCTCTCTTCCGGGTCGAGGCCGGGGAGACGGTCGTCATGGCCGAGGGATTGATCAATGCCACAGGAACGTGGGAGAAGCCGTTCGTTCCGCATTACGACGGAGCCGAGACGTTCACCGGCAGGCAATTGCACACGAAGGATTACCGGACGGCCGACGAGTTCACCGGCAAGCACGTGGTGGTGGTGGGCGGCGGGATCTCGGCCGTCCAGCTGCTCGACGAGATTTCCCGGGTGACGACCACAACGTGGGTGACCCGCCGACCACCGGTGTTCCGGGACGGTGAGTTCGATCAGAATGCCGGACGCACGGCCGTGGCGATGGTCGAGGAGAGGGTGCGGGCGGGCCTGCCACCGGGCTCGGTCGTATCGGTGACCGGGCTGTTGCTGACGCCGTCGTTGGCCGCCGCACGCGAGCGCGGCGCGCTCGAGCGCAGGCCGATGTTCTCGAGGATCACCGCAGATTCGGTGGTGTGGGACGACGGATCGAGTCAACGCGCCGACGTGATTCTGTGGGCCACCGGTTTTCGCAGCGCACTCGACCACCTGGCCCCTCTGCGCTTGCGCGGGCACGGCGGAGGAATCGTCATGGACGGTCGACTCGCCACTCGAGTGGCAGCAAACCATCGCGTCCACTTGCTCGGCTACGGGCCGTCCGCGAGCACGATCGGAGCCAATCGCGCGGGACGAGCCGCGGTGACGGAGCTGCTGGAAACGCTGGGCTGAGTCTTTACGGCGAGGTCTTTACGGCGAGGCGAGCCGCTCGGTCACGAACTTCGCCAGCGCTCCCAATCGTGCCCGGCTCGGCATCGACGTCGGGACGTCCAACGCATCCAACGGCGCCGACGTCACCGGCCCCACGCAAATCGCGGCGACGGGGCCTCGAAGCGCGTCCAGGAAGGCGTCGAGCAGGCCGTTGTCCTTCGCGGTAGAGAGCAGGGACGCGACGGCGGGGGCGCTGGTAAATGTCACCGCGTCCACGCGGTGCTCGATGATCTGCGACAGCAAGTCGATGAGTGGAGCCTGATCGACGGGACGGATCCAGCGGTACACCGGGATCGGTCTGACGTGCGCACCGAGTTCGCTCAGCGCGTCGCTCAGGTGGATCGTCGGTTCCCATTCGGTGATGACTCCGTGCAGCTGAACTGCGACGTCCACTCCGGAAACACCTTCGGCGGCAAGATGATCGGAGACTTCCTGCGAGGCCTCGGTGGCCGGCGACCACTCTTCACGAAGCCCCGTGCCACGAATTGCCCCGCGCGCCTTGGGACCTCGGGCAATGATCCGCGTGTGACTCAGTGCTGTCAGAAGGTCTTCGCGGATACCCCAGTCGGCCGCCGCGTCGAGCCAACCCCGAAAACCGATGCCGGTACTGATCACGACGATCTGCGGTGGTCGCTCGACGATGCCCTCGGTGGCGGACTTCAGCTCCGAGTCGTCGATCAGGGGCAGAACGTGAATCGCCGCGGCGTGAACGATGTTCGCGCCGCGGCGTTCGAGCATGGTGGCCAATTCGTCTGCACGTCGCTCGGCGGTGAGGGCAACGGTCTTGCCTGCGAGCGAATCGGACATGAGTACAGACTAGGCCCCTGACGTGCCTGGAACGTGACAGGTCAGCTGCTGAACTTGTCCGGGTCCGGGCCGGTGCGGCCGTCGGCGGAGTCCAGCGCATTGATCTGCTGAATTTCGTCGTTGCTCAGCTCGAAGCCGAACACGTCGAAGTTGCTGGCAATGCGCTCGGGGGTGACCGACTTGGGGATCACTACGTTGCCGAGCTGGATGTGCCAGCGCAGGATCACCTGGGCAGGGGTGACTCCGTGCGCCTCGGCGATGGGCGCGAAGGCCGGATCGTCCAGAACGGTGCCGGAGCCGAGCGGGCTCCAGGCCTCGGTGGCGATGCCCTTCGAGGTGTGGAAAGCGCGAAGCTCTTCCTGGATGAAGCGCGGGTGCAGCTCGATCTGGTTGATCGACGGCGTCTCACCGACCGCGTCGATCAGCTTCTCGAGGGTGGGAATGGTGAAATTGGAGACGCCGATCGAACCGATCCGGCCGTCGGCCTTGAGCTTCTGGAACGCCTTGAAGGTGTCGATGTACTGGTCGCGATCGAGCTGCTGCCAGTGAATGAGGTACAGGTCGAGGTACTCGAGTCCGAGGCGATCCATGCTCGCGTCGAACGCCGTCAACGTGGAGTCGTAGCCCTGATCGTCGTTCCACAACTTGGTGGTGATGAACAGCTCGTCGCGGGCGATGCCGGACTCCGCGATCGCCTTGCCGGTGCCGGCCTCGTTCTCGTACACCTTGGCGGTGTCGATGCTGCGGTATCCGACCTTCAGAGCCTCGGCCACTGCGGCCTGGGCACCGTCATCGGGAACCTGCCATACACCGAACCCGAGCTGGGGAATGGACGTGCCGTCGTTGAGCACGATGGTCGGGACAGTACTGGTCTCGGCTGAATACGTCATACGAATGGCAACGGTGGGTGGGGTGGTGTTGTTCCCGGGCCATAGAGTTTCGGTGTGACCGCAACGCTTCGTATCGATGATCTCGCCGCGTTCCACGGCGATCGAACCCTGTTCTCCGGCCTGGATCTGACGGTGACCGAGGGTGATGTGATCGGGCTCGTCGGGGCCAACGGTGCAGGTAAGTCGACGTTGTTGACGTTGCTCGCCGGGGTGGGGACGGCCGATCACGAGGGTGAGATCTACACCAGCCCACCCGACGCGACCGTCGGCTATCTGGCGCAGGAACCCGAGCGGATAGCCGGGGAAACGGTGCTGGATTTTCTCGGTCGACGGACTGGAGTCACAGCGGCCGAATCCACGATGAACGAGGCCGCCGAGGCTCTTGGTTCGAGTGACGAGGACCTCTACACCCCAGCGCTGGAGAAGTGGCTGGCCCTCGGCGGCGCGGATCTGGCGGAGCGCACGGCGAAGGTGCTGGCGGATCTCGGTCTGGAGGTCGACGGGTCTGCGCTCATGACGGCGCTGTCCGGTGGGCAGGCCGCCCGCGCGGGGCTCGCGGCGATTCTGCTCGCCCGCTACGACATTCTTCTGCTCGACGAGCCGACCAACGACCTCGATCTGGCGGGCCTCGAGCAACTGGAGCAGTTCGTCGTCGCGACGCGTGCGGCGATCGTCGTCGTCAGTCACGATCGTGAATTCCTGGCGCGGACGGTGACGGGCGTCGTCGAGCTCGATCGAGCTCAGCGTCGCATCGATGTGTACGACGGCAGCTACCAGTCCTATCTGGCAGAACGCGAGATTGCGCGCCAGCATGCGCGGGAGAAGTACGACGAGTTCGCGGACACCAAGTCGGCGTTGGAGTCTCGGGCGCAGATGCAGCGGAACTGGATGGAGTCAGGGGTGCGCAATGCGCGCCGCAAGGCCACCGACAACGACAAGATAGCCCGCAAGACCCGCGCCGAGTCGACAGAGAAGCAAGCCGCGAAAGCCCGTCAGACACAGCGCCGCATCGAGCGACTCGAGGTGGTCGAGGAACCGCGCAAGGAATGGGAGCTGCGAATGGAGATTGCGGCAGCTCCCCGCAGCGGCACCGTTGTCTCGGTGTTGGGCGGTGCTGTCGTCCGGCGATCAGGGTTCACATTCGGACCGGTGACGACGCAGATCGAGTGGGGCGATCGAATCCTGATCACCGGGCCCAACGGCTCCGGCAAGACGACGTTGCTGTCGGTACTGCTGGGCAGGCTCAGCCCGGACGAGGGCACGGCCTCACTGGGATCCGGAGTCGCCGTCGGTGAAATCGACCAGGCACGAGCATATTTCGTCGGAGAGGGCACCGTATCCGATGCCTTGAGCGCAGCGGTTCCCGAGTGGCCCGACGCCGAGGTGCGTACATTGCTGGCCAAGTTCGGACTGCGCGGCGACGACGCACTCCGGCCCGCGTCCTCACTCTCGCCCGGTGAGCGAACCCGCGCCGCGCTCGCATTGCTGCAGGCCCGCGGCGTGAATCTGCTCGTCTTGGACGAGCCGACCAACCACCTCGATCTGCCCGCCATCGAGCAACTCGAACGTGCGATGGAGAACTTCGAGGGAACCCTGCTGCTGGTGACCCACGACCGCCGAATGCTCGACACGGTCCGCAGCACTCGTCACTGGACGATGGCCGACGGGCAGCTGTCGGAACTGTAAGGGGCAGCACCCGATTCACTCAGCTCAGCAGAATCTCGTTCACCTCGGCTGCGGGAAGCATCGGCAATGTGTGATGCGTTGCGTTGTCCAGGATTACCGTCCTCGCTGTGGGCAGAACCGTTCGGACTGCCGCCTCGATGCGGACCGCGTTGTGCACCTTCCCTTTCCCTGCGAGGACCACTGTGGTGCGCACACCGAAGTTGTCGAACGCGGCAGGTTTCGGCCGTTTCGGAACAATGGTTTTTGTGGTCGGGGCATGCGCGGCTCCCAGAGCAAGTACGTCGAGCCAATCCGAATCCAGCCGCGCGCCGTCGGTTTCCCATCGGCCGAAAGTAAGCTGCCGTTTCTCGTTGGGAGACAGCAGAATCGGCAGGGCGTGAAGCAGGTACCGCGGACTCATGGAGCCGAAGCAGGAATTGGGATCGAGCAGGGTCAGTGCGTCGACGCGGTTCTCGTTGCGCAGGGCGTACGCCAGAGCGATCATCGCGCCGTAGGAGTGGCCGCAGAGCGCCGCGGTGGGCAGCTTCAGCTCATCCAGCACCGCCGTCACCCAGTTCAGCAGCTCGTCCACGGAGTCGATGGACTGGTCACCCGGCACGCTCCGACCGGCGTCGCCCATCAGGTCCACCGCGTACACCCGATAGTGCTGCGAGAGCGCTGCAACGTTGGCGAACCAGACGGTCGACGTCGCGCCCGCGCCCGGCAGTAGAACCAGCGCCGGACCGTCGACGGGTCCGCAGGCGTTCACTCGGGTCGTGCCGTGCGGTGTGTTCACATTCATCACCTCGACCTCGACCGGCCATTTCTTCAGCAGTCGGTCGTAGGCGGCATAAAAATTGTCCACTGTCACGGCAACCCTCACTTCTCTCGATGATCGAGATAGTAGACAATGGAGACACTGTCCGTCCAGCATCCACCGAGGGATCAGCACATGACCGAGCCCGCTTCTGCCGTCCATCAGCTACGCGCACTGACGGTCGACCTCGATCTTCTGGGCGCGGAGTTCGCGCAGAGACATGCGCTCCACCCGACGGATATCCGGGCGCTGATCTGTCTCCTCGACGCGGACCGAGCCGGAACGCGCGCCACGCCCGGCTGGCTCGGCACCCAGCTAGGCCTGGAATCCGCGTCGGTCACAGCCCTGGTCGATCGAATGAGCAAGCGCGACTTGGTATCACGCGAAGCGGACCCATCTGATCGCCGGCGAGTACTGCTGCGCGTGACCGCTCATGCCTCGGAACTCGGCACCACGTTCTTCGGCCCCGTCATCGGCCGAGCAGTCGACGAGCTGGCGCGCTTCACACCCGAGCAGCGGGCAACGATCGACGAGTTCCTGACGACGATGCGCGCCATCGTTGCCGACGCCCGGGAACAACAGGAAACGTAGCCCGCTGAAGCAATCCGTTATTACCCGTTGACAGATCGTTGGGTTTATACAACACTTCATTGTCATGAGCCCCGTCAAGCGCGGTACCGCGCTCCCGATCTACAACAGGGTGGGTGTTCTGCGGGCAGAACGAAAGATGAGCCGCGCACAACTGGCCGAACTCGTCGAGGTGAACCCGCAGACGGTGGGTGCCCTCGAACGAGGCGACCACTACCCGAGCTTGGACCTCGCGATGCGCATCTGCGACGTCTTCGACCTGCCGATCGAAGCGGTGTTCTCACGCACCGAACTCGGACCACTCTCGGCCGAACTCTTCCGAAGGGAGAAGGACCGATGAACACAAGTCCCAGCATCTTCAGCAGGTATCAGGAAGCCCGCACGAGAGTATTCCTGGAGAACGAAAGGACCTATGCGAACTGGCTACCGGGACTGCGACCCCAGAAACGACGCCGAGCCTTCGTTGCGTTCCTTCTGGTACTGCTCGCGGCATCTGCGGGATTCGCACTCTCGGAACCGGTGTTCGACTGGGCGATCGGATCCTGGGGAATCTGCTACATCGTGTTCACGTTCGCGGCAATCGTCCTCGGCATCGTGTCGAATCGGCGCGCCGAAGCCCCGGTGGATGCGCTCGACGAGCTCGAAGTCCAGCTCCGCAACGAAGCCCGATCCATCGGCCTGACGGTCACTCAGGTCTTGGGCACCGCGACTGGAGCGTACTTGCTCATCGGATCCGCCTTCGGGGCAACGAATCTCGGTATCTCCGGTGGAGCACTCGTCCTGACTGCACTGCTCACCGGAGGGACGACCCCCGCAATGCTTCTCGCATGGACTACCCCCGACCCCGACCCCGAGGACGGCTGAGACCATGACCCCGCAACCCGACATCCTCACCCGCTATCAGGCCTATCGGACCCGCCGATTTCTCGAGAACGACGCCAAGACACGCCATTGGCTTCCCGCGTGGCGAACCCAGCATCGTCGCCGAATCCTCGTTGTTGCGGTGGCTGTACTCCTCTTCTCGTTCTTCGTCGTCAGCATCGGCAGCCTGTTCTCCAAGTGGTTCGCAATCGGATGGGTACCGGCTGCACTGCTGTTTCTTCCGATCTGGACATCGCTGCAAACGGTCTCCGGCCGGCACGGCGATGCACCGGTCGGAGCACTCGACGAGTGGGAAGTGCAGCAACGCAACGAAGCTCGATCCATCGGCCTGACCATCACACAGACGCTGGTTCTGGCAGCAGCATTCGCGTCGATATTCCTGTCGACGGCGAACGACGAGATGCCCCGCCTCGCCTACGCAGGCGGCGGATGGACGCTGGCGGCACTGATGACCGGCATCTGCTCCCCCGCAATGATTCTCGCCTGGATCACCCCCGATCCCGAACCAGAAGACACCGAAGATTTCGACCAGCAGTAACGACCGAAAGGGCACCATGAGCACCCTCACGATCGACTCCGTCTCCAAGAGATACGGCGACAAGATCGCCCTGGACAACCTGAGTTTCGACGTCCGGCCGGGCGAGCTGTTCGGCTTCGTCGGCAGCAACGGCGCGGGCAAGACCACCACGATGCGCATTGCATTGGGCGTCCTGTCTGCAGATTCCGGCCAGGTTCTGTTGGGCGGCAAGCCCGTCGACCTCGACGTCCGCCGCACGATCGGCTACATGCCGGAGGAGCGCGGCCTGTACCCGAAGATGAAGGTCGGCCCGCAATTGGCATACATGGCCGAGTTGCACGGCTTGTCGTCGAAGGATGCCAAAGCCGCGGTGATCCGCTGGACGGAACGTCTCGGCATCGACGAGCGGGTGAACGACACCGTCGACGCGCTGAGCCTGGGTAATCAGCAGCGCGTGCAGTTGGCAGCAGCGCTGGTGCACGACCCAGCGGTTCTCGTGTTGGACGAGCCGTTCTCCGGCCTCGATCCGATCGCCGTCGACGTCATGAGCGAGGTCCTCCGCGAAAAGGCCGCTGCCGGAGTGCCCGTGGTGTTCTCGAGCCACCAGCTCGATCTGGTGCAACGCCTGTGCGACCGCGTCGGCATCATCGCCGCGGGCTCGATGAAAGCCGTCGGCACCGTCGACGAACTACGCGGATCGGGAGATTCGCACCTGCACGTCCACGCACCGAACGCCGCCCCCGGATGGGCGTCGGGCATCGACGGAGTGAGCATCCTCGGCCAGAGCGACGGCATCACCGTTCTGGGGTTGGCACCGGGAGCCGACGATCAATCAGTTCTGCGGGCCGCGCTCGCGACCGGACCGGTACACGAATTCTCCATCCAGAAACCTTCCCTGAGCGACCTGTTCCGAGAGGCGGTAGTGGCATGAGCTCACAACTGAATTCCTTCAGCGCGGTTTCACTGATTGCCAAGCGCGAGTTCACCGTTCAGGTGATGAAGAAGAGCTTCGTCATCAGCAACGTCATCATTCTGGCCGTCATCGTCGGCGGCATCATCGCGTACTCGATCTTCTCCGGCAGCGGTGACGAGGAACGCGACGTGATCGGCGTCGCCGGAGATCAGTCCATCGCGGCCGTACTGGAGGCAACCGGGGACGCCGTCGGCAGCCCCGTCGACGTCCGCGATGTCGCCGACGCCGCGGCCGCACGGAGCGGCGTCGAATCCGGGGATCTCGATGTGGCGCTGGTTCCGGACGGAACCGCAGGCGCATACACAGCCGTCACCGAGTCCGATCTGACCGGAACGTTGCGCGCCGTCGTCGAGGGCAGTGTTGCGACACAGGCTACGAATACTGCGCTGGCGCAACAGGGTGTCGACCAGAACGAACTCGCAGCGACGACGGGTGCCGCGACGGTCACCGTCGACGCGATCGATCCGCCCGACCCCGAAGCCGGTCAGCGGACCGCTCTGGCGCTGTCGGCAGTGTTCCTGCTGTACGCCCAGATCATCGGTTTCGGGATGTACGTCGCGATGGGCGTCGTCGAAGAGAAGTCCTCACGGGTGGTCGAACTGCTGCTCTCCACCGTTCGCCCACTGCAGCTGCTGTGGGGCAAGATCCTCGGCATCGGTGCCGTCGGCATCCTGCAGCTCGCCCTCTACGGAATAGCCGGTGTGGGAGCAGGATTGGGCACGGGCGTACTCACCGTCACCGGTGCCGCCGTCAGTGTCTTCGCTGCCACGTTGGCCTGGTTCATCCTGGGCTTCGCCTTCTTCGCAGTGCTCTACGCGGCGGGCGGCTCGATGGTCTCGCGGCAGGAGGACGTGAACTCGACAACCATGCCGCTCCTGATCCTGATCATGGCCATGTTCTTCGCTGCCTTCTACTCCGTCAGCGATCCGGAGAGCACACTTGCGAACACGTTGAGCTGGATCCCCCCGTTCTCCGCGATCATGATGCCGTTGCGCATTGCCGCCGGCGTGACCTCGCCGGTGCAGATCGTCGGATCGGCGGTCCTGATGATCGTCACCACCGCGATCCTGGCGATGGGCGCAGCCAAGATCTACCAGCGATCCATTCTGCGAATCGGCAAGACCGTCTCGTGGAAGGAAGCGTTTGCTCGCTAGGGTTCGCTGCGTAGGCTCCCCGATATGAGCCCACGGACATCCGCCGCCGAGATTCTCGACTCCGTTCTCGACGGCGGATCGTTCGTGTCATGGGACGCCACGCCGGTGGACGTCCATCCTGGGGAGTCCTATCTGAGGGATCTGGCCAAGGCTCGAGAAAAGAGCGGCGTCGACGAGTCGGTGTTGACGGGCGAGGGCACCATCGACGGTCGACGCGTGGTGATCATCGCGTGCGAGTTCGCTTTTCTCGCCGGCTCCATCGGCGTGGCGGCGGCCGAGCGCATCACCTCCGCGGTCGAACGCGCCACCGCCGAACTGTTGCCGCTGATCGCCTCCCCCACGTCCGGCGGAACGCGAATGCAGGAGGGCACACTCGCGTTCGTGCAGATGGTCAAGATCGCCGCCGCCGTCACCGCACACAAGATGGCACATCTGCCGTATCTGGTGTACCTCCGTAATCCCACGACCGGCGGTGTCTTCGCATCCTGGGGATCGCTGGCCCACGTCACCGTCGCCGAACCCGGAGCCCTGATCGGTTTCCTCGGCCCCCGCGTCTATCAGGCGTTGTACGACAAGCCTTTTCCCGACGGAGTCCAGACCGCCGAGAACCTCTACCAGCACGGGGTCATCGACGGGGTGGTGCCGGTCGATCAGTTGGGGAATCTACTCACTCGAGCCCTTCGGGTGATCCTCGACGCGCCGGCGTGGACCGATATCGCTGATGAACGTGCCGCGCCCATGACCGAGCGGTCGGCCTGGTATTCGGTGCAGTCGTCGCGTCGCGCCGATCGCCCCGGGATTCGGCAACTGATCGAACATGCTGCTACCGAGCAGGTTCCGCTCAGTGGTACCGGGCAGGGCGAGGCCGATACCTCGATCCTGTTGTCGCTGTGCCGCATCCGCGGCGCATCCTGTGTGTTGTTCGGAAACGACCGGAGCAGCAGCTCGGCCAGCGCCACAATGGGCCCCGCGGCATTGCGCGAGGCCCGACGCGGAATGCGGCTGGCCGAGGAACTGCGGATCCCACTGGTGCTCGTGATCGACACGTTCGGCGCAGCACTGTCCAAAGAAGCCGAGGAGGGCGGTCTGGCACCCGAGATCGCGCGCTCCATCTCGGATCTGGTCACCGTCGGCACCCCTACGGTGTCGGTGCTGCTCGGCCAGGGCACCGGCGGCGGAGCACTCGCGCTGCTACCTGCCGATAGAGTCCTGTGCGCCCAGAACGCCTGGCTCGCACCACTTCCGCCCGAGGGTGCCAGTGCCATCGTGCACCGCGACACCGTCCACGCTGCAGAGATGGCCGAGGCACAGGGCATCCGGTCGGTCGATCTACTACGCGACGGCATCGTCGACGCCATCGTCCCCGAACTCCCCGACGCGGCCGACGAACCGGCCGCGTTCTCCGGTCGCATCGCCGATGCCATCGCCCGAGAACTGCGCGGGTTGTCGACCGTCGATCCCGCCACTCGGACTCGGAACAGGCTGGGCCGCTACCGCACGCTGGGATGAGCGGCTCCGCCGCATGTGAGCGGGCGCCCTCAATAGGTCGTTCCGCAGGCTCCACTCCCGCCGACCCCTGCTACGAGTTTTCGTGCACCTGCGAGGTCACGAGCGCTACTACGTCGCCCGCGCGGAGGTCTGCGGGCAACTCGACCGGACTGACGCAACTGCGCCCTGGGCTGTGCACGTCGACTTTGACCACCGGACCCACCGAATGTCGATTGACGACAACGGCTTGCAGCAGATCGCCGAACTCGGCATCGACGCCCACCTCGCCTGCGATGACCGAGCGCACCCGAGTCACCAGAATGCGGCCCCACTGCACCGGAGTGCCCTGCGCATCGGCCAGATCCTCCAGCGCAACGCCGTCGACGGTGATTCGGCCACACACACAGTGCGTATCGGCGGGCCACAGCGATGGATCGCACCGCGCAACGTAGGCGGCACCGAGAGACGGAAGCATGTCGAGAAGTGTCATGAGAAGCAGTCTTGCGCCGCGCGGAGGCGTCGAACAGAGGTGTTGACGCAATCTTGACGGCGCAGCATCGAATATTGACGGCGCGGGCCGGAATGCACAGAACGACGCTATCCACGGGGCATGGCCGCCGCGGTGGGCACCAGTGCACGCAACGACCGTCGGTCGACGGGATCCCGCCGGTCGTCGCCGGTAGTGCGCAACCCGGCCCGCACCACGCAGCCCCGAACTACGCTCCACAACATGAGTGGCGAGTATCGGCAGGCGTTCGAGGACAGCATCGACAACCGCGAGGAATTCTGGCTGTCTGCGGCGGCAGAAATCGATTGGGATACCCCTCCCACCAGTGCGTTCGACGGCTCGCGCTGGTTTCCCGGGGCCCGTCTGAACACCTGCTTCAATGCCCTGGACCGGCACGTCGATGCCGGGCACGGCGACCGGACCGCGTTGATCTACGACTCGGCGATGCTCGGTCTCACCCGCAGCTACACCTACGCCGAACTGCTCGATCAGGTCGCTCGCTTCGCCGGGGTACTCCGCGGGCAGGGCGTAGGGCCGGGCGATCGCGTGGTGATCTACCTACCGATGATTCCCGAGGCCGTCGTCGCGATGCTCGCATGCGCCAGGCTCGGCGCAGTGCATTCGGTGGTGTTCGGTGGCTTCGCAGCCAAGGAGCTTGCAGCGCGCATCGACGACGCCGAACCGACACTGCTGATCACCGCCAGTGGCGGGTTCGAGCCGGGTCGCGTCATCGAATATCTCCCCTTGGTGGCACGCGCGCTGACTCTCACCACTGCGAAGACGCCGTCGGTGATCGTCAAAACGCGCGAGGGAATTCCCGGCGACCACGAGTGGCTGGACTGGGACACCCTCATCGCCGACGCCACTGCCACACAACCGGTTTCGGTGCTGGCCACCGATCCGCTGTACAT
The DNA here is from genome assembly GCF_002258645.1 of Rhodococcus sp. 15-649-2-2. Classification (NCBI taxonomy): domain Bacteria; kingdom Bacillati; phylum Actinomycetota; class Actinomycetes; order Mycobacteriales; family Nocardiaceae; genus Rhodococcus; species Rhodococcus sp. 15-649-2-2. The sequence continues at coordinate 103,943 of NZ_NPFM01000004.1, forward strand.
CCTCTACACCTCAGGAACGACGGGTAAGCCCAAGGGCGTGGTGCGCGACAACGGCGGCCATGCGGTCGCGTTGACGTGGTCGATGCGCAACATCTACGACGTGGGGCCCGGCCAGGTGATGTGGACGGCGTCCGATGTCGGCTGGGTCGTCGGACATTCGTACATCGTCTACGCACCCCTGTTCGCCGGTGCCACAACGGTTCTGTACGAGGGCAAGCCCGTCGGCACTCCCGATGCCGGCGCATTCTGGCGGGTGATCCAGGATCACGGTGTCCGCGCCCTGTTCACCGCACCGACTGCGCTGCGCGCCATCCGCAAGGTCGACCCCCACGCCGCCGAGCTCGAGAAGTACGACGTCTCGTCTCTGGAGACCTTGTTCGTCGCCGGCGAACGCCTGGATCCCGATACCTACGAGTGGATTTCGCGCACGCTCGATCGTCCGGTCGTCGACCACTGGTGGCAGACCGAGACCGGGTGGGCGATCTGCGCCAATCTTCGCGGCCTGGAGCCACTTCCGATCAAATCCGGATCGCCGACCGTACCGGTACCCGGCTTCCAGGTCGGCATCCTCGACGCGTCGGGCAATCCGGTGGACGCAGGCACCGAGGGCAACATCGTCGTGCAGCTGCCACTGCCGCCGGGCGCACTGGTAGGTCTGTGGAACGACGAATCACGGTTCCAGCGTTCGTATCTCGATACGTTCCCCGGCTACTACCTCACCGGCGATTCCGGCTACATCGATGCTGATGGCTATGTCTACGTACTCGGGCGCAGCGACGACGTCATCAACGTTGCAGGGCATCGCCTGTCGACCGGGTCGATGGAGGCGGTGCTCGCCGGCCATCCCGCCGTCGCCGAATGCGCCGTCATCGGTATCCACGACGACCTGAAAGGCCAGCGCCCCAGCGGCTACGTAGTACTCAAAGCCGGGGAGAACATCACCGAGGAGCAGCTGCGTACCGAACTGGTCGCCATGGTGCGCGATCAGATCGGTGCCCTTGCGACGTTCCGCGACGTGACGATCGTCGGAGCGCTGCCGAAGACCCGATCGGGCAAGATCCTGCGGAAGACGATGCGCCAGATCGTCGCAGGCGAGGAGTACGGCGTGCCGTCGACCATCGAGGATCCGGCCGTCCTCGATGCACTGGAGAAGCTGCTCGGCAGATAGACGGCGGTAATACGAGCAACCATGGCCGAAACCCGCGCGCCACAGGGATGTCCCGCGCGATAGCGTCATCGACATGACAGATCTCGACACCCGTCCTGCCGTCGACTGGCTCGCCCTCGGTGCGGTCATCGTCACGGTGGTCTCGTGGGCCTCGGCCTTCGTGGCGATTCGCGGCGTCGGCGAGTCGTTCGGTGCCGGCCCGCTGGCATTGGGCCGGCTACTCATCGGCTCGTTCGCACTCGGCGCGATAGTTCTCGTCAAGAGAAGGTGGGTCAAGCCGAATCGGACACAGTGGCTGCAGATCATCAGCATCGGCGTCTTCTGGTTCGGCATCTACAACGTCTCCCTCAATGCCGCCGAACAGCGCGTCGACGCCGGGACGACGTCGATGATCATTCAGATCGGGCCGATTCTGGTCGCCCTGTTCGCGGGTCTGCTTCTGGGCGAGGGCTTTCCGAGGTGGTTGGTGATCGGTGCAGGCATCGCGTTCGCCGGGGCCGTCATGGTCGGTGTCGTCACCGCCGTCACCACCACCGCGACCACCAAGACAGACGCCGACTTCCTCGGCATCGCACTGTGTCTGGTGTCCGCAGTGACCTACGCGATCGGAGTACTCAGCCAGAAGCCGGTGCTACGGACGATCCCCGGACTTCAGGTCACGTGGATGGCATGCACCATCGGCGCGGTATGCACACTGCCCTTCGCACCGGCACTGCTCGACGACCTGGCGACCGCCTCGACCGGTGCCACCGGCGGACTGATCTACCTCGGCCTGGTGCCGACGGCACTGGCCTTCAGCACCTGGGCCTATGCGCTGACGAGAATGAACGCAGGCAAGCTCGGCATCACCACGTATGCCGTGCCACCGATCACCATCACTCTCGCCTGGCTGCTGCTGGGCGAAGTCCCGCACTACCTCGCCGTGGTCGGCGGAGTGATCTGCCTCGTCGGAGTCGGATTGTCCCGCAGGAAATAGCAGCCGCTACAGCGCCTTGAACCGTGCGATCGCCACTTCACGCTCGTGCTTGTGGTCGACGATCGGCTCCGCGTAGCCCTTGGGTCGGCCGAACTTCAACGTGTGCACTGCTTTTCCTTCTTCACCGCGCAGCTCCGGCACCCAGCGTCGAACATAGTCGCCGGTGGGGTCGAATTTCTCGCCCTGGGTGATCGGATTGAACACACGGAAGTAGGGCGATGCGTCGGTACCGGTTCCTGCGGTCCACTGCCAACCGTGCTGGTTGCTGGCCAGATCGCCGTCGACGAGATGCTGCATGAAGTAGCGCGCACCCCGCCACCACGGCAGGTGCAGATCCTTGACGAGGAACGACGCGACGATCATGCGGACCCGGTTGTGCATCCACTTCTCCGAGTTCAACTGCCGCATACCGGCATCGACGATCGGGAAGCCGGTCTCACCCTTGCACCAGGCCTCGAACAACTCGTCGGCGTGCTTGCCCGAGTCGAGTTCGATCTTGTCGAACTTCTTGACGTAGTTCTCACGCGCACTGTCGGGACGCTGAAAGAGTATGTCGCCGTAAAAGTCTCGCCAGCAGATCTGCCGACGGTACGACGCGGACCCTTCGCTGCGTAGTTTGCCGAGGTCGGCCAACATCGTCCGCGGGTGAATGGTTCCGTACTTCAGATGTACCGACATTCGGCTCGTCGAATCCAGGTCGGGACGATTGCGCTCGTCGTCGTACGCAGCAACCTCGTCGAGAAATTCCTTCCACTGCTTCGACGCGGCCGCCTCTCCCGCTGCCGCGTCGGACGCCTCCTTCTCGGAAGGAATCTTCACGCGCCGAACACCTTTGACCTCGTCCGGGTCGATCCACGTCGCACTGGCGGCAGACGTATCGGCAGGTCCGCGCCAGCCGTGTTCCAGCCACTGGCGCGAGTACGGGGTGAACACCTTGTACGGCTCGCCGTCGTTCTTGAGGATCCGCCCGGGGGCGACCGCATACGGGGAGCCGGTCTCGACCAGATTCACCTTCTCGCCCACACGCTTGTCGCGATCGCGGCCGTACGGGCCGTAGTCGGCACTGATGTGGACGTCCTCGGAGTCGATCGCCTTCGCCACCTTCGGGACCACCGTCTCGGGGTCACCGTGCACCACCATCAACCTGCCGTCGAGCTGCTCGTTCAGAGCCTCGAGCGAACGGAACAGGAAGTCCTTGCGCGGCCCGCCGGAGGGCTTCAGTAAGCGGTCGTCGAGCACGAACAACCCGAGTACCGGATCTCCGGACTCGGCGGCGGCGGTGAGTGTGGGCAGATCCCCCAGACGGAGGTCACGGCGAAACCATACGAGCGACATGGTTCCAGTCTTACCCAACCGTCCGGAGTGCAACCCGCACCGTCGCCCCGCGCAATTCTCAGAGAATCGCCAACGACGACTCACCAAGGCCGCAACATGGGCCTCTACCTTGGGAAACACAGAAGAGAAAAGGAGATCATCATGACGAACACCCGCCCCTTCCCCGGCGCTCTTTCCCTGGTGAACAGCACCTGCACCTTCGAGAAGTACTACGAGCAGCTCTACGCGAAGGCCCCGGCACTCGCCTGGTCACTCGATGCCGACACCGGCCGCCGCAGTGCGCTCGAGGAGTTCTTCGCCAAGACGCCCGAGGAACGCCGAACCACCGTCGACAGCTGGGTTGCCTGAACCGTCACAATGGACGCGTGACCGAATCGTCGAGTTCCCCCGCCACCGTCCTCGTCGTCGATGACGACGCCGACGTGCTGTCCTCACTGCAACGTGGACTGCGCCTGTCGGGGTTCACCGTCATCACCGCATCGGACGGAGCGGAGGCACTCGGCGTGGTCTCCAGATCCACGCCCGACGCGATCGTGCTGGACATCAACATGCCGGTACTCGACGGGGCCAGCGTTGTGACCGCGTTGCGTGCGATGGGAAACGACATCCCGATCTGTGTGCTCAGTGCCCGTAGCTCGGTGGACGATCGCATCGCCGGGCTCGAATCCGGTGCCGACGACTACCTCACCAAGCCGTTCGTGCTGGCCGAACTCGTTGCGAGGATCCGGGCAATGCTGCGCCGGCGCGGCACCAATCCAGTTGTGCCGGCGGCAGATTCGGGTGTACCGAACTCGGCGGTGGCCATCGGGAGCCTCGTGGTCGACATCCCCGGTTATCGCGTGCATCGCGGCGGAGTCGACATCGACCTGACCAAGCGGGAATTCGAGCTGCTGGCAATTCTGGCCCGGAACAAGGGCGTGGTCCTCACGCGTGAGCGATTGCTCGAACTGGTGTGGGGCTACGACTTCGTCGCCGACACCAACGTCGTCGACGTGTTCGTCGGCTATCTGCGTCGCAAACTCGAATCCGATGGGTCTCCGCGCATCCTGCACACCGTCCGCGGCGTCGGATTCGTCGTCCGAGACGCCGCATGAGCTTCTCGCTGCGCGCCCGCGTCGCTGCCGCCACGGCCCTCGGTGCCACCCTCGTGGTCGCCGCACTCGCGGTGGTCACTTCGGTCGCCATCTCCCGCAACAACGTCAATCAGCTCGACGAACGGTTGACGACAGCCTCCCAGGTGCTGGTCCCGAATTCGTCGACGTTGGAGGCCTTCATCGATCAACTCTCCGGCGCATTCGCCGTCACCATTCGCAGCGGTGACATCGTGGTGGCGTCCACACCGACGCGGCTGCCCGCGCTGGACACCGGATCGCAGACCGTCGACGTCGACGGCCAACGGTTCCGCGTCTACACGGCAGTATCGACCGTCGTGTCCACGATCTCCATTTCGATCGGCGTGCCGGCCCTCGAGGCACAACAGGTGACCGACGAGCAACAAAAACAGGTGCTGATGCTGGGGCTGGTTGCGATCGCCGTATCCACCGGCCTGGGCTGGCTGTTCGGCGGGCGAGCCGTCAGACCGCTGGTGACGCTGACCCGGCAAGTCAGCGCGCAGCCACCGACCGCTCCCGAGACCCGCACCGGCGTCACCGAGGCCGACGCACTCGCAGTCGCGATCGGGGGCATGCTGACCAGACTCAACGAGGCACAGGACCGCACCAATGCCGCCCTCGACACCGCACGCGACTTCGCGGCCGTCTCCGCACACGAACTGCGCACCCCACTGACGGCGATGCGCACCGACATCGAGGTCCTGCGAACCCTCGACCTCGAACCCGCACAGCAGCGGGAGATTCTGGGTGACCTCGAGCGAACGCAGGGACGGGTGGAGACGACGCTGACCGCTCTGGAACGCCTCGCGTCGGGTGAACTGTCCAGTGAGGGTGACAGAGTCGAGACCGACATCATCGACATCTGCGACGTCGCAGCCCAGGACGCGCAGAGACTGCACCCCGAGCTCGACATCCGCGTGGAGTCCGCTCCCGATTCCGAGATCACGATGCGCGCACTACCGACCGGTCTGCGGTTGGCCGTCGACAACGTGATCGGCAATGCCGTCCGGCACGGCAACGCAACCACGATCGTCATCACCGCCGAACGGGTGGACACGACGGTGCGCGTTCTGATCGACGACAACGGATCCGGTGTTCCTGTCGATGAACGCGAATCGGTGTTCGGCCGCTTCGAGCGCGGCACCAGGGCAGCGAAGGGTGGCTCGGGACTCGGCCTGGCACTGGTTGCACAGCAGGCCGAATTGCACGGTGGCCGTGTCTACTTCACCGACAGTCCACTGGGCGGCGCGCGCCTGGTGATGGAGTTGCAGATTCGCTAGGTTGCCGCATTCGTTACTCGGGAGAAACCCGCGGGATCGACCGATGCGAGGAGGATGGACCCGTGCACTCGTCATCGGAATTCACCGTTCCCATCATCGACATCTCGCCGTACGTCCTGGGTGATCGCTCCCCGGACGCCGACGCGACCGCGCGCCGAGGAGTGGCATCGAAAGTCGACCATGCATGCAGCACAGTCGGTTTCATGCAGATCGTGGGACACGGCATCCGAGACGAGATCGTTGCCGGGCTCGCAGCGGCGATGGATTCGTTCTTCGGACTCGACCCAGCGCAGAAATCGGCCTACATCTGCCCGCCCGAGCTCAACCGCGGCTACACCGCACCGAAGAGCGAAACGCTGAGCCTGAGCCTTGGGCTCGATTCGGCATCGGGCATGAACGACTACTTCGAGGCATTCAACGTCGGCACCGGTGAGCCGAACACCTGGCCCGAGTCGGCCGGGTTCCGGAACGCCGTCGAACTGTATTTCGCCGAAGCTGCCCGCGTGGCCCGGACACTGACCGGGGTGTTCGCCGACGCCCTCGGGGAATCGCCGAACCTGTTCTCACGCATCACCGATCGGTCACTGGACACGCTGCGAATGAACAACTACGCGCTCGATCCGGGCACCGAGGTACCGGAGCGCGAACTCACCGGGATGAGCGAGCACACCGATTACGGATTGGTGACGGTGCTCTGGGCCGATCGGGTACCCGGCCTACAGGTCCTCGGCACCGACCGACTATGGCACGACGTGCAGCCTGCCAAGGGCGCGATGCTGGTGAATCTGGGTGATCTGACGGCCCGATTGACCAACGATCGCTGGATGTCGACCCTGCATCGCGTGCGGCCACCGGTATCGGGCGGGACGATCCAGCGCAGGCGTTCTGCTGCCTTCTTCCACGACGGCAACCTCGACGCAGTAATCGCGCCGCTGGCGTCGTGCATCGAGGCCGGCGCAGTGCCCCGGTACCGACCGGTGACCGTGGCCGAACACATTCAGGCAAAGCTCGCGGGTTCCCGAGGCGGAACGGCGAATGCCTCGGCAACCCGCGAAGCCGAGCGGGTGCGACGCTCAGTTACTCGACCTGCAGTTACTTGACGTCGAGCAGGTCGATGACGAACACGAGCGTCTTGCCGGACAGGCGGTGACCTGCGCCGGCTGGGCCGTAGGCGAGCTCCGGCGGAATGGTGAGCTGACGGCGTCCGCCGACCTTCATTCCGGGGATGCCGTCCTGCCAACCCTGAATCAATCCGCGCAACGGGAACTGGATGGATTCGCCGCGGTTCCAGGACGAGTCGAACTCTTCGCCCGAATCGAACTCGACGCCGACGTAGTGCACCTCGACGGTGCCGCCTGCAACTGCCTCTGCGCCGTCACCCTCGACGAGGTCGACCGTCACCAGGTCCAATGGTGCCGGTCCGGCCTGAAATTCGATCACTGGCTTCGTCACTGAAGTCTCCTGCGGTTGATGCCGGCCCGCCGACGCCGGCTGTGAAGCTCTGGGCATATTCCGCTTCGACTTTACGTCGTGACGGTCAGCCAATTGGAGCTGGCATCAAATTCGTCTTGTATTCGCAGGTCAACGTGTTGCCGGTTGCGGGGTCGCCCATCTCCACCTTCCAGGCGTCGGAGAACTGATTCACCCCGTGGTGCATCGAGATGGTGCCCGAGATCAATACCGTTCCACGCGAGAACAGTCCACGTTCGGTGAGCACGTCCAGCCAGTACTGCGGAGCGAGAAGATCACCGAGCGTTCCCGACTGGATGAGCACTCCATCGGCCCAGCCGGTCAGGGTGATGTCGTCCAGTCGGTCGGCCACCTCGCTCAACCGCCATGCACCGGTGCCGAGCACGTCGGGAGCCGCGTTCTTGCTCCACGCGACGCTGTGAACTTCCAGGTCACGATCGGTGTGATCGCATGCCACCGTGAGCAGCACGTCGTCGATCGTGTCGCCCAGGATCACCAGAGCCCATTCCGCCTCACCCGAGGTGCGACCATGTTGGACGGCAACGGCATCGGTCTGCTGCGCCAGGTACGGCGAGATGGGATACAGCGCCGGGGTCACCGTCGGAGCCGGCACGCCCAGTTCGGCCAGCTCGGCGATATGCGACGCCACCTCCTCTTGGTTGCGACCGGCATAGCCCGCATTGAGCAGTGCGGTCACTTCTACCGACTCGGTCGTGCCGTCGGGCAACGTGAATGTGAGCATCAGTAAGGACCCTCTCCTCGTAAATTTTCTGTTTCCGATACGCCCAAAGCCTTGCGCATACGTCTTGTATACAGCAAGTATGGAGCACGTACAACGGATAGAGTGATCCCAGGCACACGAAGGAGTCGTCATGACCGAACCAGTTTCGGTGGATAGAAAGGGCCTGGCCAAGGCCTTTGCCGCCAGCCTGACCGGAACGGCATTGGAGTGGTACGACTTCGCCGTCTACTCGGCCGCCGCAGCGCTGGTGTTCCCGTTGGTCTTCTTCCCGGACAGCGACCCACTGACCGGGACTTTGCTGGCCTTCTCGACGTACGCCGTCGGGTACATCGCCCGTCCGGTCGGTGGATTCGTCTTCGGGCGACTCGGCGACGTCATCGGCCGAAAGCAGCTTCTCGTCATCACCCTGATGCTGATCGGCGTCACGACGTTCGCCATCGGCTTGATCCCCGGCTACGACACCATCGGCATCGCCGCCCCGATCATCCTCGTCACCATGCGGTTCTGCCAGGGCGTGGCCGTCGGCGGCGAGTGGGGCGGAGCCGTTCTGCTCTCCAGTGAATACGGTGACCCCCGTAAGCGGGGCTTCTGGTCGTCCGCCGCGCAGATCGGGCCACCGGCGGGCAACCTGCTCGCCAACGGCGCACTTGCAATCTTGACGCTGTCGTTGACCGACCAGCAGTTCGAGTCCTGGGGATGGCGTGTTGCATTCCTCTTCTCGGCCGTACTCGTCGGGTTCGGTTTGTGGATCCGATTGAAGCTCGAGGACACCCCGGTGTTCAAAGCACTTCAGGAGAGCGGCGATCGCTCCGAAGCGCCGATCAGTGAAGTGTTCAAGACCGAACTGCGACCACTGGTGGCAGGCATCATGTCTCGTGTCGCACCGGACGTCATCTACGCACTGTTCACGGTCTTCTCCATCACCTACGGCACGCAGAAACTGGGCTTCGAACGCAGCGAGGTGCTTACGGCCATCCTGATCGGATCGGCGTGCCAGCTCGGCCTGATCCCGCTGGCCGGAGCCGTCTCGGACCGCATCAATCGACGTCTGGTCTACGGCGTCGCAGCCGTCGGCGGTGTTGCCTGGAGCGCGATATTCTTCCTCGTCATCGGCGGCGGATCTCTACCACTGCTGATTCTGGGTGTGGTTGTGGGCCTGGCGTTCCACTCGTTCATGTACGGGCCACAGGCAGCATTCGTCACCGAGCAGTTCAGCGTGCGATTGCGCTCCACCGGTAGCTCGTTGGCGTACACGATCGCCGGAGTGTTCGGCGGAGCGATGGCACCGCTGATCTTCGTGTACCTGTTGGACAAGACGGACAGTTGGGTACCGATCGCCGGATACATCGTGATCGTCGGTGCCGTGACACTTGTCGGCCTCGCACTCGGGCGCAACCCCGACCCCACCGAGGACGAGCACTACGTGCTCCTGAACCAGGAGAACGAAAAGGCTACGCGCGCAGCAGAGTCTGAAGTGTGACCTCGAGGTGAGCGTCGATCTTCTCGTGCACCAGGCCCTCATCGCCCGCACCCAGTGCGTCGATGATGGCCTGGTGCTCGGCGCACACCCGATGCTGCCGGTTGGCCGCGGTGAACAGCGCACTCAAGCCCACGCGAAGCTGGCGCGCTCGCAGGCCGGCATACGTACGAGAGAGCAGATCGCTTCCAGCCGAATCGATCAGACTCTGGTGAAACGTGCCGTCCCAGTCGATGAACTCCTTCGGCGCATCCGCACTGTCAGAATTCATCAGCAATTCCTGCTGCTCGAGCGCATGCTGCATCGCCGCGATCGGAGCGTCCCCGGCGCGCAGCGCTCGGGTGGCCGCGTGCCGCTCGAGAACGCCGCGCAGATCCATCAGTTCGCCGATCTGCCGTCCGGACATCGCCGGCACGTGCGCCCCGCGCTTGGGCACCATCTCGACCAGACCCTCGGACTGCAACATCAGCAGCGCTTCACGAACCGGCGTGCGCGATACACCGATTCGCGTTGCGAGCTCCTGCTCGTTGAGAAAAGTGCCGGTGGCGGCCGGTGACGACAGCACCTGATCGCGCACGAACAGATACGCCTTCTCCCTCCCCGACAGCGGCTGCATACGATATGTATACCTGTCTTCCTCCGACGAAACCAGGAGTCACACCGTGAGCTCGTCCATTCGCATCAGCCTCGCCCAGATCACCAGCGGCGAACACCCCTCCGAGAACCTCGAACTCATCGACACTCACGCCCGTGCCGCCGCACACGCCGGATCGGACGTCGTCGTGTTTCCCGAGGCGACGATGCGCTGCTTCGGCGGACCCATCCGAAAGTTCGCACAGCCTCTCGACGGCGAATGGGCCGACGCGGTGCGCTCCATCGCGTCCGATGCCGGCATCACCGTCGTCGCGGGGATGTTCACCCCCGCCGCGGATGACCGAGTGACCAACACACTGCTCGTCACCGGCCCCGGCATCGATGCGAGCTACGACAAGATTCACCTGTTCGACGCGTTCGGATTCGCCGAATCCGACACCGTCGCACCGGGTTCGGACCCTCTCGTGGTCGATATCGCCGGAGTTCGGGTTGGCTTCGCCACCTGCTACGACATTCGATTCCCCTCGCTGTTCCAGAAACTCGGGGATCTCGGCGCGGAACTCGTCGTTGTTCCGGCATCGTGGGGATCGGGTGACGGCAAGGTGGAGCAGTGGACCCTGCTCGCCCGCGCACGCGCGTTGGATTCGACGACGTTCATCGCAGCCTGCGATCAGGCCGAACCCGTTGCCGCCGAGGGAAATGCGCCATTGGGCGTGGGGCACAGCATCGTCTGCTCCCCCACCGGCGAGATTCTCGGGCAACTGGACGCGACGCCCGGCATGCTGACGATCGACATCGATACCGCCATGGTCGACGCCGTGCGCAAGACGCTGCCGGTCTTGAAGAACCGCAGGCACTTCGACGCCTGACGGTGCCGCGAACTCGAAGTTAGGACGAAATCCGTCCATAACTTCGAGTTCGGCACGGGGATACAACAATGCCGCCGACTCCCGAAGGAGTCGGCGGCATTGTTGTACAGCGGGAGCTAGCGGGAGCTGACGTCCTGGTAGTCGCGCTCGGTGTAGCCGGTGTAGATCTGGCGCGGACGGCCGATCTTGCCGGTCGTGTCCTCGTTCTGCTCGCGCCAGTGCGCGATCCAGCCGGGGAGACGGCCCATCGCGAACAACACCGTGAACATGCGCGGCGGGAAGCCCATCGCGCGGTAGATCAATCCGGTGTAGAAGTCCACGTTGGGGTACAGCTTGCGCTCGACGAAGTAGTCGTCGGTGAGAGCTGTCTCCTCGAGCTTGAGGGCGATCTCGAGCAGCTCGTCGCCGTTGCCCAGCTTGCCGAGGATCGTGTGCGCAGTTTCCTTGACCAGCGTCGCGCGCGGATCGAAGTTCTTGTACACACGGTGTCCGAAGCCCATGAGCTTGACGCCGTCTTCCTTGTTCTTCACTCGACGCAGGAAGTCCGTGGCGTCGCCGCCCTCGGCCTTGATCTTGTCGAGCATCTCGAGCACGGCCTGGTTGGCTCCGCCGTGCAGCGGGCCCCACAGCGCGTTGATGCCGCCGGAGATCGAGGTGAACAGGTTGGCCTGCGAGGATCCGACGAGGCGCACCGTCGAGGTGGAGCAGTTCTGCTCGTGGTCGGCATGCAGGATGAGCAGCATGTCGAGTGCCTTGACGATCTCGGGATCGACCTCGTACGGCTCGGCCGGGAATCCGAACGTCAGGCGCAGGAAGTTCTCGACCAGGCTCTTGGAATTGTCCGGGTACAGGAACGGCTGGCCGACGGACTTCTTGTAGGCGTATGCCGCGATCGTCGGCAGCTTGGCCAGCAAGCGGATGGTCGACAGCTCGACCTGTGCCGGATCGTTGGGGTCCAGGGAATCCTGGTAGTACGCCGACAGCGCGTTGACTGCGCTCGACAGCACCGGCATCGGGTGAGCGTTGCGCGGGAAGCCGTCGAAGAACCGCTTGAGGTCCTCGTGCAGCAGGGTGTGTCGACGGATCTTGTCGGTGAACGTCTCGAGCTGATCTGCGGACGGCAGCTCCCCGTAGATCAGCAGGTAGCTGACCTCGATGAACGACGACTTGCCCGCAAGTTGTTCGATCGGGTATCCGCGGTAGCGCAGGATGCCTGCGTCACCGTCGATGTACGTGATGGCCGACTTGGTCGATGCGGTGTTGACGAACCCGCCGTCCAATGTCGTATAGCCGGTGGTGGCCAGCAACTTTCCCAGCTCGATGCCGTTGTTGCCTTCGGAAGCCTCGGCAATCGACATGGAGTATTCGCCACCGGGATAGGTGAGGGTGGCTTTGGCGTCATTCTCAGCGGGCACGAATGGTCCCTCTCGAACTCGTGTAACGGACACGTACTTGAAGCGGACAGTTCTTACGTCGATAGTGAAACTAGTCTCTCGACGCCTCGGACGCCCAGGGAGGGTCGGCACCGGGGCGCGAAACCGTGATTGCCGCTGCCTTCGCGGCGAACTCGAGCGCTTGCTGCCAATCTTGCTTGCTCATCGCTTTCACCGCGTTCGATGTGATAATGGTCTCCTTCTGCAAAAAGCTCAGCAGAGCCCCGTGCACGGTGTCACCAGCGCCGATCGTGTCGACGACATCGACGGCCACACCCGGCACCGAGATTTCGTCGGCTGCGGTGAAGACCGAGATGCCGTCGCCGCCGCGGGTCATGACCACAGCGGTGACCCCGGCCGCGAGCCAGTCGTCGACGGTTGTCCCCTGCGTTCCCAGCCCCAACCAGAACGAGTCGTCCTCGGACACCTTGAGGATGTCGATGCTGGGCAACCACGAACGGAAGCGGTCACGGAAACCGTCGGCGGTGATGTCGCCGCTGGTGCTGTCGATGGCGGCCGGGCGAATGTTGGGGTCGAGCATCGTGAGCTTGCCCGCCGCCCGCGCCCGGTGCAGCAATCCCGCGTACATCGACGCACCGGGCTCGTAGAGCAACGACAACGTGCCGAACGAGAGAACACTGATCTCGTCCGGGAGATCGCCGGGATCGGCCACGAGCCGATCGGCGGTGCCGTCGGCATAGAACGAGTACTCGGCGCTGCCGTCCTCGGCGAGAGTGGTCATCGCCAAGGTGGTCGGCTCGTCGCCGCGCTGGACCCACGAGATGTCGACGCCTGCGTCGCGCAGACTCGCCAGGATCTGCTCGCCGAAGGGGTCGCGCGATATCCGTGAGAGATACGCGACGGGCGAACCCAATCGACCGATCGCGACGGCGACGTTGAACGGTCCGCCGCCGAGCTTGGGCGAGAGCAGCGGCCCCTCGTGCACCGGGACCAAGTCCACCAACGCTTCGCCGCACACCAGAATCGTCACTTCTCGTACCTCATTCCCCAGGTGCCCGACCAAATTTGCCCCGGCTCGAGCACGACCAGATCGATCTCGGAGTTCAACGCATCGGGTGGGCACGTCATCGGTTCGATCGCCAACGCCCGCCCTCGGTCGGGATAGGCCTGATCGTTGGCCGGATCGGCGGTGAACACCTGCACCCAGCCGAAGCTCGCGTCGGTCCACAACACGGTCGCAGCGCCGTCGGGGCCACGCAGAACATGGTTCGCACGGCCGTCGACGTCGGGCAGCGACGCACTGAACGGGGTGTCCAGCTGCACGCCCTGCAGCGTGCGCGGCTCCCGGAAGTCGTACTCGGTATCGGCCGTCGGAACCGAATTGCCCACGGGCAGATTGCGCACCGGATCGAGCGGTAGCCGTGTCCCGGCGGAGAGCTCGAGCGTGCACTCGTCGAGCGGCACATCCCCCACTCGGACGTAGGTGTGGAAACCCATCCCGTAGGGCGCGGCCGAATCACCGGTGTTCTTCGCGGACGCGGTCACGGTGAGACCGTCCGCCGACAGCTCGTGCACCACCGTCACCGTCAACGAGAACGGCCATCCCTGGTGCGTCCCGACGTCCACGCTCTGCTCGACGCGACTGTCGGTGTGTTCGACGAGAGTCCACGCCACCTTTCGGACGAAACCGTGACTGGCGTTGTTTCGCGAGGGCTCGCTGATCTCCAACCGATGTTCGACGCCTTCGAAGGCGAACGTCCCGTCGGCCGTCCGGTTGGGCCACGGGGCCAACACCAGCCCCGCCGACAGCGGCGGCTTCGAACCCGCCGCCCACGTCTCGGTGAGCGCGGCACCGTCGTATTCGAGAACTCGCAGGCCCGCTCCGACGGCAGCGATGTCTGCCCGATACTTACCGCTCGTCAACGAGTAGGTCTGTGCATCAGCCATGGGAGTCATTGTCTACCACCTTCGGTCCGACGAGGGCACCCACTCGATAGCGAATGAATGCCGGAAGAGCCAGCGCAGCGATCGAGACACCGATGACGACCAGTACGCCGCCGCCGGCTGCGGCGGCTGCCGTCCCCACCGACGCGGCTGCGGCACCGTGCAGCACGTCACCGATGCGAGGCCCTCCCGCGACGACGACGATGAAGACACCTTGCAATCGGCCGCGCATCTCGTCGGTCGCGACCGTCTGCAGCATCGTGCTGCGGAACGCCGCCGAGATCATGTCGGCCCCGCCGCCCAGAGCCAGGAACGCCAGCGCGAACCACAGGGCGACGGCGGTCGCCCCGTCGGTGGCCGCGCCGACGGCGACGCCGAACCCGATCATCGCCACGCCCCACACGACGATGCAGATCAGCACCGCCAGGCCTTGCCTGCGCACTCGTGGAAGCCACCCGGAGAACACTCCGCCCACCACCGCGCCTGCGGACATGGCCGCGAACAACATGCCCAGCACCGGCCCGCCCGACGCCGGATCACCGAAGCTCTCGTGCGCAATCTGTGGAAAGAGAGCCCTGGGCATACCGAACACCATGGCAATGATGTCGACGACGAACGAAGCCAGCAGCACCTTCTGGGTGGCGAGATACGCAAAACCGTCGAACACCGAACGCAATCCGGCTCGCTGACCCGACTTGGCCGGCGGGATCCCCGGCAGCCGAACCACTGCCCAGAGTGTTGCGAACAGTGCGATGGTGTCGATCAAGTAGAGGGTCTCGAGCCCGATGTAGTAGATCAGGATGCCCGCACTGAGCGGACCGGCGATCGCACCGAAGTTGAACACCGTCATGTTCAGAGAGTTCGCAGCCGGTAGCTGTTCGGCAGGCAGAATCCTGGGCAGAATCGCGCTGCGGGTCGGCTGATTCACCGCGAAGAATGCTTGTTGAACAGCCAAGAGCACCAAGATGATCCAGACGTTGTTCAGGCCCAGGAACGCCTGTAGCCAGAAGAGAGCGGAAGTTCCGATCAGACCGCACGTGGTGATCATCAGCAGGGTGCGGCGGTCCATCACATCGGCCAGCGCGCCGCCCCACAGACCGAACACGATGAGCGGCACCAGGGCGAACACACCCGTCAGCCCCACATAGGCAGAGCTCCGCGTGATCTGGAATACCTGTTGCGGCACAGCAACAATGGAGAGCTGAGCACCGATGACGGTGACGATGTTCGCCAACCACAGCCGGCGGTAGGCCGGAGTCTTCAGCGGTGTCGTATCGGCAAGAATGCCGCGCAACCCGCTCACGGCTGCAGACGCTCGATCACACCACTTGCCACCGTCAGGCGAATCCTGTTGTGCATACGGCTGGTTCGGCCCTGCCAGAATTCGACCGTCTCCGGCTCGACGCGAAAGCCGCCCCAGTTCGGCGGTACCGGTACCTCGACACCGTCGAACGTTGCGGTGACCTCGGCCAGCTTGGCGACCAGGTCTTCCCGCGAGCCGACAGCGCGTGACTGCTCGGACGCCCATGCCCCCAGCTGGGAGCCGCGCGGCCTGGTGCGCCAATAGGTTTCGGTGGTCTCGGCGTCGACCTTGACCACCGAGCCCCGCACGGTGAGCTGCCGGGCACTCGCGATCCACGGGAAGGTCACCGACGCGTAGGGATTCACCGCGAGCGCACGGCCCTTGTCCGAGTCGTAATTGGTGTAGAAGACCACGCCGTCGGCGTCGAGGCCCTTGCACAGCACGGTGCGAGTCGCGGGTCTGCCTGCCTCGTCGACGGTCCCCAACACGATGGCATTGGGCTCGGGTAGATCTGCCGCTACCGCGTCGGCCAACCACTGCTGTGCCAGTGGGAACCACCCGCCGGCCAGAGCATCGACCTCGAGGTCGTCGGGCTCGCCGTAGTCGACCCGCATGTGCGCCAGGCGCTGTTCATCTGCAGACACGAACCCAGACGCTACTCCCGCGTACATGCTCGCTATGGTTCTGGCACAGTACGCCCGGATGCGGCGCAGAGCCGGGCGCAAACGCGACGAGGGAGTCCACAGGCCATGGCTGTTCAACACGTTCCCGAGGATTTCGTCTCCGGTCTCGAAGGTGTCGTCGCGTTCACCTCCGACATCGCCGAACCCGACAAAGACGGCGGCGCACTGCGCTACCGCGGCGTCGACATCGAAGAACTCGTCGCACAGAACGTCACCTTCGGCGACGTCTGGGCCCTGCTCGTCGACGGCGCA